>CACZYY010000023.1 GCA_902785455.1 uncultured Spirochaetaceae bacterium
TCATAACTATCATAAGTGCATCCTTTTTGCAAAATGTTTTCTGTGTATAGAAACATTTTAGCGAAAGACACAATTTGAGACAATAAGGCGAAATATGCTAATTGGACGAGTTTTGAGATTTAAAGGCTGCGTCAAAAAACGACTTCCAGTCGTGAAAACGGCTTGTCGAAAGCTAGGGAACGACGGCGTAGCCGGCGAAATGCTCCAGTGGAGCATTTTGAGTGACTCTCCGAGCAGCTATGCTGCGAAGGCCCGCTAGCATGCTACACGTGGTTTGTGCTTGTAACTATATACGTTTGCCGCTCACGCGGCAGCACAAACCAAGTGTTTTCGTAAGCCGTTTCACTCCCTCGCGCCGTTTTTTGAAATATCCGACAAGTTCAAAAATCGCCATTTGTCCTGATATTTTTGGCAATCGTGAAAATTTCGTTGGCTGTTTTTGAATATTTCTGACATCATAGTGGCTGCAAAGCGTGTTTTTGAAAATTGTTGAAAATCCTCGGCTAAAACACTAAACTATTTTCGGGTGGAATTATGACTAAAAAACTTTTTGATGCACTTTCTTCTATTGAATACACTGTTGTTTCTTCTGACGGAAAAACTCCAATCGAATCAGACAAATCTTTAAATCCCGAAATCAGCTCGCTTGTTTTTGACAGCCGCGACGTAAAGCCGGGCGCGCTCTTTTTTGCTCTTCCGGGCACACACACCACGGGAAATGTTTTTATTCCAAAGGCGATTGAGAATGGAGCAAGTGCCGTTGTCTTTGAGGTAGGGAGCGACGGCGAAGCCGGCAAAACTCTCGAGGAGAGTTTTGAGCGAGTCTCGGCGAAGGCTATGCCTGAGCCGTCTTCTGATTCAAACCATCTTCCAGTCTTTATCCGCGTTGAAAACGCCCGCAAGGTAATGGCACCTGTTGCAGCGACTTTTTACGACAATCCATCTTCAAAACTTGCCGTAATCGGCGTTACAGGCACCGAAGGAAAATCTTCTACGGTTTCTTTCGTATGGCAGCTTTTGAAGCTTTCCGGTCACAAGGCGGGATTCATCTCCACAGTTCAGTATTCTTTGGGCGACGAGGCAATTGCAAATCCTCAGCACCAGACCACGCCGGAAGCAACGATTATCCAGCGTCAGCTTTATGAGATGGTTCAAAACGGCTGTGAATATGCCGTGGTCGAAACTTCAAGCCACGGACTTTCGCCAAAACTCAACCGCACGGGAAACCTTCTTTTTGACGCAGGCATTTTCATGAACGTCACCCTGGAGCACCTTGAATTCCACGGAACTTTTGAGCAGTACCGCGACGACAAGGCAAACCTTTTCCGCAAGCTGGACGAACACAACCACGAAAAGCTAATTTTAGGCAAAAAAGTCAAAGTTCCTTCTTTTGGAATAGTAAATCTTGAGGATCCAAGCGCAACTTACTTCATCAAGGCAACAAAACAGCCAGTTCTTGGCTTTACCACCGAAGGAAAGGCCGGAAAATCAGCGGGCGAGGGCGCAGAAGCCGCACCTTTGCCAAAAATTCCTGATTCAATCCCGGTTTTGCTCGGGCGCAACATCGCTTCGGCTCGCTTCGGGCTTACCTTTGACATGACAGAACCACATGTAATCGGCAAGGACTCAAAGCCTCTTCCGCCAAAAGTGTTCCATGTAAAATCAAGTTTGCCGGGCGCATTCAACACATACAATCTCATGGCCGCAATCGAAGCCGTAAGTCGCCTGACAGGCACTGAAATCGAAAAAATTGCCGCCCTGGTTGAAAAGCTCACGCCGGTTAAAGGCCGCATGACCGTAATCGACAAGGGGCAGCCTTTTGAGCTTATCGTGGACTACGCGCACACGCCTTCGAGCTTTGAGACAATCTTCCCGCCTCTCCGCCGCCGCTGTTCGGGCAAAATGATTTCGCTATTTGGAAGCGGTGGTGAGCGCGACCTTAAAAAACGCCCTCTTCAGGGTGAAATTGCGGCACGTTTCTGCGATGTTGTGATTTTGACTGACGAAGATCCTCGCGGTGAGGACAGCGTTGAGCTTTTGAAAATGATTGCCGTGGGTGCTGAAAAGGCTGGCAAAGTGCTGGATAAGGATTTGTTCATTACACCGGACAGACCCGCCGCAATCCGACAGGCTTTCAAAATGGCAGGAAAGGACGATATAGTTCTTCTGCTCGGAAAAGCCCATGAAAACAGCATCATCTACAAAGACAGAGTGATGCCGTATGATGAGATTTCCGAGGCAGAAAAAGCCTTAAAAGAAATGGGGTATTAGGGGCGTTGCGGGCACTCCCGCAGATGGGGGTGTCGGCGCAACGGAGTGCGACGCAGGGGGAAGGCTTTCCCCCTCTTTTTATTTTTTCAACCCTTTTGTCAAAGTTTTGTTAATAAAATTGTAGATTGCAGCAGATGCAATAACTGTAGCCAAAACTGCGGCAAAGTAAGCCACGACGTTCCAGTTGTTCGCCTGAACGATTGGTGCGCCGTCTTTTTCAATAAGGAAAAGCCAGCCGAACAATGCGATTTCCTGCATCAGGTACATTTCCAGAGTTCTCTTTCCAAAGAAAGAATACAACCTGTTGTGCACATAAACTTTTCGCATCAAAACAACGACAAAAATGTCCGTAACGACAACCTGAACGCACTGAACAAGATAGCAAATCAACTTGTTCTTAAATCCAAGTGAGCCAGTACCGTCGAATTCTGTCCAATAACCGATATTCCACAAGCAGAAAAGCCCAACAACCGTGACCAGAATCAAGGCGACAAGTGTTCCGATGAACTTCAACGGGAATTTTTTTGAAAGCCAGTCCATGAAAGACTCTTCGTGCTTTGCGAGCGCGATTCCGAAAACAAAGCCGATAGTAGAATTGACCCACCACTCGCCCTCAAACGGAAGCTGACAAAAACCACCCCACCACGGGATATTGTTAAAAGCACCTGCCTTCAACCACCAGCCGGGCTCATTCCCCAGATACCAAGCAAAATGATTCATTACGCAGAAAATAAGACCTTGCAAGAGTGTTATCGCAAGCAGAATCGGAAACCAAAATTTGCTGCGGTTCTCGCTTTTGAAAACGAAGTAGAATGCAAGGTACATGAGGATAATTACCGGGACGAACCAGGCCTGAGAGTTAATCAGAACAAGGCCAGAAAGCTTGAAAGCCCATTCAGCAGGCGTAAAAACACTTCCGTCAATGATATGATAAATGGCATAGACGGCAATCATAACATAATAGGAAATCACAATCGGAAGAATCCGACGCTTCAAAAAATTGTGGAGATAATTTGGCTTAGTAATGAAACTTTTGTAAAGTCCGTAACCCGAAGTGAAAAAGAAAATTCCGACAAAAAGAAAGCCAATATGCTCAAAAACAGAAATCGTGCCTGTTTCCTGAAAAAGCTTTTTCTGTGACAAGTGATGAAGAACGACGAAAAGTGCCATGACACCTTTGAGACAAGTCATTGCATCCATAGAGAGCGAGTCCCTGTTGAACTGCGACTGAGAAGCAATTTTTATTCCGATTGCCATGGAAAGGGCAAGCAGAATGTAAACCGCAGCAGAAATGTAATTCATTTTTTTTTCCTTCCTTTTTATAGATTCCAATATTTTACATGAGAAATACCAAACTGCAAATGAATTTTTGATGAGATGCAATTTTTTGCCGATGAAATGCACGGAAGAAGTCGCTCTTTGCTTTTACCTTGCATCTATGCGAGACATATTCCTAACTTCTAACTTCTCTTTTATCTTCCAATAAACCGTAAAAAACAGTAAAATATCCCCATGTTTCGTATTTATGTAGAGCGTAAGCCGGGCTTCCAGAGCGAGGCCAGCTCAATTTTGGGTGAAATCAATGGATTTTTGGGCATTTCTTCTGTAAAGGGAGTGCGTTATTTCAACCGCTATGACATCGAGAACACTTCTGAAGATGTCTCAAAAATGGCGGCGCTGCGAATCTTCTCGGAGCCTCAGAGCGATTCGGTTGTCTACACTGAGCTTGCAACAGACCCAGCCGACACTGTGATTATCTGGGAATATTTGCCGGGTCAGTACGACCAGCGTGCGGATAGTGCCGAGCAGTGTCTTTCGCTCCTTCGCGAGTCTATGAAGAACACGGCCACTGTCGGAACTGAGCCACCGCGCGTTCGATGCGCTAAAATGGTCATCCTTTCCGGCAATGTTTCTGCCGATGAAGTCACAAAAATTCAAAAGTATCTTATTAACCCTGTCGATTCCCGCCTTGCAAAAGCTGAAATTCCTGAAACCCTTGAAATGAAAACTGAAGTACCTGCCGATATTCCGACTGTCGAAGGTTTCAATTCTCTTGGCAAAAAAGAGCTTGACGCTTACCGCGAGAAGATGGGCCTTGCTATGGACTTGGCCGACATTCAGTTCTTGCAGGACTATTTCAAGTCTATCAAGCGCGACCCGACCGAAACTGAAATCCGCGTTCTTGACACTTACTGGTCTGACCACTGCCGTCACACTACTTTCAACACTGTTCTTAAAGACATCAAAATCGAAAAAGGCCCTTACGCCAAACTTTTCAAAGAATCCCTCAAAAATTACGAGGCCATGCACACAGACATCTATGCGAAACGAAAGGACAAGCCTCTCACTCTCATGGACATGGCTACAATCGGCGGAAAATACCTTCGAAAGCACGGTATGCTTGATGACATGGAAGTGAGCGAGGAAAACAATGCCTGCTCTATTTTCATCGATGTTCACTACACTACTGACGAAAAGGGAAATCCTCTTCCAGAAGGCAAAGAAGAAGTCGAGCAGTGGCTTCTTCAGTTTAAAAACGAAACACACAACCACCCTACAGAAATCGAGCCTTTCGGTGGTGCTGCAACCTGTATCGGTGGCGCAATCCGTGACCCTCTTTCAGGACGAAGCTGGGTTTATCAGTCAATGCGCGTAACTGGTGCGGCCGATCCAACAGTTCCTTTGAGCGAGACTTTGCACGGTAAACTCCCTCAGATGAAGATTTGTCGTGAGGCTGCTCAGGGCTTCTCTTCTTACGGAAACCAGATTGGCTTGACCACTGGCCAGGTTACTGAAGTTTATCATCCTGGCTTTGTTGCAAAACGAATGGAATTGGGTGCTGTAATCGCAGCTTCTCCATACAAGACCGTTATGCGTGAGACACCGGAGACTGGCGACATCATCATTCTTCTTGGCGGCGGAACTGGCCGTGACGGTATCGGTGGTGCTACTGGTTCATCAAAAGTTCACACAGAAAAATCAGTTACAACTGCGGCTGCCGAAGTTCAGAAAGGAAATGCTGTTGAAGAGCGAAAAATCCAGCGTCTTTTCCGAAACCCAGAAGTAAGCCACATGATTCGCCGTTCAAACGACTTTGGTGCAGGCGGTGTTTCTGTCGCTGTCGGTGAGCTTGCCCCGGGACTGGACATCAATCTTGACGCCGTTCCAAAGAAGTACGAAGGCTTGAACGGAACAGAGCTTGCAATTTCTGAATCACAGGAACGAATGGCTGTAGTTGTCCGCAAAGGCGATGTAGATAAATTCATCAAATATTGTAATGACGAGAACCTGAATGCTGTTGTTGTTGCGACCGTAACTGACAAAAACAAGCTCACAATGAAATGGCGCGGAAAGACAATCGTTGACCTTGACCGCTCATTCCTTGATTCGGCTGGTGCCGTTCATGTTGCAAAAGCTTCTATTGAATCTCCTGCAGAACCGCATGATTCACCGCTCGTTAAGCCGCTTGATTCTGTCGCAAAAGTTTTGGGCAAATGTGCAAGCGCAACCGGCGAGGCAGGCGGAGAGCAGCCAAGCGCAGAGCAGATTAAAGACGCATTCATCGAAAATATCAAGGATTTGGCATGTTGTTCTCAGCGTGGTCTTCAGGAACGATTCGACGGCTCAATCGGAGCAAGCACAGTTCTCTTCCCGTTCGGCGGAAAATATCAGGGAACCCCGGAATGCGCTATGTCGGCAAAAATTCCGGTCATTTCACCTCGCGAAACTTCAACTGTATCGCTCATGTCTTACGGCTACGATCCTCGTGTTGCTCAGTGGTCTCCATGGCACGGCGCTCAGACAGCAATTCTTTCTTCCCTTGCAAAAATCACTTGTATCGGCGGTAAGGCTGACACAAGCCGCATGAGCTATCAGGAATTCTTCGGCCGCGCAGTCAGCGAGAAGACCTGGGGCTACCCTGCAGCTGCACTTTTAGGCTCAATCGATGCTCAGCGTGAGATGGGTTGTGCTTCAATCGGCGGTAAGGACTCAATGTCAGGAACTTTCGAGCACATCAACGTTCCTCACACACTCGTTTCTTTCGCAGTAGCACACGACGAGGCAAAAAATGTTCAGTCAGGCTCATTCAAAAAGAGCGGAAGCTACATCTATCTCGTTCAGATTCCATATTCAAAAGAACTCGCCCCGGACTGGGAAGCATTCAAAAAGAACTCAAACGCACTTTACGAGCTTAACAAGGCCGGTAAAATCAACGCTATGTATCCTGTAGGAGCGGGCGGAATTGCCGAAGCTGTCACAAAGATGGCATTCGGTAACAAAATCGGCGTTCAGCTGACCCAGATTCCGACAAGTGCAACAATCATCGGCTTCCATCGCAACGCAAACGACACAATCGCCGATCTTTTCACACCGCAGTACGGCTCAATCATCGTTGAGACAGACGATGACAAGTTCGAAAATGGCGGATTCGTGAACACAACTGTAATCCGAATCGGAAACACACAGAAAGACCCGATTATTTCATTCGAAATGAAGGGCGTTGCTCCGCTTCCAAAAGCAGAAATCAAGCTTTCTGACCTTTACGAAGCATGGGAATCTAAACTTGCAAAAGTATTCCCGCCGGTTTCTTCTGTCAAAAAAGAAGAAAATCTCCCGGATTGGGCAAAAGCAGAGCATGCATCTTTGGGCGAAGCACGAGCTAAAGCAAGTACATTCACAACGCTCGACCCAAGCAAGGCAAAACCACGGGTAATCGTTCCAGTATTCCCGGGCACAAACTGTGAGTACGACATGGCACGCGCATTCAATCTTGCAGGCGCAGATTCACACATCCTCGTCTTCAAGAACCGAACTCCAAAAGACCTGGAAGAATCTCTCGCGTCCTTCAAGGCAGAGATTGAAAAAGCACAGATTGTAGCATTCGCTGGCGGATTCTCTGCCGGTGACGAGCCGGACGGAAGCGGAAAATTCATCGCAAACGTAATCCGCGAAAAACGAATCTCAGACGCAATCACTTCTCACCTTGAAAAGAAAAACCTGATTCTCGGTATCTGTAACGGATTCCAGGCTTTGATTAAAACAGGCCTCGTTCCTTATGGAAAAATCACCGATCCAAGCGCAGAGACACCAACCCTTACCTTCAACGACATCCACCGGCATATTTCGCGCGTGGTCTGGACAAGAATGGTAAGTGCCGCTTCTCCTTGGGCTTTGGACGCTTCTATACTCGAAGAAAAACCGCATTATATCCCGGTAAGCCACGGTGAAGGTAAAATCTTCATTTCTGAGCAGCTCGCAAAAGAATTGTTCGAAAAAGGACAAGTCTACAGCCAGTACTGCGACGAAAACGGCAAACCAACAATGCTCGAACCAGAGAACCCGAACGGCTCAGCATTCGCAATCGAAGGTCTCACAAGCCCGGACGGCCTTGTCTTGGGTAAAATGGGTCACTCAGAGCGAACTGTGGGCATCGGCGGCTACACAGAGGATTTGATCAAGAATATTGCTTGCAACAAGGAAGCAAGCAGCTGTCAGAACCTCTTTAGAGCTGGTGTGAGGTATTTTAACTAATTAGGAGTTAGAAATGAGGAGTTAGACGCCCACTTCGTTGGTCGCTACCCCCTCTGCGGGTTCTGCCTCCGCCCGCAACGCCTGCCTTTTGCAAAACTCAGTTGAGAAGAGATTCTTGGTCGAGTTCTTGCACATTGACTTTCAGGCAAATGTCTTATATATTTAAATTATTGGGAGCGTTCCTGCCCTAAGTGGAAAACTTAAACTGAGTACGTTCCGACTCTAACCGGAAAACTTAAAATGGGTACGCTCCGACCCAAACTGGAGAACTTAACGGGCGACTTTTATGTCGCCTTTTTTGTTTCGGAGAGAGAAATGACTGAGGATAACATTTTTTATATTGTAAATGACGAGTATATTGCTTATCTTTCAAAAATAGAAACTCGCGTTATGAAAAATAAGCCAGACGAACGTACTTATCATCGTAAATATGTTGGAATCCTCACAGAAATAAATGGATTCAAATATTTTGTTCCAATGTCATCCCCAAAAGAAAAAGATTATGAAAATGGCAAAATCCGCAAGAATAATCTGACTACAATTTATATGCGAAGTAAGGAAAAGCTTTATGGAACGCTTCGTTTTAACTGCATGATTCCAGTCCCTCATTCAGAACTCTCAGAATATAAAATCAACGACGAAGGCGATTTTAACTACAAAATGCTTATGCTCGCTGAGTATAACTTTTGCAAAGATAATCGCGAAAAAATTGAAAAAACAGCAAAGAATCTATATGAAAAAAAATGCAATTTGGAAGAAACGGATTTCCCTGTCGCAAAAGTCGTTATCGATTTTAAGAAAGTTGAAAAATTTTGTGCCAGTTTTAGGAAATAATCAGCTAAAAACCTAGCTTAAAACTGGAAAGTAATTAGCCGCCTAATTTCTCAACTAAAAAATCCATGCACTTTTTTGCGTCTTGTGGAAGTTTTTCTATTTTATTTACAAAACTCCTGTATTTATGAAAAAGAATCAGAGAATTCAGAATCTTTGCCTGTTGTTAAATATTCTACACTAACGCCAAGTACCTGAGCGATTTTTACGGCATTTCCAACAGTTGGTTCATTTCCGTTTTTAGCAAGATAACCATCGAGAGTACGTTTATTTATTCCTGTTTTTTGCGCAAGTTCCTTAGTCTGCAAATCCTGAAAATCAAGTTCATTACGCAAATTTTCTCTGAATCCCATTTTAGACATTATACGATTAAAACAGTAACCGATAATTTTTCTTGCTTGCATAATGTAATTTTCAGATTTATAATACTAGTATAATCGTAAGCAAATTCTTATCTTGCGGTTATAAGGAGAATTTCAAAAATGGCTCGATTCCAAATCACTTTTCAAAAAGTCCAGAACGGTAAAATCGTTTCAACAGCAGGAACAAGCGTTGAGGCAAACTCAATCATGGAAGCAAAAAACAAATTCATGTCAAATCATTTACCGACAAACACATACAAATACAAGATTGTCTCTTGCGTGAAAAAATAAGGATTAAAAATGTCAGAAAATTTTGATAAAATTGAAAATTTAGATTTAGACAAAGAGTTGGAAGGATTTGAAAATCTGACTAACAAAATAGATGCGTTGTGTATCGAAATTCAAAACGACATGGAACTTCTTGAAATTGCCAAGAAAGAACAAGGAAAGTACGAGTCTTTAGAAAAACAACTCGTAGAGCATCCAGAAAACGAAGTCAAAATAAAGGCAGAGATGCTTGCGATTGAGAAGGAAGTTGATGGACTTATGGCTCAGATTAAACCTTTGGGAAGTGAGGAGAAATAGAAAATGGAAAATGAAGAAATTTATCGTGATGTGATTTATGTGTATGAAGAGCCTGATTTCTCAGAAAATCGAGCTAACGAGTTTGGACTTGTTGAAAAAATGAAAAATCTTGTTGACACATATACGCAAGAGAGGAATAAACATTTTGCAGAATTGGAAAGGGCAAAATCTGATAACCAAAAAGGAGGTTTTTTAAAATTCTTTTCTGGATTTAAAGAGGCCATGTCTGATTCGAAACTTAGTCCTGCATGTGAAATGCAACTAGATTTAGGGAAAGCTATTGGAGAGTTTACTTCAATAAAATGGCTTCCTAATAAATATAAATATTGGCTCGATAAAGATGAAACTTACGATCAATTTTATAGATACTATGCAAGGTTTCCATTTTCTAATTTTACTGACGAAATGGACTTGCAAACACTTCTTGGATATTATCACACATACATAAAAAACTTACAAAATCGTTTTGCAAATGCTATATCAAAATTAAAAGAAGCTGTTCAAAATGCACATTTTATATCCATTCAAGAATTAACTGATTTATGCAAGATAGATAAAATTTCCATTATAAATGCTTCCAAAGCTTTTTCTGGTCAGATTTTGATAAAACATCCGTTTATGCCAAAAACATACATGGGCATTGAAACTTCTGAGAATGCTTTGTTTCATATAAAAATGCAATGTCTTTCGCGTATTATGCAATGTCTTGGGGCGACACGAATCAGCGGACATGCGTATGTAAGCGAAAATAAAAAAAGGGAAATTGATACCAATGGAAGAATTTCTTACAGTGCTGTAAGTGTTGAGGGAAGTTTTAATAAAAATCAAGATGAAAAATACGAATCTGATTATATTCTCGAAGATGCTTTTTCTGGAGATTTCTCTGAATCCTCTTACGAAGAAGCTTTGAAAGAGGCTAAACGAATTGGTTTATATGATGATTTTGATATTAGGAATCTTCTTGACCAACGCAATCCGCAAAAAGAAAACAAAATGATAGCTCGCAAAGTAAAAATCGAATTGACACGAGAACTAAATGAAAGTCTTGATATTGCTTTTGGTTTGCAAGCCTCTGGATTTGGGGTTAATGGTGCGTATAAAGAAATTTTGGAAACTAATCGCAAAGTTATGTTTGAACTTGAAATTGAGTTTTAAAATTAACAGGAAACAATAAAATGTCAGAATCACAAAAATTAATCACTGCCGAAGTAGTTTATATCTGTGAGCCACTTGATTTTACGTCTAAACCAGATTTCTTTGATACGCTTAAAAAAAACGCCGGGGACATCGTTGATAAAGTTATGCCAGAGAACCCCGTAGGCAAGATTGCGGTCGGTGCAGGGGCTGCGGCTGTGGCTTTTGCTGCTATGCCTGCAGGAATTGTCGGAACGCTTGCGGCCGGAGGTATTGCGGCGGGAGTCGGGGCATTGTTCGGAAAAGACAAGAAAAAGGTATCATTGCCTGAAAATACGGAAGTAAAAGATTTAACAGTTCAAGATTTTCTTACCATTGCAAAGGCTATGTATAAAAACGACAAGGATGTTAATCTTGATGATATTGCCGTTGTTCCGAGTGATATTGCAAAGAGTGTTTTTGAATCAGACAAAACCGGGATAAAAAACGTAAGGAATTTATCAGCAGGCTTGGTCTTGATTCGTCATCCATTCTTGCCGAACACATATATCAATATTGATGCGACGGAAAACGAATTGTTCCATAACAAACAACATTGTATATCTCAAATTGTGCAGTTTCTTGGGGCAAAATCTTTGAAAGGTCATGCAAGGATAGCAGAATCCAAAAAAAGAACTGTTGATGCAAACGGCAATGTCTCATACAAAGATTTAAAAGTAAATGCAGCAATTCTGAGTGAACAGAATCAACATTATGAATCTGTATATAAATTTGAAGATACATTTGATGGAGATGATTATTCAGTGTCTTCCTATAATCAGGCCATTGAAAAAGCCGCTGAATTCGGACTTGATAAAGATGATGATATAAAACACTTGATTGACCAAAGAAATCCTGAAAATCCGCGTTCTATAAAATCAAGAAGAGTTTCGATTGAAATGTCCAGAGAGCTGAACAGTGCTCTTGATACGGCGATTTCGTTGGAAGCGGTCGGGGCTGAACTTAATGGCACTTACAAAGAAATCATCGAGAATCAGAAAAGAATTCTTTTTGAGTTTGAGGTGCAGTTTTAGGAATTAGTATTTATGAAGTTTCTCGCAGAAATTGCAAAAGGTATATTTCAACTTTTCGGCCCCACCATCGGTAGAGGGCTTCTTGCTGCTGCAAAATGGATTGGAAAAGCTTTGCTCGCAGTTTTAATTTTCATTTTTGATTTACTCGTAAAAATCGGAAAGTTCATAATCGCATTCGCACAAGTTCATCCTGTCATTTTTGTCGTGATTGTTGTACTCTTAATTATCGTAGTTCTGCTTTATTTAAAGTATGAATATTGGTAATCAACAAGTTTAATTTTGATGGAAGTACATCATGCCTAAATTATCCGAAGAACAAAACTCAATTCTGAAAAAAATCTTTGACTCGTTCCAGACAATGAAGATGGATTAAAGAAGAGCATTACAAACAAGTGGCTGAAAAGTTTTGCGGAAGAGATTTTATGTCTCATTGATATGGTTAAGGCCGTCGCACAGCGGGATTATACGGAAATTTCAAAAGTCAGTCTTGCCACGATTGTATTCACGCTGATTTATGTCTTTTCTCCCTTGGACTTGATTCCAGATGTCGTTCCTGGGGTTGGTTTTCTTGATGATGCCGGCATGGTCGGACTTTGCCTTAAATTCGTTCATGATGCTGTTATGGCTTACAAGGAGTGGGCAGAAAAAACAGGCGAAGTAACAAAATGGATTGAGAATAAAGCTTTGAGCATAGTTCAGGCAGAAATTGAGCCAAAAGTTCGTTCTTTTTGCAAGGAAGCCGTGTTTTGGAGCGTAGTCGGGCTTATATTTTCGCTTTCGGGAATACTGATTCTTTTTCTAAAACCTTTCCCCAATTCCTTAAATAACGATATTGCTTTCATAATTTCTGATGTAACGTTGATTTTTACGATTTTGCGAATTATTTTTACTTGCATTCATTATCGCAAAGATGTCGCAAGATTCATACAAAACTGGCAATCCTTGAAAGGTGAGAAGCGGCGTTTTCAGAGAGCAATCGGAAAGACGATTTTGATTTGCCTTCCTCAGAATTCAGTGATTCGCTTTGCAATCGAAAAATTTGGCGGGGTTAAAGTAATTGATGACAAAATTTCAGTGGATGATGTTTTTGTGATTAAGGAAAAACTTCCGCTTTCAGATTTCAACGAGCATTTCCCAGATTTGTTCTCGCTCGTAAAACATTATATCTGGTGTTTCCGCAGAATTTTTGCGATGACACTTTCTATCATCGTTGTGAGCAGTGGCGGCATCGTTTTTGTTCTAAAATACTATGCAATTTCTGCTTCAAGCGACATGTCCTTTATTGAACGATTATGGCAGCCGTTCGTTAATGTCTGGAATGTGATTCAAGGTGCGATAATATGATTTGTAGATTCTGTGGTGATAACTTAAAAAGCGTAAATCAAAAATTGCTCTCATCTCTCGGCGAACGCTGTAACGGCAATCCAAGCGGCAAACATATTGGTGTGACAGATTGTGTTTGTTGCGTTTATTGTGGTGACGAAGCAAGACCGCAGAATGGAAGATTGATTACTAAACTTGGCTTGCAATGCAAAAATTCCCCGACAGGTGGGCATTGCTTGCAGTAAGGAAGTCAAGCGGCTAAAAACTTGAAGCAGATTCGTATTTCAGCTATGCTTTCAACATGTCAAGATTAACTCTTGACATCTGCGCAATCTGCCGTTAAATTATAGTTGTAGCAACAAGTGTGCTACCTAGGCGTTGAAGTGAAGCGTTCTGCCCAGAAGGAGTGCTTCATGGAGTCCCCTGACGGTTAATATTTTACCAAAACTGGGCTTAGGCCATTCGCGAGTGGCTGAAGGAAAAATACTTGTAAGGCTCTGCCAATGTGCAGGGCTTTTTTTTATTTATTTTTATGAACAACATTCTTGATTCCGCAAAAAATTTTTCTCGTCTCCTTGATATTGAATATGAAATAATTCTTGCAAAAAAGGGAAATCAGGTCAGGCTTCTTATTTCATTTGAAAAGATTAATTTTTATCATCTTGCAGGCTTGCAGTATCTCACGGACATTCACGAACTTGATAATCAGCGTGAAATAGTATTCGATTGGATTTTATCCGAATCAATCAAAACTGAAAGAATCGAGTCTTCCCAATTTTATCCAAAAATAAAAGAGCGTGTTCACTACCTCGCCCAGCTTGAATCAATTTTTGACAGCAACGACACGGTTTTCAAATATGACGAAAAAGAAAATATTCTGACATCACAAATTACAGGTGACTATTTCTCCGGAAAAGCAACCCATTAGTCCCCCGCCCTTCCCCCACTTTTCTTTTTCCCGATTTTTCATTATCTTTAAACCATGAATAACACAGATTTTCTTGAAATTAACGATATAACTTTTACCTACCCGGCTGTTGAGGGTGATTTGGACGAGAACGGCAAGCAGATTGAGCCCAAGCCGATTTTTGAGCATTTTTCAGCCAAACTTCCAAAAGGATTCGTCAGCTTTGTCGGGCAGAACGGCTGCGGTAAAACTACTCTCATGCTTTTGGCAAGCGGACGCCTTACTCCCCAGAGCGGAACAGTCTCTCTTTTAGGGCAGAATCCTGCAAAACTCGACGACGAGCAAAAAAATCTCCTTGCTTCTGTGATTTATCAGAACATGGAATTTGAAACCGAAGACAAAGTTAGCGAGCTTCTTTCGTATGTTTATCAGAACGGCGCGCTCAGAGGCAGTGCAAAGGCAATCCGCGAGTCAACTGAAGGCGGCGATCTTCTCGGCGAAGTAATCGACATTTTCGAGCTCAAGGATGTTCTTGACCACGCGCTCACCCATTTGAGCAAAGGCGAAATTCAGCGTGTTCTGCTTGCTTTCGGCATCCTCTACGGAAGCGCGTCACTTTTCATGGACGAGCCTCTTTTTGCGATGGAGCCTCATCAAAAGGAAGCTGCCCTCGCCTACCTCAAGGAATACGTCCACAAGACAGGCACCACGATTTATATCTCTATGCATGAGCTTGATTTAACCAAAAAGTATGCCGACACTGTTCTGCTCTTCTACCCTAACCGCGACATGGCACTCGGCACTCCAGAAGAAGTCCTCACCCGCGACGATGTAGAAAAGGCTTATGGTGTTCCGTATGCCATGCTCAAAGACCACGAAAACCTCAGCCGCGAGTACCTCAACTCTCTGAGCCAGAAAAAAGAAGAAAAATAGGCGCAAATTAAGCGGCTGCGGGCTTTCCGTGGTTCCGCGCTAACCGCGCTCCATTCAGCATAAGCCATGCTGCACATGACTTATGCTGAACGCTACGCGCCACTACAATCCCGTGCGGTAATTTACTGGATTTGCCTGGGGAATGAAATGGCATTGTCATTATTGGTCTTGATCCGAAAAACTATCTCAAATCCTTAATGTCTGCACCAAGAGTTTTTAGGATTTCCCCGACAGTTTCTTTTGATATTCCAATAATCTTTAGTGTGATAATTCTTTTGCTTACGTCGCTTCCGTCGGCTGTGATTACAGAGACAATCTTGCCGTTCTTGTCAGCGATTGCCTTACTGATTTTGGCAAGCTCGCCCGGATTATCGTTTGCTTCGACTTCTGCGCGGACTCCCTCATATCTGAATCCGAACATGTCGACTACAGCCTTGAAAAGATCAGTCTTTGTAAGAATTCCCGAAAGAACTTCGCCGTCCATGACAATCAGGCTGGAAATTCCCTTCTCCGACATGATTTTTGCGGCTTCTTCAATCGTTGCATCCTTTTGAATCGTAATCGGGTGCGTTTTCATCACTTTTTCGACGGTGATTTTTGAAAGAAGATAGCTCAATTCGTAAATATCGAGGGTTGTGGCGTTTGAAGGCATGGTTTTCTTTAAATCAGTCTTCGTAATAACGCCTATAAGTTTGCCAGAATCATCGAGGACAGGAACTTTTGTAATCTGCTCCCTGTCCATGGTGCTTTTGACATTGGAAATCAGTTCTTTGGGGTTGGTATAAATCGGATTTTTGGTCATAAAATCGCGTACAATCATAAGCGCCTCCTATTTCTTTCCTATATATGATAGCACACATTTTGGGAATTCAATAGGAATTTTTCATGCCAAAAGCCATTTCCACATCGGAAGGATTTTTACGCTTATGCCGTTGTAGTCAAGTTCTGCTTCTTCACTGTTGCTTAAAATCAGGCACTGTGCTTCTGGAATGAACTTCCGTAATTTTGCAAACGCATTAAGTTCACGTTCTTTTGTATCAAGATTATCCAGTGCGTTGTAACAAACCTGAATCGCAAGATTTTGCTCAGGCACATAAAAGTCTATCTCAACATTGCTTTCAAAATAATAGACATTTTCCGTTCCGTATCTTCGAATCAATTCAACGGCAACAAGATTTTCGAGCTGTGCTGTCTCTGAATTTATCGTAAGAAGCCCGAGCAGTCCTGTGTCCATAAAATAGTATTTTGGAGCAGTTTCTTTTTCCACAAGTTTTGCCGCATAATTTTGAATCGCAAACAACAGGTACGCATCGGTAACATAGCCGATGTAATTGATTACGGTCTGTTTTCCGATTGCAGAGCCTGCACTTTTCAGGATATTCGTAAGCCGTGAGAAAGAAAGAGCGTTCATAACAGATTCCGCGACTTTTTTCAGAATCAAACGAAGTGCAAAATCATTGGAAATGCTGTTTCTTGTTAGAATGTCGCCGACATAAATTGTCTGATAAATGCTGCCCAAATATTCGCGTTTGTTTCGGATTTCTGTAAGCTCCGGGAAAGCTCCGTATTTCACATACTGCTCATAAATCTTGAAAACATCAGCCTTATCAGAAGTGCTCATTGCTGTTGTGTAATCATTTTCTTTTCCCAGTGCACGGAGATACTCTGTAAACGAATACGGAAAAATCTGAACGACCATAAACCTTCCGCCAAGAGTTGATGCAATTTCACGGCTCAGCATTTTACTGTTGCTTCCCGTGATGTTGACCCGGTATTTCATATCCGCAAGCCGCCGCACGAACTTTTCCCAGCCTGCGACATTGTGAATCTCGTCCAAAAAGATATAAGGCTTTTTATCTTTGCCAGCCATTTCAAGACCAATTTCGAGCATTGTGTTCAAATCCGCAGTTTCCGTTTCCAAAAGCCGCTCGTCCTCAAAATTTACATAAAGGATTTCGTTAAGAGACACGCCGGATTCCTGAAGTTTTTTTATCTGCTGATAGAGCATGTATGACTTCCCTGTTCGTCTTATTCCGACAAAGCAATAATTGACATTTTCTTCCAGCTCATAGGCACGCAGAATTCCAGGATTGGAGAGATACATTTCTTTCTGGTCGATGAGTATTTCTTTTAGAAAATCTCTGTTCATAGAAGGCCCCTTGTCTTACCGACAAGACAATTATAAGCCATTTTTGTTCTGTGTACAAGACAAAATTGACATATTTTTGTTCTATGAGTAAGACACTTCTTGCGAGTTTTCTCAGAGCTAATTATAAGTGTAATCCTGCCTTGTTGTTTGCGACTTTATGTATTATAGTAAATACCAGAGCATGATTGATATCGACAGCCTGATGAAAGGTGTGGCTTATTCCGAACTAAAGGAAAGCTATGTAATTTTCATCTGCCTTGATGACCCGTTTGATGCGGGTCTTCCAGTTTACTCTTTTGAGCGCAAATGCAAGGAAAAAGCAAGCGTAGACTTGGGAGATAAGACACATCATGTTATTTTTAATGCAGCAGCGTATGAGAATGAAGAGAATCCCGAAATAAAAGATTTTCTTTCATTCGTAAAGAACAATAAAGCTGAATCTGATTTTACAAGGGGGATTGCAAATATGGTACAGTCAAAGAAATTCGAACAGTCATTCGTAAACGAATATCTCGCATGGAATCTCCACGATCAGGATGTTGAGCGCAGAGGTAAGCAAGCAGGAAAAATCGAAGTTTGCAAAGAACTCATTAAATCTGGTGTACTTTCTATTAAAGATGCTGTAAAAAAATTCGGTTTGTCAGAATCAGATTTGCAAACCTGTTTGTAATTGCAAACAATTATTGCTATTCAAAACACATTATTTGGTGTTCCTTACGAGAGCGGCGTTGCGACGTCGCTCTTTTTTTGCTCCTGCCCCGCGCACCCGTGCGTTAACGCACTAAAAACCTGTGCGTTCACACTAACACGACCTTTTTGAAATCTGATATTTTTCTTAGAAAAGGGCGTATGCCTTTTAAAACAAACTAAAAAGAGGTTTTTATAATGAAAAAACTTTTTAAAACACTGGCTGCACTCGCAGTAGTAGCGGCACTTGGTTTTGGCTTTGTGTCTTGCGGAGGCGGAGATGACGACAGCTCTAGTGGCGGCGGTGGCGCGGCGGTGGCAGCAACTCAAATTCTGCTTTAGCTGTTTTTACCTGCGACACAGGTTATGATAAGCGAACGCTGACCTTTAATGAAGATTCTACTTTCAAAGCAATTGTAGATGACGAATCTGAAACTCACGCAGTCGGAACATATACACTTGATTCCGGCAACTGGGAAAACGGTACAATCTCAATGACTGCAACATCTGGTACAAAAGCGAGTACATTTACTGGTACTAGAACAATTTCTGAAAAGAAAATTATTTTCAGCAGCAAAACATATACTCTTACCGGCGGAACGCTTAAGACTCCGTCTGACAGCACCGCATCTGAAACAAAAAAAGATGACACTACGAAACCGGCTGATGAAAGCGGTGATTCAGGAACTACTAAGACCGATACACCAACAACCGCTACGGTTTCTGCCACATTCAAAGGCAAAGTTTCTGGCTTTGAAGCCGAGCAGATTTTTTATTCTGACGGTACATACCTTTCAAAAATTGCTGGTGCAGATAAATATAAGGGAACTTATAAATTGACTGGAACATGGGACAGCGGCTCTGTAATATTGAACCAGACAAATGAGTTTAAGGATGGAAAATGGGTAGAAGCAAAAGAAACTGAAAATGCACAAATCGTAAACGGAAAAGTTGACTTGGGCAACGGAGACAGTTTGACAAAAGTTGCTGCAACAGACAGCTCAACATCAACTGGCAACAACGAAAACAAAGAAAACAAAGAAAAGCCAGAAACTAAAGTTACCACTTACTCTGTAAAAATTGCAGATGTAACTAACGGCACTGTAACAGCAGACAAAACAACTGCTGAAAAATATGAAGATGTAACTCTTACAGTAACACCTTCTATTAACTATGAATTAAAATCTCTCAGTGTTAAAGACTCTAATAATACTTCTGTTGAAGTAAAAGTTGATGCAAGCGACAGCAGAAAGTATACATTTTGGATCAGCGGGATCAGCGGAGCTAATGTAACTTATGTAACTGTAGAGGCGGAATTTACAAAAGCCTTTGTAGAAGTAACAGGTGCAACCGTAAGTGAAAAAGTTAAATTTGATAGTCATGGATTAATAGAAACTAGTAGAGTATTTAACGGAGAAAAAACATTTGAAATTCCAAATCTATGGGTATGCGTCCATGAAGTAACACAGCAGGAATATGAAAAATACTGTGCATATGGCCCTGGAGCCAGCCCGACATTCTATAAGGGTGCCAATTTCCCGGCTAATCGTATAAGCTGGTACGACGCTGTAATTTACTGTAACTTGCGTTCTATAGATGAAGGCTTGACTCCTGTATATAAAGAAAATGGAAAAACAGATCCTAGAGAATGGGAGGGAAATTTTTGGGGGGAAGTTATTTGTCAGAAAAACGGCAAATACTACGGACAAGATTATTGCCCTGCGATTGAACCAACTTGCGACGAAAAAGCAAACGGCTATCGGCTTCCAACTGAAGCTGAATGGGAATATATAGCTCGAGGTGGAAATAACGGAATTCCTACCCCACAGACTGTGTACAGCGGAAGCAACAATGTTGATGATGTTGCATGGTATAGAACCCATCTCAAGGAAGTAAAAACAAAGTCTCCAAACTCACTTGGTATTTACGATATGAGCGGTAATGTAAGTGAATGGTGTTACGATGCGTATGGGGATTCTAAAGACTATAAACGTATTATACGCGGCGGTTCTTATAAAGATGAGGACTACTATTGCGCTGTAGACAAGCGAGAGTATGATACTGAGTGCTTACGTAAGGAAGGATTTGGTTTCCGTGTTGTGCGTAATCGTTAATGTACAATAAAATCCAATAAGACAGGATTTATTATTTTTACTATGTCTGTAAAAATGGGAGATACATTCATTGGAACAGACATAGTAAATCTTATAAAATTATGGAGAAATAGGAGAATGTCAAAAATAGAATTATCTAACAATGCCGTACATTTTTTTGTAAATTATGTGAAAGAGCGTAATGTAAGCATAATGACAAAATCAGAATGGGAACAATTGTATTTTTACTGCACTGCAAAATTTATATTTAATGAAAAAAAATTGATAGAGCTTTCAGCAGATGATTTATATGAGATTGCAGATAAACTACAAATCGATTTTTCTAAAGTCACTTTTCTTGTAAAAAAATGCTATCGATTTGAGTATAAAGACGTTAAAGAAATGAATTTCCATGCTTTATTTGAAAAGCAAGCCATTCTAAATCCAGTTATTGAAAATAAAACAGTAAGGTTCAGCGTAACAAACAGTCTTGTTCAAGAACGTCTTGAAGAAATATTTAATAAAGCAGGTATTTTTTCAGATACATCTTTTAAGAAGAATATTTTCACAATTCCAACAGCTCAATTTCTCACTTTAATTGAAAAAGAAAATCAGACTTTGATTACAAAACTAAGAAATAATAAAGATGTTCTTATTCAGTCTATAAAAGAAAAGTTAAACATTGATTCTGATTCAAAGACAAAAGAAATTCAAAATCTTATAAATCAAAATGATGCAAAGAATACTATAAAAACTGTAAGCGAAATTGCCTCAAAAATTGCAAGCTTTATATCAGTTCCGCAAAACATAGTTGCAGAAATAATAATCAACATAATAAGCAACGAGGATTCTGTATTAACATCCTTAAAAATCAGGTAATTAAAGGCAAATAAAATTCCTATTTCACAGTCCGTCTGAGCAATCAGGCGGGCTGTGTTCCCATAATTCCCAAAAGTTAAAAATCATGTATAATCTTTCCATGTGCTATTCTGCAAATAGAATCCCCGTTTCTCCAATAAACACAATCCTCTTCTGTGTGATTGCGCAAATCATAAACCTTGCAGCCGCTTATATTTTCGGTGATATGCTTCATGTTCCGCTTTTTTTGGATACAATCGGTACGGTGGCGGTCGTTTTTTATGCGGGGCTTGTGCCGGCTCTTTTTGTTGCAGGATTTTATAATGTGTTCCGGGTCTTGCTCATGGTTGCAATGGGAAATCCTGCCTATCCATGGGATATGATGTACTCCCTCTGCGGTCTTGCAATCGTTTTTTGCACATGGGGTTTCATCTATAAAAATTCTAATTTCAGGGGCGGAACGATTCTTACCGTCCTTTATCTGCTTTTGATTGTGCTTGTTTCATCATTTGCTTCAAGCCTGATTGGTGCGGGAATTGAAACTTCCCAGCGAATCATCTTTCACAATCAGATTTATTCAAATCCTGTAACGCTTTTTGTTCAGGCCTTTCTCGACGGCAACTTCGGGCTGTTTCTCGCATGTTTTATTACACGAATCCCGATTACAGTTCTGGATCGCCTTATCTGCACTTTCGCAGGCTGGCTTTTGTACCTAATCTTCAAAAAAATCCGCTTTCCGTGTTAGAATGAACTATGCCTAATCTTATTGATATGCCGCACCTTGCCAACAATGCCCAGGCTTTGTACAGAATCGTCCAGACTTTCATCCTGTTTTTTATCATCCTTTCAGTCGTGTTTTTTCTCGCTCTCGTTGCAATTATTGCAGTTTTAATCAAAATGCGGCTTGCAGATGACAGTCAGAAAGAAACTGCGGAATATGCCTCGCATGTGCTTAACGCGCAGGAAGAAGAACGCTCACGAATTTCCGCCGAACTTCACGACACCGTGGCTCAGGATTTAAAGGCAGCCGTCACTTTTTTAGAGAGTGACAAGCCAGTTTGTGAGACAAGAGACCTTCTTTTAAAGTGCATTACACAAATCCGCTCGATGTGTTATTCCCTTGTTCCGCCGGAGCTTTCGGGTCAGTCACTTTCTTCCGCCCTACATTCTTTGTGCTATAATTTTAAGAATAAAACAGGCTTTGAAGTTTCTTTTTTCTTTAAGGAAGAGGCTTCCCGACTTTTGGACTCAAACTTTCTTTCCGAATTGCAGAAACTTAGCATTTATCGAATCGTGCAGGAATCGCTTACGAATATCCAGAAACACGCCGGCTCCTGTGAGGTTTCTCTCTTTGCCAGACGAGACTATAAAAACGAACAGGGGGGGTATACTTATATATAGAGGATGACGGCAAGGGCTTTACTCCCGAAAATCTTTTGACCTCAGATAAATCTTCTCACTTCGGCTTAAAGGGAATGAAAATGCGTGCGGCTCAGACGGGTGGCACGCTTTCTGTTTTTTCTGAACCAGGCCTTGGTACAAGGATTCTGCTTTTTATTCCCATTGGAGTTTTTGAAAAATGAACAAGACTTTCTATGTTGTAGAAGACCACAGCCTCATGAGGCAGGGAATCATGGGCTTTCTCGCGGAACATTCTGATTTTGAATGTATCGGTTACTCTTCAAATGCAAGGGATTTTTTTGACGCCATGCGCTCTCAGGGCGAAGGCGGTCTTCCTTCTGTCCTGATTACTGATTTGAATATCGAAGGCAGCGTAGAAAACGGTCTTTCCTTGATTAAAAATTGCCGTTCCGCCTTTCCGTCCGTAAGGATTGTGGTCTATTCCATGCATTCAGCCGGCAGCATTGTGAGCGGAGCCTTGGAAGCGGGCTGTGACGGCTTTGTTTCCAAAATGAGCGACGAATCGGAACTCAAAAACGCCCTTGAAAATGCCGTTCTGGGAAAGCGTTATGTTGATCCGGAAATTGCCCCGAATCTCGTTACTTTTGAAAAAACCCTCTCCCAGTTCACTCAGCGCGAAAACGAGATTCTCCGCCTGATTTTGCAGAATAAGTCCAACGTTCAGATTGCAGGAGAGCTTGGAATTAACAAGCGCACTGTCGAAAACTGCATCAGCCGCATTTACAACAAGACAGGCTTTTCAACCCACAAGGAGCTGATTGCAAGTTTCGGAAGCAGAGATTTTTAGCATTTTGGCGCTACGGCTTCGCCGTCGGGTGTTCCGCCCTTCGCTAACGCTCATTGCCAGTGAACTGGCAACTTCGGGGCTCCATACCCTAGCGCTTTAGCCACCCAAATATGCCTTTTTGACTGCCTCATCGTGAATCATTTCTTCTGAATTGCCAGAAGATGCGACTTCGCCAGTTTCCAAAATATAAACACGGTTTGCAATACTCATCGCCTTGAAGGCGTTCTGCTCAACCAAAAGAATCGTAGTTCCGTCCTTGTTGATTTTCTGAATGATGTCAAAAATCTCGTCTACAAGGATTGGTGCAAGACCCATACTCGGCTCATCCAGAAGAAGCAACTCCGGCTTTGACATGAGACCACGCCCCATTGCAAGCATCTGCTGCTCGCCGCCGGAAAGAGTGCCCGCAAGCTGCTTTACCCTCTCGCGCAATCGTGGGAAAAGCTCGTAGACATGCTCCAAATCGGCTTTAATCTGTGCCGTGTCCTTTCGCAAGTACGCGCCCATTTCAAGATTTTCTTTGACTGTAAGGTTAGCAAAAACGCGGCGTCCTTCCGGAACGTGAATCAATCCCGCTTTTACGATTTTGTCCGGATTGGTGTTCGTGATGTCCTCACCCTTGAATATGACGCTTCCGCTTTGTTTTTTGATTAAATTTGAGATAGAATGAAGGGTAGTGGTTTTTCCAGCTCCGTTCGCGCCAATCAACGAGATAATTTCGCCCTTTTTGACATCAAAACTGATTCCCTTGAGCGCAAGAATCGAACCGTAAGCGACTTTCAAATCTTTTACTTCAAGCATGTTTTCATTCATAATTTTCTCCTCAGTTAAATTTCTCACAGATAGGAAGCGTTAAAAAATTGCACGAGGTGCAATTTTAGCGAGTCACCCGAAGAGCTATGCTCGTAGGGCCACAAAGTTCACAGAGCATTTTTTTGAAATACAAAGTTTTATACCTCAAACTTGTTTATTTTTACTACATGACTGAGAAATATAGCTTCCCAGACTTTTTACTCTCTGTGCTCTCCTTAGCTCTGTGAGGAATTTTTATTTCCCGCCCGCCGCCTCTCTCCGCGCTCGAAGCACAGCTTCGAACGAGACTCACTAAAAACTTGCCTCGCAAGTTTTTACCTGCTTACGCAGGCCGTTCGCTTCCGCGGAAAAATCACAGATTTTTCCGAGACTCGCTAAAAACTCGTCTCACGAGTTTTTTCCCGCTTATGCGGGCCGCTCGCTACCCAAATACGCTTTTATAACCTCAGGGTTCTGCTGGATTTCTTCTGGTTTTCCGCTTGCGAGAACCCGACCGTAGTTCAAAACGTAAAGCCTTTCGCAGATTCCCATGACCAGCTTCATGTCGTGCTCAATCAAGAGGATTGTGAGGTGGAATTCCTTGCGGATAAAGGAAATAAGTTCCATGAGTTCCTTTGTTTCCTGCGGGTTCATGCCGGCTGCAGGTTCGTCCAAAAGCAAAATCTGCGGCTGACTTGCAAGCGCACGGCAAATTTCAAGCTTTCGCTGCTCGCCGTAAGGAAGATTTTTTGCAAGTTCGTTTTCTTTTTCTGAAAGACCGAAAAGCTTTAGAAGTCTTCTCACCTGATTCGTCATCATCTCTTCATCTTTGCGGAATTTTGGCGTTCGGAAGAGAATGTGAAGCGGATTTGCCTTTCGCTGGGCGTGCATTGCGATACGAACATTGTCAGCTACAGTAAGATTTCCGAAAAGACGGATATTCTGGAAAGTTCGCGCGATTCCGATTTTGTTGAGCTGAGCCGGTGACATTTTGTTTACGATGTGAATCCGGTTCTTTTTGTCAGTGTAGGTAATCTGGCCGCTGGTTGGTGTGTAAACGCCTGAAAGCATGTTGAAGACAGTTGTTTTGCCGGCTCCGTTCGGACCGATTAAGCCAACAAGCTCTCCTTTTGTCAGCTCCATGTTCAAATCACTGACGGCACGCAATCCGCCGAATACAATCGAAATGTCGGAAGCGGTTAAAATTGGTCTGTTTTCGCTCATTTTGCACCTCCTTCGTTTGTTTCAGCTTTTGCAAGTTTTTTTGCCTTGATTTTTTTAATAAGCCCCGGAAGTCCGTCCCAGCATTTGATGAAAGAAAGTTCCTTCATGCCCAGCAAGCCCTGCGGTCGGAAGAGCATTACGAGAATCAAAATTACCGGGTACAAAAGCAGGCGGTAGTTCTGCATGAAGCGCAAGAATTCCTGCATGTAAGTGAGTACGAATGCCGCGATAACTGAACCTGTGATACTTCCCATGCCGCCCAAAACTACGAAAATAAGCGCGTTGATTGAGTTGTTGAAAGAAGCAAGCTCCGGCTTGATAAGACCGATAAACGGAGCGTAGAGTGCGCCACCGATACCGCCGATGAATGCACCTGCAACAAAGCCAATCATTTTGTATTTGAAAACGCTGACGCCGTTTGAATTTGCGGCGATTTCGTCTTCGCGGACTGCCATGATTGCCCGGCCGTAGCTTGAACGCAGGAAGTTCTGCAAGAAGACGATAATCAGAACGAGTGCCCCGATGATTACCAGGTAAGAAAGGCTTGGACCCCAGTCAAGGCTGTCTCGCAGGAAGGAGAATTTAAAACTCTTTCCGTTCGGACCGCCTGTTATTCCTTTGAGATTGACCAGAACGACGCGGATAATTTCACCGAAAGCAAGCGTTACGATTGCAAGATAGTCGCCTTCAAGTTTGAGGGTAGGGAAGCCAATCAAGAATCCCAAAAAAGCCGCAACAAGCGGTGCGATAATCATAGCGAGCGGAAGAGGAATACCTGCATCCTGAGCCAGAATCATCGTCATGTAAGCACCGACTGCCTCAAACGCACACTGTCCAAGCGTGAGCTGGCCTGTAATTCCGCTTACGACATTGACGGAAATAGCCATAATAGCGTTGACTCCCGCCAAAGTAATGACATAAGCTGTGTACGCGTTGATAAGATTTGCACGGATCAGCAAAAAGGGCACGAAAATCGCAAAAGCCGCAATTCCCGTTAGAATCAAAGTGTTTCGGGTCTGTATGTTTTTCAAAGCAAAAAATCTCCTTTATATTAGAAAAATGCACGCGCGGGATTGTAGGGGCGGCGAAGCCGTTACCGCGCTGGTTGAGCGGAGTCGAAACCGACGCGGTAATGAAGCGGAAGCGGAACCCCGAAAAGCCCGTAGCCAGTTGATTCGCGCCTAAACCTTAACCCTCATTTTTTTACCCAGAAGGCCTGCCGGTTTAACCAGCAAAATCAGAATCAGGATACAATATGAAATTGCGTCGGCGTACTGTGGGGCAGGGAAGTAGGCTTTTACCATTGTTTCCGCGATGCCAAGAATCATGCCACCGACCATTGCACCCGGAATTGAACCGATTCCGCCAAGAACGGCCGCAACGAATGCTTTGAGACCCGGAATATAGCCCATCATCGGGTCAATCTGCGGATAAGCTGTTGCATAAAGAACGCCACCAGCACCAGCGAGAACCGAACCGATTACGAATGTGAGCGTGATGATTCGGTTTACGTTGATTCCCATGAGGCTTGAAGCACCCATGTCGAAGGAAACGGCCTTCATCGCCTTTCCGACTTTTGTGTAATTTACTATATAATTGAGAATAATCATGAGGGCCGCACTCAAAACGATTACGACTACCTGAATGTTCGAAATTGAGACAAGTCCCCAGTTGAAGTTGACCGTTGCCATCGTAGGATACTGGCGAGGATTTGGACCGACAAAAGGAAGAACTCGCATGAGATTCTGCAAAATAAGCTCGATTGCGATTGCCGTGATAAGAGAGTTGAGGCGTGGGGCAGAGCGGAGCGGACGGTATGCAACGCGCTCAATCAAAATAATCAAAAGCGCACAAGTGACCATGGCCGCAACAAATGCAAGGCTCATTCCGAGTGCGGTTGTACCCATAGCCGTGAGCACGAAATAGCCAGCGTAGGCTCCAATCATCATTACATCGCCGTGTGCAAAGTTAATCAGCTTGACGATTCCGTAAACCATGGTGTAGCCAAGCGCAATCAGTGCGTAAATGCTTCCGAGTGAAAGACCGTTCACGAACTGCTGAATAAAAATAGAAGTCGAGTTCAATGTGTTCTCCAACGAAGTGATATTTTTTCAATCCCTTCTATTATATTTTAAAATAAAAACGCCCGCAATACAGTCACGGGGCACCCCGTTCCACATCATTGCGGGCATTTTGTGCAAAAAGAAGACAACTGCTATTTGTTATCTGGTTGAGCAAAAACAGGCGGAAGCAGGACTCCGACAAAAAGTCGCTTGAACTTGCTCGCTGCGAGCCTGTTTTTATTTAAGCTTATTACGGATTTACAGTTGTATTATAAACGGTTGTGAGTTTTCCGTCTGAACCTTTTACAAGCTCAACGATAACTGCACCCTTAACCGGGTTGTGCTTTTCGTTGAATGTGAGGTGGCCTGTAACGTAGTCACCGTCTGTAGCTTCGAGAGCTGCGCGAACTGATTCGCTGTCTGTTTTGCCAGCTTTGAGGATTGCGTCTTTAAGCATGTAAACTGAGTCATAGCCCAAAGCTGCGAAAGCTGTTGGTGTAAGGCTGTATTTTGCCTTGTAGTTTGTTACGAAATTCTGAACTTTTGGCTCTGTTGAGTCTGCTGCGTAGTGATTTGAGTAGAATCCGTTGAGAACTTCATCGCCGGCATTTTCTGTAAGTCCGTCCCAGCCGTCAGCACCAACGATTGGTGTGTTGATTCCCTGAGCACGGAGCTGTTTTACGATGAGAGCGACTGTTGAGTAGTAATCCGGGAGGTAAACTACATCCGGGTTTGCGTTCTTGATTTTTGTGAGCTGAGCGTTGAAGTCTTTGTCGCCGGTTGAGTATGTCTCGATTGATACGAGTGAACCGCCATTTGACTCGAAAGCTGCTTTGAAATTCTCTGTGAGACCAACTGAATAGTCATTTGAAATATCGTAGAGAATAGCTGCTGTTTTTGCACCCAAGTTTGTTGCTGCGAATTTACCGCCGACAACACCCTGGAACGGGTCATCATAGCAAGTGCGGAATACGAAATTTCCGGCTTCTGTGAGTTTTGGAGCTGTTGCAGCTGGGGCAATCTGAATTACTTTCTGAGCCTGAGCGAGCGGACTGATTGCGATTGCACAACCTGATGTGAGTGAACCGAAGATAAATTTTACGCCGTCTTTTGTAACAAGCTTTTTATAAGCAGAAACTGATTTTTCTGCAGCACCTTCATCATCCTCAGCAATGAGTTCGAGTTTCTGACCGTTGACTCCGCCTGCAGCATTGATTTCGTTTACTGCAAGTTCAATACCGTTTTTACAGTCACCGCCATAAACAGCGTAAGGACCAGAGAGCGGGCCGATTGAGCCGAGTTTGATAGCCGCGCTTTTTGAGCCACAGCTGATTAAAGATAATGCAACGACAGAAAGTGCCGCAATGCTTTTTACCATTTTCATCTTATTCCTCCAAGATTTTTTATGAAGGTAATTTTAATGAAATGTGCAATCTTTGTCGATAAGTGCAGATGTTGCGGTTTTGTCGATTTGCCTGCAACAAAAGTTCTAATTCCTGCTTATTCGATTATGATATAAGTTCTTTGTGCGTTATCAATGTTCTCAGTATTGAAATTTAACGTGACTGTTGTTTCATCTTCAGTTGCAGAACTTACCGTTCCAACATTCACAAGACCAATTCCATAGGGACGCAAATCCTGCTGTGTGTTATATGTATAGCAAACCGGACCATCGAATGAATAATAGGAACTTGTTTGTGGTTTTATTGTTTCTGATTTTATTTTCCAATAATAATTTGGTAAAAGTGATTTTAGATTCCATAAGTCAATCGCATCAAGCGGATAATCATAATCATCGCAAATAAATTTTTCTCGCAAATCTGAATCATCCTGCGTAACTTTTTTGTTGAATCCATAATCTTCTTTTTGAATGACACAAGCTGCGGTGTAATCTCTCAGCATTCCAGTGATTGAAACTCCAGCTGCATCTTGAATTGACTCAATATTTACGGAAGCGTTTGTTGAAAGCCGATTGATGAAGGAAATTCCGCCATAATTGCGTGCCGCCCAAGCCCCGAAAGCGTAGTTATTTGCATAGGAATAATATACATTGTTTCCGCCAGTTTTATATTCGAGCCCAACCGCATAATAATTGCGACAGAACAGAGGAAGCCGCTGCCATGGAGTATCTTCATCGGTAAAATCTTCTGGATAAAGCTTTTTGAAGTAATCTTTCATTATATCTTCACAAAGCATTGATTTCATTTCATTGTACCAGGTTGAAGAAGTAACTCGCGTTGAATTGAACGTAGATATCGTTTTTGTGTTAAAATCAATCATGTGCTGAAATTCATGCGCAAGAGTCGAAAGAACCGTACACGTCTCATTAGCTGAATAATACGCATCAATATAAATATACTTACCAGAATTTGAATATGGGGTTACACCTATCGTGTATTGATGATAAAAATCTTTTGAATGGAAGTATCCAAGCATGCCATTTGTTAAGGTTTTGCCATCCCCACCAATATCATGAATTACAATGTTGACCTTTGTTCCTGTGTCGCTGTATTCATCCATATTAACCGTCCATCCGCGATAAAGAAGCTGGTCTGATTCATCTCCGAAAACCTTTTTTACCATTGGATAAACTTTGTCAAAACATCCTGCGATTTTCTGCACAATTTCTGAATTGACTTTCTGTGTAGTTTTTACAAAGTCACCTTCAGTCCAATAAGTGGTGTCGTTTTTATCACCGACAACCCAAACATAACAATTTTCGCCCACGGCCCTGAGAGTGGCAATTTTTTCTTCAAATTGTTTTATGTCATTATCCTTATCAACGTAAATTTTTTTTGTGGTTTCATTTACAACCGGTATAATTTTTGACACTTGATTTTCGGAACCGTTATCCGCCGCTCGTTCCGGGAATTGTTCAATAGACGGCAGATTTGCATTAAGATCGAGGCTTACACATGAGAATGAAGGACTCAAATCAACAGCTTCTCTTGATGCCCTACTTTCTGAAAGTGAAATATTTTTTACTGAGCTGATATAACGCGTATATTTAGCAGAAATAGCAATCTTTGTAGGATTTGTCTTAGTGAACCAGATTTTTTGCCCATTTTTCAGCCCTGAAATTTCCATTTGAAACGCATCGACAGGAACTTCGATTATATTTGGAGAAGAGGAGGGGTTGTATTCAGCCGTGCAATTTCTTGCAGCTTCTATTAACTTTCCGCTATACCCTGTGTCAGGTTCAAAAGTTTTTTGAGGCTCTTTCACCTGATCCATTATGTTGTTGCACGAAGTAAACAATACAAGGGCAAACGCAAGAACAGTTTTAAGCAAAATTTTCATAGTTACCTAATTCTATAATAAATAGTATAATTCATTTTACAACAAAACAAGGAAAAATACATGAATATCTGCCTTTTTAATTCAGAAGAAATTAAGAATTCTCTCAAAAAAAATGACGAGCGTGCAAAACATATAATCAAAGTTCTTCACAAAAAAGAAGGCGACACTTTTGACGCAGGAATAATAGGCGGGGCAGCAGGCATTGCCACAATTACAAAAATTTCCGAGGACGGCGAAATTTCTTTCTCTTTTGAGCCGAAATCAGCCGGTAAAAAACTATATCCTCTCACGCTGATTATCGGATTTCCGCGCCCGATTCAGCTTCGCAGGCTTTTGCGAGACGTGGCAGGGCTTGGCGTACAAAAAGTAATTCTCTGCGGCACGGATTTGACCGAAAAATCATACCTTGAATCGAATGTTGTTAGCGACGGAAGTGCATATCAGATGCTTTTGGACGGCACTGCTCAGGCAGCAAGCACTCATGTTCCAGTTCTTGAAGTGGCAAAATCACTCGACGAATTGATATCGAATAGTACGGAATGGGAATTGTCTTCGAAAATTGCTTTGGATAACCGGCGGGCAAGTGGAAGCCTGCATGACTTTTTGATGCATGAAGGTGCGCATTCTGTTATTGCGGCAATTGGTTCGGAACGCGGTTGGACGGAGCGGGAGAGAGACTTGCTTGAAAAAGCCGGATTTTCACTCTGTTCAATGGGAACCCGTGTTCTCCGAACAGAGACAGCAGCAACCGTGGCCAGCTCAATAATTCTTGACGCAATGGGATTCTTGAATTAGCAGTTACGAATCGCGACATCGCTTCATTCGTTCGATTTTATTTGACATCCAAGAATGATTTTTATAATATTATTTTATCAAGTATCCTTAATGGTCGATTAGCTCATAGCGAACGGCACTGCCTTGCAGGGCAAAATCGCACGAGGTGCGATTTTAGTGAGTCTCGTCAAAATCTATGATTTTGGCGTGGTAGAGCGCTTCCGCGGTTCGAGCACAGCTCTCCCCGAGACACGCCTAATAACTCGTCTCACGAGTTTTTTCGCCTTCGGCGACCGGCTCCCTTCCGCGGTTCGAGCACAGCTCTCTCCGAGACTCGCCTAAAAACTTGTCTCACAAGTTTTTTCGCCTTCGGCGACCGGCTCCCTACCTTCACACGGCAGGATTTTTTGCAAGTATCCTTAATGGTCGATTAGCTCAGTGGTAGAGCGCTACCTTCACACGGTAGATGTCACTAGTTCGATCCTAGTATCGACCATTAAGGATATTTTTTTGTCTTTCAGCATTTTTCTATTTAAAATAAAAAACCGCCCTCGATTGAGAGCGGTATCTGCTGTTTTTTGCAGCTATTAGGCTTAGCGGAGCAAGCTCAATACAGACTGTGACTGCTGGTTTGCCTGAGCGATCATAGCTGTTCCTGCCTGCTGGAGGACCTGGTTCTTTGTGAAGTCTACCATTTCCTTAGCCATATCAGTATCACGGATGCGTGACTCAGAAGCCTGGAGGTTCTCAGCACCGATGTCGAGACCAACTACTGTTTTCTCGAGGCGGTTCTGGTAAGCACCGAGGTCTGCACGCTGTTTGTTAATCTTTTTGAGAGCTTCGTCCAAAGTACCGATTGCGCGGTTAGCTTCATCTGGAGTCTCGAGAGACATAATCTGCTCATTACCAACATTGCGGAGACCGAGAGCACCAGCTGTCATTGTACCAATGTAAGCCTGGATGCGCTGATCCATGTTTGCACCAACGTGGAACCACATTGAAGCTGTAACTGAGTTCTCACCTGTTGAGCGAGCGAAGCGTCCTGTCAAGAGGTTCATGCCGTTGAACTGAGCCTGAGAAGCGATGCGGTCAACCTCAGCGATAAGAGCTGAAACCTCAACCTGAATCTGCATTCGGTCTTCGTCTGTATAGATACCGTTTGAAGACTGAACAGCAAGCTCACGGATGCGCTGAACGATGTCAGTTGTTTCCTGGAGGTAGCCTTCAGTTGTCTGGATGAATGAAATAGCATTCTGAGCGTTCTCAGAAGCTTTGTTCATACCACGAATCTGAGCTCTCATTTTCTCAGAAACAGCAAGTCCAGAAGCGTCATCACCAGCACGGTTAATTTTCATACCTGATGAAAGTTTTTCCATGTTCTTGGTGTTATTCAACTCTGTGAGACCTGTTGAACGCTGTGCAAACATTGCACTCATGTTGTGATTAATAACCATAGTTTATCTCCTTATATCACTATCTGGTTTTTAACGACAGGTCTTCGTTCTGAAACCTGTTGCCTTTTTTGTTAGGCGCCCACCCATTGGAGTTTGTGCCCTACAGTTATAATTTCGGAGTTTGAAAAATTTACTTAAGCGAAATTTGCAAAAAATTTTAAGTTTTTTTAGATTTTTTTTGAAAAATACACGTATAATTCTTTATAAAGACAAAAAAAGCCGCATCCTGCATGAAGATACGGCTTAAAAATTCAGATTATAATGAAAATGCGGAATTTTATTTTCCGAAGATTGCGCTTGCAAGTTTACCGATTGGGTCAAAATCAAGAAGAAGAATATCAACTGCAAAGAATACAGCGAATCCCACAGCAGCGATGAGCAAAAGGATTGCAATTCCGATAATCATCTGGACTGCAATTGGGAGTGAATCAAATCCCGAAGTTTTATTTGCTGGAAGAGTATTTGAAGCCATAAAGATACCTCTCAAATTTAAATTTTACAATATTATAATAAGAGCAGACTTTCCCGTTCACAATAGAAAAAAACGACATCTATTTGAATAATACGCTGATTTATACTATTATATGTGCCGGAGGATACTATGCTCTTTACCCCTGTTGAAATTCAAGAAACTGTTAATATGTTTTTGCGCCACAAACTCGACGTGCGCTGTATCACAATGGGAATTTCCCTTTTGGATTGTGCTGATTCTGATTCCAAAAAAGCAAATCAGCGGATTTACGACAAAATCATGCGAAAAGCCGGCAACCTTGTTAAGGTCGGTCAGGATATTGAAAAAGAGCTGGGCGTTCCTATCATCAACAAACGAATTTCCGTCACGCCAATCGCGCTTGTAGCGGGGGCCAGCGAGGCAAAGTCTTATGTCGAATATTGCAAAACTTTGGACAAATGTGCCCACGAGCTTGGAATCAACTTCATCGGCGGATTCTCGGCTCTGGTTCAAAAAGGAATTACTCCTGCAGACCGAATCCTGATTGATTCAATCCCGGAAGCACTTGCAACAACTGATTTCGTATGCTCCAGCGTAAACGTAGGCTCAACAAAATCTGGAATCAACATGGACGCCGTAAAACTCATGGGCGAAACCATCAAAAAAACTTCCGAAGCAAGCGCTAACTGTGCAGTAAACGGCTGCTCAAAGCTCGTCGTGTTCTGTAACGCCCCCGAAGACAATCCTTTCATGGCAGGCGCATTCCACGGACCGGGAGAAGCTGACAGCGTAATCAACGTCGGTGTTTCAGGTCCTGGCGTAATCCTTGCCGCAGCCCGCGAATACAAAGGCCGCCCGATTAACGAGCTTGCAGAAGGCATCAAAAAGATGGCTTTCAAAATCACCCGCTTGGGTCAGCTCGTAGGAACAGAGGCCGCAAACCGTCTGGGCGTCAACTTCGGTATCCTCGATCTTTCACTTGCCCCAACTCCGGCTGTAGGCGACTCAGTTGCCCGCATCCTCGAAGAAATCGGTCTTGAAGGAGCCGGCTGCCCGGGCACTACGGCGGCACTCGCAATGCTCACAGATATGGTCAAAAAAGGCGGCGTAATGGCTTCAACAAGCGTTGGCGGTCTTTCTGGCGCATTTATTCCTGTTTCAGAAGACGAAGGCATGATTAACGCAGTCAAACAAGGCTCAATCTGTCTCGAAAAGCTTGAGGCAATGACAACAGTCTGCTCTGTCGGCTTAGACATGATTGCAATCCCTGGCGACACACCTGCAACAACAATCTCCGGCATCATGGCAGACGAATTTGCAATCGGTATGGTCAACAACAAGACAACCGCAGTCCGCCTGATTCCGGCACCTGGTAAAAAAGCAGGCGAATGGATTGAGTTCGGCGGATTGCTTGGCGGCTGCCCTGTAATGCCAGTAAGCAAGTTCAGCTGCGCAGACTTCATCAACCGAGGCGGCCGTATCCCGGCACCAATCCACTCATTCCGTAACTAGGATTTCTCACAGAGGGCACATAGTCCACAGAGAGATTTTTTGCAAAACAAAACTTTATACCTCAATCTTGTTTTCACTGCTAACTTGATTGAGGTATTAAATTTCTTATACAACAGACTCTCTGTGCCCTCTTTAACTCTGTGAGGAATTTAAAAATCATGACAAATAAGCAGCTTCTTGGCGGTTTTTACAAAACACTTTTCTCGATTGCGATCCCGATAATCTTGCAGAATCTTTTGCAGACTTTCGTGAACATGATTGATACCGTCATGGTCGGGCGGCTTGGTTCGGTGGCGATTGCGAGCGTCGGTCTGGGAAATCAGATTTTCTTCCTGCTCAACATGGTCACATTCGGCGTTTCTTCGGGCTGTGCAATTTTTATCTCGCAGTTCTGGGGAGCGCAGGATTTTAAGGGAATACGAAAGACTTTTGGCATCATGCTCACGCTTTGCTTCGGCTTTTCGCTGATTTTTCTGGCGGGCGGGTCTATGATTCCGGACAAAATTCTCCGTCTTTACACAAACGACGAAGCCGTAATAAACGAGGGCGTCCAGTATCTCAGACTTGTCTCGCTCTGTTATCCATTGTTCGCGATTTGTTTTTCGTGCCAGATGACATTCAGAAGCACTGAGCGGGTCATCCTGCCCATGGTAACGACCGCAGTTTCCTTTGTAACGAACATTTCCCTCAATTATCTTTTGATTTTCGGCTTTGCTCCGCTTTCAATCCCGCGAATGGGCGTTCGAGGTGCAGCTCTGGCAACGGTAATTTCCCGCGCAATAGAAATGATAATCACGATTTTTGTTGCGAGCGTTAAAAAATACGAGGCAATGGGCAAAATCCACGAGCTTTTGGGCTTCGACCGGGCGTTTTTGCTCAAACTTGTCAAAGTCGGAATCCCGGTTTTGCTTTCCGAATCTTTATGGGGGCTGGGAATCACCACACAGAATTCAATTTTCTCGCACTCAGGCACAGATTCTTTTGCGGCGTTCAGCATCATGAACACCGTGAACCAGCTCACCTGGGTCTTTTTCATCGGAATGGGAAGCGCGGCATCAATCATTCTCGGCAAAAAAATCGGCGCAAAGGACGAAGAAGGCGCAAGGGCCTACGCTCACCGATTCTGCTGGTTCATGCCGCTCATGGGCGCGATTATCGGCATTCTTTTGTTCCCGCTTTCAAGGCTTTTGCCGTTCATTTTCAACGTGGAGCCTCATATCATCGCGATTTCTCAGTCAATGATGATTGTCCTCATGTGCATGTATCCGAGCCGGGCCTTTAACATGCTGATTATCGTAGGAATTTGCCGTGCGGGCGGCGACACAATCTTTGCCTCACTGATAGACAACGGCTGGATGTGGCTGATTGCAATCCCGCTTGCCTGCCTGGCAACCTTCGTGTGGCAAAGCCCGGCGTGGACAATCATGCTTTGCTTTGAAACCGAGCAGATTTTAAAGACTTTGTGCGGTGCAATCCGTGTAAAAAGCGGTAAATGGCTTAAAAATGTGACAAAATAGGGCGGTCCGGCTTCGCTACCGCATTACTTCATCAAAACCTTAATCAAATCTCTTCTTCCGGCTTTTTCGAGGGCTTCCTTTACCAGCGGCCAGTTTTCCCGGCGATTGAACTGGAGCAAGGCTCTCTGTAAGCGGCGTTCGTGTGCTCCACGGGCTACGTAGACTTCTTCAAATTCACCGTTTTCCAGGCGGTTGCGCGGGTTGAGGCCCGTCCAGTACATGCAGGTTGAAAGGCTTCCCGGAGTAGGGTAGAAATCCTGAACCTGGTCTGGGACGAATCCTGTCTTTTTGAGATAAAGTGCGACTTCAATTGCTTCGGCAAGGCCTGCTCCTGGATGCGAGCAGATGTAGTAGGGTACGAGATATTGTTTTTTGCCGAGTTTTTTGTTCCATTCGGCATACTCTTCGGCAAATTTTTCGTAAAGCTCGTGGCTGCTCTTTCGCATGAGGCGTAAAAGTTTGTTTGAAACATGCTCAGGCGCGACTTTGAGCTGGCCTGAAATGTGATGCTCCACCAGTTCCTTGAAGAATGTTTTGTCCTTGTCCATCATCAGGTAGTCGAATCGGATTCCTGAGCGGATAAAGACTTTTTTGACTTTCGGAAGCGCGCGCAGTTTGCGCAGAAGCTCCACATATTCCGTGTGATCGACGTTCACGTTCTTGCACGGGTTTGTTCCCATGCAGTCTTTGTTGGGGCAGGCACCCCGTTCTTTCTGGAATTTACATGCATCGTGGCGGAAATTTGCGGTGGGACCTCCCACATCGTGGATATAGCCTTTGAAATCCGGGTTTTCGGTAATTACTTTGGCTTCTTTTATGAGGCTTTCGTGGCTCCGTGCCTGAATGCGCCTGCCCTGATGAAATGTAATCGCACAGAATGAGCAGGCTCCAAAACATCCGCGTGAGCTTACGAGACTGAACTGAACTTCGGAGAGCGCGGGAATGCCTGTTTTTCCGTTTTCGGCCGGCGTGTCGTACATGGGATGCCATCTTCGTGTAAAAGGAAGCTCGTAAATCGCATCGAATTCCTGAGTGGTGAGGGGGAGGGCGGCCGGTTCCTGCACAATAAAGCGGGCATCAACCGGCTCAATCAAGACGTGGCCGTTAATCGCGTCAGTGTTCTGCTCCTGGACGAGATAGCTTTCGGCAAAGAGCCTCTTGCATTCCGGTGTGTTTTTGGAGATTTCGGCGTAAGAAGGGAGCATGATTGCGGCTTTTTTGGGATTGCGCTCGTTCCAGTTCACGTGTTCTGGCAGTTCTTCGGCCTTGCTCGTATACCAGACTGTTCCGCGCACACCGCGAATGGCTTTGGCAGGGATTCCCTGGCGGAGTTTGGCCGCGATTTCAAGGATTGAGTGCTCGCCCATGCCGTACATGAGCAAATCAGCCTTTGAATCAAGGAGAATCGAACGACGCACGGTGTTTGACCAGTAATCGTAGTGGCTGGTGCGGCGCAAACTTGCTTCGATTCCGCCGATAAGGATATTCACGCCCTTGTAGGCTTCACGGATTTTTGAAATGTAAGTGATTAAAGCCCTGTCAGGCCTGTGGCCCGCGACTCCGCCGTGAGCATAAACGTCTTCGCTTCGGGGCTTGTTGTTGGCGGTGTAGTTTGAGACCATGCTGTCCATGGCTCCAGCACTGACCAAAAATCCAAGTTTTGGACGCCCGAACTTGCGGAATTCTTCGACATTCTTCCAGTCCGGCTGAGGCAGAATCGCCACGCTGTAGCCGTTCGCTTCGAGAAGTCGCCCCAGAAGAGCCGAGGCAAAAGAAGCATGGTCAACATAAGCGTCACCTGACACAAAAACAAAGTCAGGCTCGTCTATACCGCGATCGAGAAGGTCTTGTTTTGAAACTGGAAGAAATGGATTAGTCATTAACAATAGAATTCGATTTTATCAACTTTAAAATGTTCTTTCCATTTTGCACAAATTAAGAAAAACTGGGCCTGAATTGCTTCAAGCAAATCATTCAGTTTGTTTTGTGGAATCTGGCTTTTATTATGAGCTACAACGCACCCACCTTTTGAAGTCAGCCAAACTTTTGTTGCATTCGGCATTGGTTGACCTTCGTTGATGTGGACATGAATTGGTTCATTATTTTCATTCGACCAAAAATAAATTTGGTAGCCTTTGATCGCAAAAAGGTTAGGCACAGATTCCTCCAGATTTTGCGAAACGGAAAATCAAATGTGCGTTGTGATGCAAGAATTCATTAAAAAATGAAAGCTCTTCTTCTGAATAACCTTCATTAAAAAGCCATTTGTAACTCGGCAATTCGCATCTTGCTGAATCGAAACCATTAGATGTAGGACGCTCAAAATGGACTTCAACGGTAGGATTTTTATCTTCGTTTAGAATCTGAGTATGCACAACTTCCGTTCCGTCTGGAAAATTGATGTATTCGTAAACCATTATGAGCCTCCTATAAAAACACCGCGTTAACGGCGTTACTTCCTTACTGTTCCTGAACGACTTCGCTGACTTCCGGGCATGCGTCCTTGAGGTAACGCTCTACGCCCATTTTGAGGGTCATGAGCGCCATTGGGCAAGAGCCACAGGCACCTGTGAGACGCAAGTGAACGCGGTTCTGCTCGTCGATTGAAACGAATTCCATATCGCCGCCATCGGCCTGAAGCTGCGGGCGGAACATATCTAGTGCTTCCTTTACGGTAGCTTCCTGTTCTTTTGTCATAATTTACTCCTGTTTGCCGTGCAATTCCAAGCACGGCGAAGATTTTCTTCTATAAAGATAATGGAATTTCTTGGAAAAAGAAAGAGAAAAAATGCGCAAGGTAGTGAGCCGGTCGCCGACAGGCGAAGGAAGCTGTGAGACAGCTTCCTAGGTGAGTCTCGGAAAAATTTAAGATTTTTCCGTGGTACCCGCAGCCATGCGCAAGGGTATGTAGCCCCGAAGTAGCCGTAGGCTATGAGCGTTAGCGAAGGGCAGAACACCCGACCGTCTGCCAGAGGCAGGCGGATGCGCCCTATTTTGACAACCCTTGAATCACTAAATCAATACTGGCCCGGACATCACTGACATCTTTTTTGTTGATTACGGCGATTTCGAATATTGCGGATTCTACGAGCGAGTAGAGCATGTTGTTTACGGTTTTGACCGGCATTTTTTTGAATTCGCCGCGTTTCTGGCCTTCGATGATTATCATGCTCAGAAGGTGCTTGATTCGGATTACACGGCGGTTGACCCGTTCTTCGGCACTAACGCCGGTTTTTTGCAAATTTATGAGATAAATCAAAAGGACATTGAAAAGCGGGCGGTTTTGCTCGCAGGTTCCGATGACCCAGTACATGATTCGGCGAAGGCACTCTTCGGCAGTCAGGCTTTTGTCGGCCAAGATTTCCATGAGTTTTACTTCAAGCTCCCCGGTCATCTGTTTGATGCTCCAGGTGAAGATTTCTTTTTTGTTCTTGAAGTAGATGTAGAGCGTGGTGCGCGTAATTCCGCAGGCATCGGCGATTTTCTGGAATGTCACATCGTCGTAGCCTTCGCGGGTAAAAAGTTCCAGCGATTTTTCGAGGATTTCGTGCTTTCGTTTGTCATGCTCAACGACTATCGCCATTCTTTTTTGCCTCGGTTAGAGTTGAACTTGTTGCGGGCCGGCTTTCGGTTCCATTCGTTACTTCGATTTCGCTCAGTAAACGAACCATTTCCCGCTCGACCTTTCTTTTCTTTTTCTGTTCCGTTGTACATGTAGAAAGTAGTATCGAGGTTGCCTGCTTTAAGATCTTTGAGAGTGCTTGCGTAATGCGCGATACATTCCTGGAAATGCTTGTTCGATGTGATTACGCCGATTTCCCAGCCCGGGAAATCCGTGAAAAGCGACGACATGCTTCGATAAAGCTCTTTTGCCTGCTCTTCTTCGCCAAGACGCTCGCCATAAGGCGGATTGCAGATGATGAGACCCTTTTCGTAAGGTGCGTGAAGATCTTTGAAATCCGAAATGTCAAAATCCGGGCGTTCAATCCGGGCATCGCTTCCAATCATCTGAAGCGCACGACCTGCCATGACACATGCGTGCTCAGCGTTTGTTCTTGCGCGCTGGATTGCGCTAGGGTCGATGTCCGTGCCTGTGATGCGGCACTCAACGTCAGTGCGGATTTTTTCGGCTTCGGCACATTTGATTTCGTGCGCACGGTTTGCGTTAAAAATAGGAAGATTTTCCAGAGCGAATCGGCGGCCAAAGCCCGGAGCTACGTTGTGAGCATAAAGGCAGGCTTCGATTGGCAAAGTGCCTGAACCGCAGAAAGGATCGTGCAAAGGAGTTTTTCGCCGCCAGAGCATGAGCTGGAGCATTACGCTTGCCGTTGTCTCTCGCAAAGGGGCAACTCCGCCGTCTGTTCGATAGCCGCGTTTGTGAAGCGGAAGGCCGCTCAAATCAAGGCAGATCTGAGCCTCATCTTCTGTGATGAAAACACGGATGTCGCTCTGCTCACCGCTTTCCGGCAAACTTGACATGCGCCATACATCACCGAGTTTTTTGTAAATTGCCTTCTGGACGATTCCCTGAACGGCATGTTCTGAATTCAAGCGGGATTTGTAGGTGCGGACTTTATCGACGACAACTTTTGAGTCTTTTTTGAGGAAATCCTGCCATGCAACCTGATAAACGCCGTCAAAAAGCTGGTCAAAGTCTTCGGCATGATAGCGGGCCATTTCAAGATAAACACGGTCAGCTGTGCGGAGGCAGAGGTTTGAGCGGAAAAGCGCATCGTCGTCACCAGTAAAAAAAACACGTCCTGGCGCGTTTCCTGCAAGTTTGTAACCAAGAAGTTTGATTTCGTTACCTAAAATTTTTTCTGCGCCAACTGCGCACAATGCTACGAGATTGTTCATTCTGACAGTGTAGCGCATTTTGACATTTTTGTCAAAAGTGTCAAAATAAAACTATAAGATTTTAAGGCGATAAGAAAGTGAAAGGTCAAACCATCTTCCGCCGGCCCCGCCTTCGTATCCATTGGAAAGATCGTATGAATCTTTTGAGCTGCTTTTAGCATAATCTTTACCGCGAAGAACACGCATAAAAAAATAATTTGCATTGAACAAGAAAGAATGTCGTTCAGCAATAGTGTATGTTAATCCGAAATTCCACTTGAAAGCGGCAAAATAACCGGGCGTCAAATCAGCATAATCTACAGATTTCAAGAAATGTTTGTCAAAAGATACGGAATAGACATAAGGCGCAAAGAAAAACCCTGTATTTACCTCAAAGTTTAATGGCAAATTAACGGAAAAATCACTTCCAAGCCATAAATAATCAGAAACTCGTTTATACTCAATAACATCCTGGCCAGAAAAGTCTTTTATCGTCTGATGCAACGTATCACTGTAGTGGTAGTATGGAGCTCCGCCTGTGTTCCCGACAGATTTCCCATACCACGCCGTTCCATCCTTTCCTAAGAATTTGACTCTCTGATAGTCGAAAGCAAGTGCAGGTTTGATTTTGAAAATTTCACGAACCCGGAAAGAATATCCAGCCTTAATAGAAAACTCGATATCTTCTTTTAGAAAATTCTTGCTTTTGGAATAATTCGTTTTGTACTTGTTGCCGCCATTTTCTTCAGGCACAATGATATTCTGCCAGTCCGAATCCAGCATGTTGCCGGTTCTTTCCGGAACTCCGATTTTAATTCCTGTTTCTAAAAAAACATTCTTCCAGCCGCCGGAAATTTTGGCTCCCAAATATTTTTCGGGCTTGATTTCCCAATTTAATTCGCTCAGTTTGTCTCTGGAAAAATATGAATTGTTATAAAAGACATACTCGTTTATCTGCCCCCATTTCATTCCACAAAGTGGCTCGACATAGAGGGAAAAAGATGTAGATTTTTTTTCAGATTTTTGTTTTTTTTCTTTTTCTTGTTTTTGTTTATTGTTTTTTTCTGATATTTCTATTTTTAACTGTTTGCAAAATAACAGAGTAACCTCATCAATAGCAGATGGCGATGATGAAAAAATATCTTCCAGCGTTTCTCTACCAGTTGATTGAACATTAAAAAGAATTTCTCCTGTTGAAAAAGAAATCATATTTAGAGACAGTATATAATTAGAATTTGTATAATCAACATAGGAAATAATGGAGTAATTTGCTAGATATGAAGATGTATCTATAATTTTAAATTTTGTATATTTTTTTATATTTGCTTCAATCCTATCTTTTATTTGCCGAGAGATTGATTCATCAAGAACAGGCTTTCCTTCAACAGTATTCTTGCGATTTATTGACTCCAAATCTGTCTCAAGTACAGTTATATAATCATCTTCTTTTATTACTTGCTGAGAAAATACACTAGTTAAAAATATGAAAACTAATAGAAAATAAAGAAGAAGCTTCTTCATAATTTAATTATCTGCCTGCGCCCCTAGCGGATCCACACCAAAGATTGAGGCAAGCTGCTTGCGTGTGGCATCCATGTCCTTGGGATATGGAGCGGTGAATGTTATTTCTTCACCTGATTTTGGATGTTTGAGCGTGAGTTTGTATGCGTGAAGGGCGAGGCGACTCAAAAGAGGCCGTTCCTGATCAGCGTTTCCGTTCCATCGTTTTTTGATTTCGGAAAGGATAACTGGATGCTGATTGCCGGAATAAAGCGGATCACAGACAATTGAGATTCCAAGTGACTGCAAGTGCGCGCGAATCTGGTGCGTGCGGCCTGTATGAGGGCGGGCTTCGACCCAGGAATACGGGCCGCAATTCCCTAAGTTCTTAAAATCTGTGATTGCGACTTTGCCGTATCGCTGATTTAAAACTGTGCGGTGGCGTGCGTCTCCATCTACGAGCAATTTTGAATCAACTTTTTTGGTTTCCCACATTGGATGCCCAAGAACAAGTGCGTGATAAATTTTTGTGACCTCACGATTTTCGAACTGCATCGAGAGATTTCGGTGTGATTCCGGATTTTTGGCATAAATTACGCAGCCGGAAGTGTCCTTGTCGATTCGATGAACAGCAAACAATTTGCCGAATTCTTTTTCTGCTTCGAGGTCAAGGCGCGGCGCGTCTTCGTCATAGCGGTCGGCAGCAATCAAAAGCCCGCTTCGTTTGTTGAGAACAACAATGTCATCATCATTATAAATTACTGTGTAGTCTGGTGTTATTTTCATTTCATTTTAATTATATCAGAAAATACAGAAAAAGTCAGTGGTG
>CACZYY010000024.1 GCA_902785455.1 uncultured Spirochaetaceae bacterium
GAACTTCTCTAGCTAAATATTGAAACTCAACATTCAGGCTACTATAATCAAATCATGACGACAGACATTTCGATTACAATTAAGCCACAGGACGAAAAGAATCAGGCTCTCATAAATGCAGAAATCTTCAAGGCTCTCGACAAAAAAGGAATTTTTTTTAAAAAAGAAGAAGTCACGAGCGTTTTCGTAAAAAAATCAATCGACGCACGCCACGGACAAATCAAAATCCTCTTGCGATACAAAATTTACATCGGTGAAGAGCCGAACGGAGACGGCGAAACTCTTCCTGTCTGGAAAAAGGCTGGCGGGAAGCACACTGTAATCATAGTCGGCTCTGGTCCCGCAGGTCTTTACGCGGCATTCAGATTGCTCGAAGACGGAATCAAGCCGGTCATAATCGAACGCGGAAGCTGCACGGACGAACGCAAAGGTGACATCACAGTTCTCGAAAGCGAAGGAAAACTCAACGCCCAGTCAAATTTCTGCTTCGGTGAAGGCGGAGCAGGCACTTTCTCAGACGGAAAACTCTACACCAGAAGCAACAAACGCGGGGACATCGGCAAAATCTACCGCATTTTCGTAGAATTCGGGGCAAGCGAAAAAATCCTCACCGACGCACACCCTCACATCGGCACCGACAAACTCCCAGGAATCATCAGCGGAATGCGCAAAAAAATCATCGAACTTGGCGGCGAATTCTATTTCGACACTCTCTGCACAAATCTGATTGTCGAACGGTCATTGAGCGGAGTCGAAATGGCGGCAAAAGGCGTGAATCTCAAAAATCTCCGCACAAACGAAGAATTTTCACTCACAGGCGATGCAGTCATTCTTGCGACAGGTCATTCAGCAGTCGATATTTACAAAATGATTGCAAAAATCTCGCCATCTTCACTTGAAGCAAAAACTTTTGCAGTTGGCGTGCGCGTTGAGCATCCGAGGGTTCTCATCGACTCAATCCAGTTCCACGGAAAGCCAATGCCGCAGGCAGCAGAATACAGGCTCACAACTCAGGTCGAAGAACGCGGCGTTTACAGTTTCTGCATGTGTCCGGGAGGATATGTAGTTCCATGCGCCACAGCAGAAAATCAAATCGTAATCAACGGAATGTCAAGCTCAGGCCGAAACAGCCAGTGGAGCGACGCTGCAATCGTAGTTGAACGCCGCCCGGAAGATATTCCGGCCGAATATCAGGAACAGGCCCAAAAAGCAGGCTGCCCGGCCCTCGCAGGACTTTACTGGCGAACGACTCTCGAAGAAGAAACTTTCCGCCAGGGAAAAGGTCAGTTCGCACCGGCACAAAAACTCACGGACTTTTTAAGTCACAAAGACTCAACGACACTCCCCGAAACAAGCTACAAACCGGGAGTCGTCCCAAGCAGGCTGGACAAATGGCTTCCATCCGAAATCAGCAGGCGGCTTGAACAGGGATTCCGAGACTTCGACAAAAACATGCACGGATTCATCAGCGAAGACGCACTTTTAATCGCAAGCGAAACCCGAACCAGCACCCCAGTGAGAATCACGCGCGACAAAGAAAGCCTTGAATGCCTCGGAATAAAAAATCTCTATCCAGCAGGCGAAGGCTCAGGCTACTCAGGCGGAATCGGCAGCTCCGCAATGGACGGAGAAAAAGTCGCAGCAAAAATCGTACAAAAGTTGGGAATGAGGAATTAAGAGTGAAAAGGCGGGCGCTCCCTGCCTTGCGGCAGGTCAGGCTTTGCGTGGTTCCGCTGCCGCTTCATTGCCTTCGGCAACGCTTCGCGCCTCTCCAATCCTTACCGCATCGGCTCACAGGAGATTATATGACAAAAGATGATTTGATTTTTCTGATAAACACAAAGAAGGAATTTGAATTCACTTACAATGGCAAAAACTACAACCTCACCTACGATCGCGACGACAAGGGCAACGATTTGATTGTCTTCGGCGAACGTTTTATGGGCAAAAAATATGCCTCATTCGGGGAATTCATGAACGAGGCACGGATTGAAAATCACTTCTTCCGGGAGATGATCGACATCCTGTCGTGACAAGAATTTTAGACCGCTCTACGGTCTAAAATTCTTGCGGATCAACTTGCTTTTGCCCACATCCGTGTGGGCGTTTTCTTGATTAATTGTTGAATTGCAGGCTTTGTCACTCTGTATTCTGACCGCGTTCGTGCGGGCACTTTCTTGATAATTTTCTGAATTATTTGCTTTTTCTAAGCACATCCACTGTGTGGGAGCTTGCTCCAAGTAAATCCGGCCGCTCGCACACTGCCATCTGATATTCGATAAAATGCTCAAAACTTTCTTCGTCAAGCGCGTTCAGTTCACGCCTCATGTAATCGGCCGCTCCGTCCGGGGCAAAGACTTTCACTCGTTCTAATCCTGCCTTTTCGTTGAGCCGGCTCATGTCTTCAAGGCGGGTGTAGCTGTACAAGTCATCGTTGATGTTGGTAATCGTGTGAAAATCTGCCGTCAAAGTGCCTTTTTCAAGCACTTCTTTGATTTTTCCTTCGCGGAAACAATAGCTTAAAACCGCATATTCATTCATCAGATAAGCCACGAGGATAAATCCGCCTTTTTTTGTGACTCGTTTTGCTTCGTTCAATGCCGAAAGCCTGTCTTCGTCAGAGTGCAAATGGTACATGGGGCCAAAAAGAAGCGTCACATCAAATGTTTCGTCAGGCAAAAAATGCAAATCCCGGGCATCCCCCTGCCAGCTTTTTACGTTTTCGTGCTTGCCCCGTAAAATCTCCAGATTGTGGGCAACCAGTTCCACCGCCGTTACATCGAAACCTTCTCGGCTTAAAGCCACCGAATAACGGCCTGTTCCAGCACCAACATCGAGAATCTTTATCTGAGGATTTTCCCGCCGTTCATTGAGCGAAGTCGAAATGCCAGCACGCACAAGTTCAACGCAATCGTGAATATGCTTCATCGAAACCGTAAATTCCACGATTCCGTGCCGGGTTGTGAGCCTGTGATCTTCCTTGAATTTATTATAATACTTTTCCAATGGTGTCATTTATTTCACTCCCACGACATCGCGCATCATTTCGTTCATGTCGTACTCAATTTTAACATTGCGAAAGCCCGCCTGCTTAAAAAGTTCGGCCGTAGCCTCAGCATTGTATTCGCCTGTCTCCATAATCAGTCCGCCGTTTCGGTTCAAATGCGCGTAGCACTGTGGCACAAGACGACGAATCAGGGCAAGTCCGTCGTTCGTTCCGCTCGACTCCCCCACTTCATCCACGTCGCCGTCAAGGGCCAGAAGAGGCTCGCTCCGTCCGTCCTTCAAAAGCCCCAGACTTTCTGAATGAGGCACATACGGCGGATTCGTAACAATCAGGTCGAATGTCAGAAGCACGTTTTCAAAGAGATTTGACTGAATAAAATGAGGCATTTCTTTCTGCGAAATCAAACGCCCGGCGTTCTTTCGTGCAACAGCCAGGGCTTTTTCGCTAATATCAACCAGCGTAAATTTTGGAAGATTTTCCTGTTTTTTATCAGAAAAAGCCTTCGCGACTGAAATTCCCACACAACCGCTTCCCGTACACATATCACAAACAGTAGGAATTGCGTCAGGCTTTGCACGGAATTTATCTTCAAGCGCATCAAGCGCAAGCTCTACAAGAAGTTCCGTGTCTGGCTTGGGAATTAAAACATCAGGCGTGACACAAAAATCCAGTCCGAAAAACTCTTTGTGGCCTGTGATGTATGCAACAGGTAAACCTGTCTTTCGCTTTTCAATCGCAGTCAAAAACTCCGCATTCTGTTCCGCATTCAATTCATAATCCCGGTTCAAAAGAAGATGCGTCTTGTCAAAATCTGTGATATGCTGCAAGAGCACCGCCGTATCGAGCTCAGGAGATGGAGAAGAAGTTAATTCTGATTTTCCGTAGATTTTTGCCTGCTGAATAGTCATAGCTTGCTTATTTTGCACAAGTATTTTCAAAAAATCAAGGTTTACTCCTGTGGCATTCTGTTGAATCCCTGCCATCAGTGATATAAAATAATTCAATGGATATTCTTGAAACATTAGACGGCGGACGCGATGGAAAAATCAAAAAGAGCGGCAACAGAGTCATCCGACCTGCAAACGAATGGTCTTACGACATTCATAAATTTCTTTCATTTCTTATAGATGAAGGATTTTCTTCAGTTCCTGTTCCATACGGATTTACGGAACAAAACGAAGAAATTTTATCATTTGTTCCCGGAACTGCTTACAACTATCCACTTCCGAAAGAATTTCTCAGGGATCAGATGCTAATTCTTTCGGCAAAGCTTTTGAAAAAATACCATGAGGCAGGAACCAAATATGTCGGAAAACTCAGCGGAAATGAAAAATGGATGCTCCCAAAGATTGAGCCTGTTGAAGTGATGTGTCACGGAGATTACGCACCATACAACGTAACGCTGATTGACGGAAAGCCAGCGGGTATCATCGATTTTGACACTCTTCATCCGGGACCTGCATTGTGGGATATTGTATATGCAGTATACCGCTGGGTGCCTTTTACAAGCCCGGAAAATCCAGACCACTATGACAGCCTCAACGAGCAGATAAGAAAAGCAAAAATATTTTTGGATGCATACGGAGCAAGCCAGGAGCAGCGGGAAGAGCTTCCAAAAATGATGGCAAAACGGCTGACAGCTCTGGTAGATTTTATGACAAGCCAGGCAGACAGTGGCAACGAAGATTTCGCAAAAAACTGCAATGACGGTCATGCAAAGATTTACTTAAGCGATATAAGCTACATTCTTAGCAATGAAAGTTCCATTATCAAAGGAATTAAATAAAAACAGACTTCACCAGTTCCCTACCGCATCAAAGAAAGGGCATTTCTACGCCACCATCGCTCTGTGAACAAACTTGGCGTTTCGATATTTGCCGTCTGGCCGATGTATGGCGTAATCACGGTGATTTCTTCTTTTTCTGCAGCGAGCAAAAAACGCTCCACCGGGTCGTCCCAGCCGTGCCGTGAAAGAATAATCGCACCCCAATGAATCGGCATCGCAATTTTTGCTCCAAGAATTTTTGCGGCTTCAACAGATTGCTCCGGGAACGAATGAACCCGCGGCCACTGAACATCGTACTGGCCGCATTCCATCATCGCAAAGTCAAAATCTCCGTACTTATCGTGGATTTTCTGCCAGTGAGAGCCAAAGCCAGAGTCACCGCTTTCAAAAATCTGATAAAACTCATCTTTTAAAACCCAGCTGCACCAGAGAGTTGCCATGTTGTCTGTCAAATGCCTGCCAGAAAAATGCTGGGCAGGAGTGCAGACAATCATCAAACCGTCAACATCGATTTCTTCCCACCAGGCCATATTCGTGATTTTCGAAGATTTTACGCCCCACCGCTCCAAATGATTTTCCACCCCAAGCGGAACGACATATTTTTTTACCTTTTTGTCGATTTCGCGGATAACATCGTAATCCAAATGGTCATAATGGTCGTGAGACTGAAGAAGAATATCGATTTCTGGCAAGTCAGCGACAGAAACAGGCGGCTTTGAAAATCTCCTGCTCCCCACGAACGAAACCGGCGAAATCATTTCTGAAAAAACCGGATCAATCAGAATGTTCAGGCCGTGCATCTGCAAAAGGAGACTGGAATGCCCGAACCATGTGACTCGGAATTTTTCTGGCGGAAGACGGTTATTTTTATCTTCCTGACTCATAAAATCGGGTATTTTTGCAGGAAAGTCAAAATCAGGCCGTGGAGTTTTCTTTGAAAAAGTGAGCGGGTCCGGAGCAGGATTTTTCTGCATCGACAGCGTTGGAAATTCCTCAATATTATGGAACTTCTTTCCGTCAAAATTCTCCGCCCGCTCTGCATAATTCTTGCGGTCAGTTTTGCTCGCCTTTCCGCCAAACGGCTTCCATGTCTTCAAAAAAACGAAGGCAAAAAGCGAGACAACTGCAATAATTCCGACAATCACAAGCCCAACAACCGCAAGAAAATGCAATAACTTACGCATCAAGTGCTTTAAACTCTTCTTCTTTGGCGTAGACGTTGAGAGCATCAAGCATTTCGTCCATGTTGCCCATCATAAAGCCCGGCAAATTGTGGAGCGAAAGGTTGATTCTGTGGTCAGTTACGCGGTCCTGCGGATAGTTGTAAGTGCGGATTTTTTCTGAGCGGTCGCCGTTTCCAACCATGCTTCGGCGTGCAGAAGAACGCTCTGCGTCAAGCTTAGACTGCTCAAAGTCGAACAAGCGAGCACGCAAAACTTCCCAAGCCTTTTCTTTGTTCTTAATCTGAGATTTCTGGTCCTGCTGGATAACGACGATTCCCGTTGGAATATGTGTGAGTCGAACGGCAGAGTCAGTCGTGTTGACACACTGGCCGCCTGGTCCACCCGCACGCATTACATCTACGCGGACATCGCCCGGATTGATTTTAATGTCAGCTTCTTCGGCTTCCGGCAAAACAGCAACCGTGACAGTTGAAGTCTGCAAACGTCCCTGGCTTTCTGTAGCCGGAACTCGCTGAACACGATGAACGCCGGATTCCCAGCGAAGGGTTCCGTAAACGAATTTTCCTGTAATCTGAGTGACGATTTTGTTGAATCCGCCGACTTCAGTTTCCTGAGCCTCGACATTCTCGTACTTCCAGCCTTTGCGCTCGCACAAGTGAATGTACATTTCCCACATGTCGCGTACGAACAAACTAGCCTCGTCACCGCCCGCAGCCGAACGGATTTCAAGAATAATGTTCTTTTCATCGAGAGGATCAGGCGGAATGAGTTTGAGCTTAATCTGCTCTTCAAGCTGAGGAACCTTTTCTTCGAGTTCTTTAAGCTCCTCGCGGGCCATTTCCTTCATTTCGGCATCATCTTCGGCCGTAATCATCATTTTGGCATCTTCAATGCCCTGCAAGCACTTCCGGTATTCGTTGCCAACTTCAAGAACTGCTGTCAAATGACCATGTTCACGCATCACGTCTTTGTATTTCTTTTGATCTTTGACCAAATTTGGGTCTTGCACCAACTCGTTAACTTCAACAAAACGAGCGTCTAATTCTTTGAGTTTCTTCAATAAATCCATAGTCTGACATTATATCAAAATCCAGAAATATTGAAAATATGGGCGCAATCAACCGGCTACGCTGTTCCGTGGCTCAGTAACCCTCGGTGCCTTTATGCTTCGCAACCGGCACTGGCGGCAAAAAGCCGCCACCACTCCATAGCGGGCGCGCAATTTACGTCCAAAATCAGGCAAAACGTGCTTTTAAACAAAAAAAAGAGGGACGAATCCCTCTTTGATAAACAATAAACTCCGATGCCGCTCAATAATCAGCAAACAAAAACATAAACCCTCTCCGATATTCTCTCCGATTCATAAACTCTCTGCAAAGATACTACCATAGGAAAAACTCAAAAAACTACTCCCCAAACGGGTAGTTTTTAAAAATAATTTTTTCAAGTTGACAATTTTTTATATCAATAATAAACTAATGTTTGTTAGTTATGGGTTGAACCTTCGGTTCACAAATGGGTGGGAAAATGGCTAAATCAGAAAAAGTTACTCGCGAGAAGATTATTCTCGCATTCCTGGATTCTTGCTTTGCGAAAAACGCAGGCGGAACTTCACTTTCAGACGTTTCGGAGCGTCTCGGCATCAAAAAAGCATCTCTTTACAATCACTACGAAAGCCGCGATGCAATGGTCGAAGACTGCATCCGATGGTGCGGTGACTATTACCGAAAAACTTACTTCATTCCAACAGACATTGAATCAATCTCACAGCGTTACCCTGCCGAAAACGTAATGAAGGCAATCGTAAACCGCTGGTTCAAAATGAATGAAAAAGAACCACTGGTGCAAATTTATTCCTTCATCGAAAGCGAAAAATACATTTCAACTCCAGCTGCAAAAATAGCTCAGGAAACACGTGAAAAGCTTGTCACCCAGTCAAAAACAGCACTCCGCTGCCTTGCAAAAGCCGGGAAAATCATCGATCTGGAAGAAAATGACCTCGAAACTCTCTCAAAAATGTTCGCAGCCCTCACAATTTCAAATCTCGATGACTATATCACCAAAAAGAAGATTGAAATCCGTTCCAATCCAGAAAGCGGCGAAGGCTCATTGTTTGAAAACAACACCGAATCAGACTACAGCGAAATCGACAATCTTGTAAGCACTTTCTGTTCAATGTTGAAATAGTTAGCACTTTTATTTTATTTGCCAATTCTTATTACTTGTGGTATAATTATTTATGTCTACCTTATACATCGTTGGAACACCGATTGGTAATCTCGGTGACATTACATTTCGGGCTGTCGAAACTTTCAAATCTGTTGATGTCGTTGCAGCCGAGGACACTCGGCACACGCTCCAGCTTTTGAACCATCTCGAAATCAAAAAACCGCTCGTTTCCTGCCGTTCCCAGAACGAGGAAGTCGCGAGCCAGAAGATTATCAAAATGCTCGACGAAGGACAGACAGTTGCTTATGCAAGCGATGCAGGCACTCCGGGCATCAGTGATCCGGGCGCAATTCTGGCGGGGCTGGCACGCAAGGCAGGGCACACAGTTGTTCCAATTCCGGGAGCAAGTGCATTTGCTTCTTTGGTAAGCGTTGCGGGTGCAGGCGGCAAAACACTGGTTTTTGAAGGCTTTCTTTCGCCCAAACCAGGTCGGCGGCGTTCAAGGCTTCGCGAGCTCATGGAAATGGAAGCTGCGATAGTTTTGTACGAATCTCCGTTCAGAATCACTAAACTTCTGGCAGATATTGCCGATATTGATAGTGAACGGCGTGTGGTTGTAGGTCGAGAGCTTACAAAACTGCACGAAGAGATAGTAGAGGGGACTGCTCATGAAATGCTCGAGAATTTTGCGTCAAGGAGCAAAATTCAGGGTGAATTTGCAGTATTTATCTCAAAATCTTCAAAAAATTCTAAAGAATTTGATGAGGATGCCGATATTTAAAGAGTAAAAGGCAGGTTAGCTATGATGATTGGAAGAATTGACAATGTAAATCCTCTTAACAATGTTCAGAATGTTCGTCGCACACAGGCTAAAGATAATACATATTCTACAGCAGATTCAGTAAGCGTATCTGATGAGGCAAAGGCAGCAGCAGAAGCTTACTACCTCAATCAGGTTGCGGCCGATACACCGGACATTCGTCAGGATCTCGTTGCCGCCATCAAAGAAAAGATTAAGGATCCAAACTACCTGAATCAGGCTGTCGTTGCATCAACAGCTGACAGAATTCTTGCAAGCTATGGACTTTAATCGCCGGCAACGGTGTCGCTTACAGAAAGACGGATTTTTTTCCGTCTTTTTTTTTATAATAAGGATTAAAAAATGGCAGATTTTTCATTCAAAGTTTCACCAAATATTCTTTTAGGCTCGTATGCAGCAAGTCGTATCGGCTCGTCGGTTCTTTCTTATGGCACAAAATTCATGGTTATCGTTGACCCGATTCTCCGCGAAAACGGAACTGCCGAAAAAATCACAAAAGCTCTCGATGACAAAAAAATCGACTATTTCATCTTTGACGAATTTTCAAAAGGCGGCGATTCAGAAACTTTAGGCCGCTGTCTCAAACTTGCCCGCGAAGCACACGTCCACGGCATCATAGCGATGGGAGGTGGCAAGCCAATCAGCGTTGCAAGAGGCGTATGCGCGCTGTACAACGAAATCCATGATTTGTACGACTTTTTGGACGGCGCAACACCCAAAACATCCCCGCTTCCATTGATTTGTATCCCAACTACAATCCGCGACGCATTTGTTTTTACAGATTCAATTCCGCTCGTAGACGCGCGAAGTTCCACACTCAAACTGCTGAAAGCACAGGCTGGAATCGCAAAACTCGTGCTTTTTGACCCGACATTAACGGCAACGCTCACAGAAAATCAGCTTGATTCAATGTCGCTCGAAACACTCTGTATCGCAACCGAAAGCTATCTTTCTCAGCGCGAAAATTTCTTCAGCGACATGATTGCAGAAAAATCAATCGAGCTTTTCTCGTTCGCACTTGACGGCTCACAAACGCTTACAGTCACCACACCAAAGGAAGAACTTCTTTCTCAGGCAGGATGCATGGCAAGCCTTTCTGCAGCAACATCTTCAATCGGAATCGCTTCTCTCCTGGCAATGTGTATCAACGCCCGCTACAAAATCTCACGCTCGCTCGTCGCAACAATTTTGTTCCCGTACATGGTCGAAGAATGTGCAAAATTCAAGGCAGACAGAATCGCCTACCTTGCAAAAAAGATGAACATCGCCCAGCCAGAACAGAGCGATGAGGAAGCAGCCCGCGCATTTGCAGAGAATATCCGCCAGAGAATCGCCAAGGCAAACCTTCCTGCACGACTCAAGGATTTGTCAATTTCGCTTGAACAGCTAGCCCTCGCCGCAGAAGACGCAGGCCAGCTCGACATCGTAAACAATCTTCCACGAAGCATGAACAGCGATGACCTCTTCGGACTGATTAAAACGGCGTTCTAGAGATCATCAGATAACTAGAACTGAAAAATTATTGCTTACGCCCACAGAGCGCAGCTGGAACCATCACAAAAAGAATGTAATGATTTCGGCTGCGCTCATTTTTTATTGCGCAAGCGTTATCGTAAGATCAAGGCCAGTATTGTTAGATGAGCTGTCTGAATTGAAATATAACAAAACGCTGTTTTGCCTTGTTGTTTTGGAAATTGACTTGTTAGAGCCACTAATAGCATTCACAAGTTTACTATCAGAACTTGAAGTGCCGTCATAAACAGACAGCTTATCCCAGTTAGCTTCTGATACAAGGGTGCCATCAACTTTAATTTTAAAGCCCTCTGGAACCGTTATCAGAAGATATCCATCACATCCATTGCTATAATAGGCATCAGGACCTCCGTCATCATAAACTTTAAAGCTGAATGTTGAAATGTCAGCAACTTCAGAAATAACAATGCTTTTCGAGCCAGTTTTCGGCATATTGATTTTATCAATAATTTCATAGGTCACTTCGGCTGAACCATGCAAAGTAGAACCATCACCTGTTACGGTAATTGTTTTTATCCCTGCACTAATTGCATCCTCTGGATATGTAAGAGAATAAGCCGTTTCCGGGATTTTCTCTGTCAAAGCATATACGGCCAGAACAGGTTTTACCATTTCACCTGTATAAAGAAGAGTGTCAGCACCAAGAACTTCACATTCCACGTATTTTCCAAACATCGAATTGTAAGCATAGAGCTTACCGGCCTCGCTTGGAGGAGTATCATACATATCGGTTGAATTAAACTGCTTTCCCTGTGCCGTGCCGAATGTTTGTGAGTAGAAACAGTTTGAAATATTTATCGTTCCAGAGTTCACAAAGGTGTAACTATTGCTTGTGCTCATCGTGCGTTCTGCAGGGGTATAAATACAATTTGTAAGATTTACAGTGTCTTTATTATAGCCCACAAAGCCACCGTTTGATTTTGCAGAAGAGCCGAGCAGCTTTCCAGAGAACACTGAACCAGTTATGTAGAGTGTTCCAGCTGAATATCCCGCAAAGCCACCGTTATTTGCATAGCCGCTATATGTTGAGGTAAATTCTATGCTGTTAAAACAGTTTTCGATATTAACAGTTCCAGCAGAATAGCCAATTAAGCCGGAGCCATATCGTCCAGATGAAGACAGGCTTCCTGCAATTTTAAGATTTTTGATTGTGCCGTTTTGGACATAACCGAATGGGGCCGTATAGTCTGAGTTGCCTGTAATTGCAACAGTGAGGGTCTTTCCGTTTCCGTCGAGGGTTCCCTTGAAAACTCTAAAATCACTGTCGTTCTTATAGTAACCAGTCATTTCAGTTACAGGACTTTCCCCGCTTCCGATGTCTGCCGTCAGTTTTACGAACTCACCTTCATAAGATTTGTTAAATCCTATTCTTTCAGCAAAAATTGCCCACTCATCCAGATTTGCAATGAGATATGGGGCGGATTCCGTACCGCTTCCATTAAGAACACCAAGAACCTGAACAGGCACATCAATTTTTCCGTAAATGCCACTTCCAGAAACAGCATTTACAGTGAAAATATATGAACCACGTTCGGTTACAGAAGAAAGGCTATTGCCGTCTGAATCTTTAATCGCCACAGTAAAGTCACTGCCCTCAACAAATGTTTTTTCTGCATTTGTTACGCTAACTACAGGCTGCAGAGAAGAGCCTGTGACATCAAAAGTATTATTGTCTCCGGCAACAAAAGTACAGAGTTCAGGAACATAATATTCCTTTTCATCAGAGAGAATCTTTTTGACATAGAAATCGTTCACGCTGTCTGGAAGTTCCTGAGAAGCAGGATAAACCATATTTCCCTGCAGACTTCCGAAAACCTGAGCGCAGTAACAATCTGTGAGTGTTACTATCATGCCATATCCACAGAAGGTCATGCTGCCACTGCTTTCCATCGTCACTTCTTGTGGGACAAAAAGACAGTTTGTGAGATTTGCATTGCAATAAGAAGTTGAATAACCTCTTCCCACAAAACCGCCGTTTGATTTTGCAGAAGAACCTAAGAGTTTTCCTGCAAAAGTAGAATTTGCGATGTTAACCGTGCCGCCTCTTGCGACATATCCCACAAAACCGCCGTTATATGCGCTGCCGCTATATGTTGAGGTAAATTCTATGCCGTTAAAACAGTTTTCAATATTAACGGTTCCATCCACATAGCCAATTAAGCCAGAGCCATAAATTCCAGATGAAGACAAGCTTCCTGCGACCTTAAGATTTTTGATTGTGCCGTTCTGGACATAGCCGAATGGAGCCGTATAGTCTGCGCTGCCTGTAATTCCAAAAGTGATGGTCTTTCCGTTTCCGTCGAAAGTTCCCTTGAATGATTTAGACTCACTGCTAGACTTATAGTAGCCCGCCATTACGTCAATGAAATTAAAAGTATCTCCGATGTCTGCCGTAAGCTTGAGATATTTTCCAGCGAAATCTGTTTTTCCAGTGTTTATGATTGTCGTAAACATGTACCAGTCATCAGAAGAGCTGATAAGATAGGGGGCATCCTCTGTTCCGCTGCCTGGGAAATTTGCCTTTACTGCAAATGGGATATAAGCTGAGCCGACATAGTTTCCAAAAGCAGAGATTTTGAGCATGTAATTTCCACTCGCAGTGACTTCACTGACAGGAATCTTTTTTTCCGTTTCAATTGAAACACTGTAATCTGTAACAGGATCTGCTACTTCGTCATTAAATTTGATGCTGTAGCTGCCAAGATCAATTGCGTCTCCTGTGTAATAGAAGATGCTGTCAAGGCCAACAGATTCGTAGTCACAAGGAATATAGACAAGGCTTCCGTCACCCAAAGAAAGTTTTCGGCAAATAGTTCCTGAAGGTATTTCATTCAAAGAAGAATAAGCTTTTTTTCCATCTGAGCCACCCAAATCCACAGTGTAGGAGCATCGCTTATAGACTGGCTTGCAAGAACCTCTTATGAAAGTGCGGGCATAAGATGAAGTTGAAGGCACTACTTCTTGAGGAGCAAATACACAGTCAGTGACATTTGCAATACAGGCATATTTCTCATCTACACCATAAGAATTAGCAACAAAACCTCCAATATACTTTGAACCTGAGCCAAGAATCTTTCCATTAAATATAGAATTCTTTATGTTAAGGATACAATTTCTGTAACTAGTGTCATAGTTGCTATCGTATCCAAAACTATGAATAAATCCGCCAGCATAATAAGAACCGTCTCCTTCTGACGTTACTTCCACAGTGCTGAAACAATTTTCGATTGTTATAGTTTTATATTTGCTATAATTCGAATTTCCAGAAGCATATCCTACAAGGCCAGAAGCATTTTTTGGACCAGTTACACTTCCTCTGACATTGAGATTTTTAATCGTTCCAGAATAGACATAACCGAATGGAGCCGTCACTTCTGAAACTCCTCTTATTGCCAGGGTAAGAGTCTTTCCGTTTCCATCGAAAGTTCCATAAAAGCGGGCGTTAGTATAGTAATCTCCGACCATAGCAGTAACAGGATTTGTCTCACTTCCGATATTTGCCGCAAGCTGAACATATTTTCCTTCGTAGGTAGTTCCACAATTTACATTTGCCGCAAAGACTTTATAGTCAAGTTCATCGTTGATGATGTAAGGATCAGATTCAGAACCGCTTCCACCAAGAGGGAAATCAGTCAGTTTGTAGAAACTGAATCCTTTGACGGTAATCTTTCCAGATTCATGCGCAGCCCTTTTATCCGAAGGAATCTCCTTTTCTTCGATAACAGCTATGGTATTTGAATTATTGCTTCTAAACATTCTAGTGTAGTAGCAGTTTTCAAGTGTCCCCGCATTTAAGGAAACAAAGGTCATGTTGCCTTTTTGGCTTGTTGCAAGAAGTTCAGGCACAAATAGACAGTTCTTTATTGTCTTGTTTGAACTATCGTTATTACGACCAACAAAACCGCCTGCCTCACTTATCCTAGAAGGACCAAGGAATTTTCCGTTAAACACAGAATCTTCAATTAAAAGCGTTCCATTCGCATATCCGACAAAGCCACCAATATAATAACTATTTTTACCACTATAATAAGTATATTCAACATCTACAGTATTCAAGCAGTCTTTAATTGTTACATTGTTAGCGTAACCTATAAGGCCCGCTTCGTAGCAGTACTCGTTTTCATTTTCGCTTACAAGTATATGGCCTGCAATATTGAGGTTTTTGATTGTACTGCCGTCAACATAGCCGAATGGAGCCTTATACTGGCCGGTAGCAGATATATCAACGGTGAGGGTCTTTCCGTTGCCGTCAATGCTTCCTTTGAAAACCCTGTTGGTTGATGATTTGCCCGTATAAACGCCGACACTTATCGTAACAGGATTTTCCTTGCTGCCAATATTGTCAGTTAATTTTATAAACTTGCCTTCATAAGGCGTGCCGTGGTTCACGCTTTCTGCAAATCTTCGGTAATCTACCGCATTGGAAATAATGAATGGGTCTTCCTCCGTTCCACTTCCTTCAAGCTCGCCTTCCACTGTGCAGTAACAAAGGCCTGCAACTGTAATTTTGCCCTTTGCGGTAGAATTTGCTTCCACTTCAATGACCTGCTTGCAGGTTTCAGAATCATCAAGAGCACCAAAAGTAGAGGTGTACCAACAGTTGCTTGTGTGCTTTGTTGTTGTATCGGTGATAGTCCTATTTAAACAAACAAAGGTCTTACTGCTTGTGCCGCTCATCGTCCCCCTTTCAGGATCAAACACACAGTTCGTGAGCATTGCTGTTGCTCCAAAGTAACATCCAACAAAACCACCATTGTGCTGTGTTGTGGAATTTCCGTTAAGCTTTCCTTTAAATACGGAATCTTTTATTAAGAGGTTAGTATCGGCTTTTACATATCCAACAAAACCACCATTGTGAGCATAAGAGTTATTTGTATAGTTTACGACTTCAACATAGTTCGCGCAATTCTCGATTGTCACATCATCGGAAGAACAACCTACAAGTCCCGCAGTACAACAATATGCGTAGGTATTACTGGTCTCATAAGATGAATATACCCTTCCTTTGACAGTAAGGTTTTTGAGGCTTCCCCCTTTGACGAATGGGAATGGAGCGGTGTATTGCTTTGAATCACTGATATATACGGTGAGGGTTTTTCCGTTTCCGTCAAATATACCGCTAAACGGAGAACTGTTATAATTTCCGGCAATCGTTTTTACAGGGTCTTCACTGCTTCCGATATCTGCCGCAAGCTGAACATATTTTCCTTCATAATTCTGACCAAAATTTACGCTCTTTGCAAATTCTTCGTATGCCCACTTGCTGGTGATGACGTACGGAGACGACTCAGTTCCTGCTCCAAAAATCTCCGGGAATTTGTAGAAATTGCATCCGTTTACAGAGAATTTTGCGGCCGCATACTTTGAAAGATTTTCACCAGAAGGAATGTCGTTTTCAGAAATGGCATAGGCTATCGAAATGTTATCCCCGGAATCGAGAGTTCCAAATTGGTTCGTGTAATAACAGTTTGTAAGGGTTTCCTTTATAGATGACGATGAGCCCTTTTTAACAAAAACGTAACTGCCACTTACAGGCATGGTCACTTCTGTTGGAGCAAAAACACAGTTTTCAAGCTCCGCATTTCCTCCATAAAGTTGTCCTACAAAACCGCCGTTAGATTTTGCATAATTTGAATCAGAATCACCATTAAGAAGTTTTCCGTTAAATACAGAATTTTTGATTTTAAGGGTTTTCTGTGAAGTCGTTTTATATGCGACAAAACCTCCGTTATAAGCATCACCATAACTTGAAGATTTTACTACAGCAGATACAAGACAATTTTCAATTGAAACTTCTCCTGAAGCGTAAGCAATTAAACCTGCTGCATGCTTAGAGCTAGAGGTTACATTTCCTTCAATTTTAAGATTCTTGAAAGTACAGTCAGAAACACAACAGAAAGGAGCTGTATAATCACTGCTACCAGTAATATCCACTGTTAAGGTCTTTCCGTTACCGTCAAAGATTCCCTTGAAATATTTTGTTGAATATTTACCAACCATCGTTGTAATAGGACTTGTCTGACTTCCGATGTTGTCTGCAAGCTTGACATACTTCTCGGCAAAATCATCGCCACCATTTACTTTCGCGGCAAAAACATAGTATTCAGCATTATTTTTGATGAGGTAAGGATCTGCTTCTCTTCCGCTTCCAGAAAGGCTTGCCTTATAAAAGTCAAGTCCTGCGACAGTCACTTTGTCAGAGACTGCCCCGGAAAGTGAGACAGGGAAAGTATTTTCAAAGTCGTCAACAGTACCGAAGGATTGTGTGTAATAACAGTTTTCAAAAGTTTTTGTTGATGAATTATATGGCTTAACAAAAGTATAGGAAGACTTGGCACTCAGAGTGACTTCTGCTGGAGCAAATACACAGTTTGAGAGGCTTACCGTTTCACTATTGGCAACAAAGCCGCCAGAGTCCTCTCCAGAACCAAGAAGTTTTCCATTGAATACACAGTTTTTGATTGTGATTATTTTACCACCGCCGATAAAACTTCCGCCACATCTATAACTGCTAAAAGTAATGGCGAGAGAGTTCACACAGTTTTCTACTGTAATGTCATCAGCATAGCCGACAAAACCAGAAGAGTAGAGCCTACTTGAAGAAAAACGTCCTGCAAGTTTGAGGTTTTTGATTGTAGCTCCAGAAACATAGGCAAAGGGTGCAGAATAAGAAGCGTCTCCAGTTATTGCCAGAGTGAGAGTTTTTCCGTTTCCATCGAAAGTTCCCTTGAAAGCCCTGAGTTTGTCGCTATCACCGTTGTCACTTGAGTAGTAACCTGCAATTAAAGTAACAGGGAAAGCTTCGCTTCCGATGTCAGCCGTAAGCTTGACATACTTGTCGTCAAAATCCTCTCCGCCGTTTACTTTTGAAGCAAAAATATAGTAATCAAAAATATTATTGATTAAGTACGGACTTGATTCACTTCCTTCTCCAGAAAGTTTGCCTCCGGTAAATTTATAGAAGTTAAGTCCCTGTGCTTGAATCTTACAGCCCTTGTAATTACTTGATGTCAAATCCACCGTTGAAGGAATATCTTTTTCCGCAAAAACAGGCTCTATGACAACAACATCATTTTCTCCAGTTGCCATGTTGAGTTTTGTAAGCGGATTAGTGTAATAGCAGTTCGAAAGATTTATTTTTGCAGAAGCACTATTAATATTATTCACAAAGGCATAGGCATAAGAATTAATTCCATCCGACACTTCCTCTGGAGCAAAAACAGAACCTGAAATGTTTGTGGTACTGTCAGAATATGAGCGAACAAAGCCCCCTAAGTCTGAGAATTTGCCCAGCAGTTTTCCGTTAAATACAGAATTTTTTATCGTGAGATTGCCATGATTTTTTCCAACAAAGCCAGCGCTATTGTAGTTAGAATCAGATGAAATTGTGAGTGCAACAGAATTCAAGCAGTTTTCGATATTTACGCTGCTTGAAGAATCAATATAACCGATAAGGGTTGATGAATTATAGTTTGAATAGCTGGACTTTTTGGTGATATTTACACTTCCTGCAATTTTGAGATTCTTGATTACAGCAGAAGTTCCACTGACAGCCCTGAAAGGAGCCGTACACTTATCACTTCCAGTTATCGCCACAGTGAGGGTTTTCCCGTCACCGTCAAAAATTCCCTTGAAGCTTTTTGTTTCCGTATCACTCTTATAATCACCGACCATGACAGTGACTGGCTCACTCTCGCTTCCAATGTTTTCCCCAAGCTTTACGGTTTTTCCGCCAAAATCCTCAACACCAATGTTTACGCAAGAGGCAAAAACTTCGTAGTCAGAAATATTGTTCAAAATGTAAGGATTTTCAGTGCTTCCTTCACCCTTAAGCCATTTTAAACTGAGGTTGAGGTTGTCGGTTACAAGTTCATCTGCAACTTCAACGACTGCGTTTTTGTCAGTATCGTAAATATACATCAAAGTGTAGCCGTCTTTGTTAACTTCCCCGAATTCAGCCAGATTTTCACGCAAAGTTTTGTCACTTCTGGCTTCGTGTTTCACGCCGTCTATGCTCACCAAATAAGAGTGAACCCATTTTGCGTAAAGAGTTTTTTCACCATCAATCCAGATTGGATCTCCAGGCTTATAATCAGGCTCACCATCACAATTCTTGTTTTCATACCAGCCTACAAGAGCATTACCTTCGTAAGATACATCTTCTCCAGATGGCAGGGTAATGCTTTCAAGCAGGTTTGCCTTTTGAATTGAATCATAATTCTCTGACCACTTTGAGCGTTTATCTGTAACCAGTGTGAGCGAATAACGGGTGTTTATATCATTCAAAACCCAGTTCGTAGATGAAGTACGGCAAGAAAGAATACAGGCAAGATCAGTGAAAGTGTTGAGAAGAACACTGTCAGCGTCATAAATTTCAACCACGAAATTGTAATACCCCTGCTGAACCGAAAGATTCTCGTAAGAAACTGAAGAACCTGCAGCACTTGCGTCATAGACCAGAGTTTTTTCATAATCTCCAGCCACAGGCGTAAAATCGTCATTAAGTTTGACAAGTTTTGCGTAAATTTTTGAAATTCCTACATTTTCTGGAACAGTGAAACTCACTTTAATGCCGCCTGTTCCGTCATCAACATAATTTGTGTTAAAATTCAGCTGATTGTCACCGGCAACAACAGAACGAGCAAGAAGCTTTCCGCTCTGGCAGAGAACATAGTCCCCGCCCTGCGAAATATAGAGGTTGAGCGTGAAATCATAAATTCCCGCATTTACCCTAAGATCTGTCTCACTTTTCATGAGGGAAATGGCCGTTTTGCTCTCTGTAGAAATCCATTCCCGCAAAACTACAACCTCATCATCCGAAGATGAAAGCTTGTATTTTAGCTCAGCCTTGCTGATGTCATCAGAACTAACATCGCTGTCCGGCACGATGACTCTTGAAATTGCGCTCTTTGAGAACAAGAGCCTTGCTTTTCCGTCGTTTCGCAGGTCATTATCGTCAGAACTGTCAGAGCCTGAAAAACTACATGCCGCAAGAGAAGCCAGCAAAATCGCTGCACCTGTTATTTTCTTCAAAAATCTCCTAAAACTTTTCTTCATACTTTATTTCCTCAAATCAAATTTTGCGCTTCCAGAAAGAAGGGATCCATCTTCAGCTTTTGCATAAACAGTTACGTGGCGGATTCCAGCAGGAATGCTTTTTAATAGGGAGTCCGTCACCGTAAATGTATTTTCTGTTTCCCCTGATTGAATTTCTTCTTCCACAAACCACTGCCAAAATGACAAGGTAACGCCAGCGGGAACCTGTGCAGAGAATGTTCTTGTCGTCTCGTCATAAGACAAAGGAATCGAATTGCCAGTCGGAGCTGTTTCAAGCGTTACGTCAAGAATCGAAATGTCATTTGCTGTCCATGAATAATAAAGAACTGTATTCTCAGAGATTCCGGTTGCTAAATTAATTTTACTCTCCTTTCCGTCCACATCTCTTGTAACCCAGCCGGAAAATGAATAGCCATCTTTTTTAGGTGTTTCAGGAGAAGTAATCGCTTCATTTTTAGTTACGATTTCCTGCTCCTTGGTTAAGCCTGTCTCGTCTTTATATGTGACAATCGCTTGATTTTCTTTGAGAGTCTTCCAATGGCAGGAAAGCTCTATGCCCGAGACTATTGGCGTACTGAAGTCAAATACATCTCCCTTGTACCACCATGCCTCAAAAATCTTATTGTCATCAGTTGGTACTGCTGCAGGACGAACTGCGGTTGTATTGTAGTAAACCGCCTGCTCCTCAAATGTCACTCCATCAACCTCAAAAGTTACGGTATATTGATTTATTTCCCACTGGGCATATAAAATGACATCAGAATCAGGAATAATTATTGAATCTGTTCCATTTTTGCTGTATTGAGCACCAGTTCCATCTGCATTTTCATTCCATCCAGTAAAGGTATATCCTGTTTTTTCACCAACTCCTGCAAAAGCAAGTTCTTGGCTGCTTCCATAAAGAACCTTAACGCTTTTGGGAACAGAGATTGTCGCATCTTCTACGCCATCATTATAAGTAAGTGTATGCGAGTTTCTTGCATAATAGATGTTGATGACCGTGCTTCCGTCCGCAGCGATTACAGACTGCTCAAATTTATTTGCAGTAAAGCCCTCATAAGTTTTTGCTTCAGCTGTCGTACTTGAATTTGTCGTACCGTAAAGGCTCTGAGATTCTTCAAGCTTGTAATCAGTAAGATTTGCAGATCCGTCAGACGGTTGCTGATAGTGACATACCGTATATTTTGTGTCCGTTCTTTCTGTCCACTGGGCATAAAGAACAATATCTGCATCCCCAACTGTAATTTTTTCAGGTTTTTGTTTTGAATAAGATGTTCCGCTTCCGTCTTTTGCCGTATTCCAGCCAGAAAAATCGTAACCAGCTCTCTTTCCGATTGTAGTGTAATTGAGAGATTCTTTTGCTCCAAAACGTGTTGTCATCTGTTTAGGCAACAAAAGTTCTTCATCATCAAAGTTATCATCATAGGTAATTTTATGTTCATTTCTGTCGTAGTAGATGTTGACCACCGTGTTTCCGTTTGATGATATTGTACCCTGTTCAAAATCAATTACTGTAAAACCTGCATAAAATTTTGCCTGAGCTTCTGTTGTCGAACCTGCTTCGCCAGAAAGTTTTTGAGTGTCCTCCTCCATAAGCATATAATTGGACAGACTTTTCGAACCGTTTGCAGGCTGCTGATAGTGTTTGACTGTATAAAAAGCCTCAATAGAAATTGATTTCTCGAGCCATTTTGCATAAAGTTTTACATCCGAAGTAATCAAAGTATCGAAAGAAAAATTCTGTGTAAACTCTTCATCCAAAAACCAGCCGTCAAATTTGAAACCTTCTTTTGTCGGTGGATTTGGCATTTTAGCAGTTTTTCCGCGCTCAACACTCTGACTTTCAACTGAACTATCTCCATTTGTAATGAAAGTCACCGTGAATACCGTATTGTTTTGAGATTCATTTTTTTTATTAAAAATAGCACTGATGGTTACATTTTTTGCGGGCATTATAAATTTTCCGTCTGTGACCTCTATTTCGTTTCCATCAGAATCTTTAACACTGAATGAAGTAAACTCATAACCTTCATCAGGTGTAGCCGTGAGCGTGATTTCAGTGCCCGCTGGAACAGATGTTGTATTTGCAGTAACCTTTCCGTACTCAATGTTTTCTTCCACATTCACAGAGAACTTTGCGGGCTCGTCATTTCCGCCGCCCGAATCTGAGCTGCAAGCTACGGCTCCAAGAAAGACAATTGCCGCTGCCAGAAACAAGGCAACAGCCCGCGCCAGACCGAATTGAATTCGGCATACTTTTTTTGATTTCATTTTTACCTCCGATTAAAAATGAATAAAAAAGACCACGATTCTTGTCAAACGACAAAAATTGCGGCCTTTGATTTACGAGAAAAATTATAATGTTGTGTGTGATTGTTTTTAGAGCAGAATACGCCCTTAAAGCCCGAAGCCCGAAGCCCGAAGCCCGAAGCCCGAAGCATTATACAAGCGTACTTGTGCGTGTCAATATCCTTTGCAAAAAAAATTCTGCAAAGAACAAAACTTTTTAAATAAACTTTCTCCATCCAAAAATTATTATAATGCATGAATTAGAAAATTCAATATCTTGAAAAAAAATTTGGGATAAAAATTCAAATTCATTTCTCACTTGACTCTATTTTCTTCTATATATTATGCTTTCAGCCATGATTGAACCACACAAACTTAATCAGCTGCAGCCGGGGCAAAAACGGCGGAAATTGGCGCTTACTTTTGGTGCTTTGGAGCGGGATGTTGACGGTATTCCCGAAAAAGGCAACGAGTACAATTTTAAGAGCATTCCGCGTGCTGAATACATCAAAAAACTCATTTCAATCGTGATTCAGGACGAGGAACTTCCAAGCGAGAGCAGAATTCAGCTCGAAGAAGTTCTGAAAACTGAGCCTTTCGATGAAAAACGTGCCTGCAATCTTGCTCGCAACAATCTTCTTGCAATAATCGGAACTTTCCCTGCAGAGTGGGATTTAATTATCGCGCCGCATGCTTCTCCGCTTGACGAAAACGGCATCGTAAAGCAGCGTGATTTTTACCCGGATGTTTATGTTTACGCAGAGGATATCCGTTCGCCTTTTAACTGTGGCTCAATCTTCCGCACGGCCGAAGCGATGGGTGCCGAAAAGGTGCTGATTTCACCGATGTGCATTGATCCCAAGCACCCAAAAGCATTGCGAAGCGGTATGGGCTGCATCGAGACAATCGGTTTTGAACGAAAAAGCGTAGAAGAACTTGAAGAATTTGCCCGTGAACGTGATTTGCCGATTTTCGTGCTTGAAACGGGCGGAACTCAAATCGAAGAATTTAAATTTCCTCAGAAAGGAATCTGCATCATCGGTTCCGAAGAGCTTGGCGTCAGTCCGCAGGCATTAAGCAAGGCGACTTATGGCCGTGTGACAATCCCAATGAAAGGACTCAAAGCATCGCTGAACGTGGGCGTTGCTTATGGAATTTTGATGCAGAAATGGGTAGAAAGCATTGAAGCAGGTGTTGCGGACGGCGTTTGAGTCCGCAGAGATGGGTGCGGCGCAATGAAATGCGGCGCAGGGAAGAGGCTTCTTCCCTCTAATCTTCTTTAAAAGCTGCGGCAAGCTTGTCTGAAATTTTTCGCAATTGATTTTCACTGCCGATTTCAAAAAGCTTTAACACATCCAAATCAAACTGATAATAATCGACTTCGTTGGTCTGATAATGAGCAAGCATATCCGCGAGATAAACCAGTGAAGAAAGTTTTTTGCTTGACGGTGGAGCCATATCCGGCTCGTGATGATGACGAATGACGGAAATGATGATATCCGGGAAATTCCACTTTTCTGCAATCAGAGCACCGATTTCGCTGTGGTTTACGCCTGCGAGCAACTTTTCAAAAATATCCTGAGAAATATTTCGCTGGCGGCAAATGTCGCGAATATTGTCTATAAAACCAGGGTGTGCAGTGGCAAAAACAAGCTTGCCCATGTCATGCAAAAGACCGCAAATGTAAGAATCATCAATAATATCACGCTCAGAAGCACAAAAATTGCGCGCAAGATTGTAAGAATAGAATGCAACCCGATAAGCATGCATGAAAAGGGCTTTTTGAGAATCACCGCCAAGCCCCTGAAGATGATTGACTGAACTGACCGAAAGAACCATGTTTTTGATTCCGCGGATTCCAACAAGTTTTACGGCATCAGCAATGCTGCGGCACGGAGAGGCAAGGGCAAAAGTGACTGAATTGACCAGACGAAGCAAATCCGTTGTGAGCGAGACATCGCTTGATATAGCCATTGCAATTTCACTCATCTTGGTGTTTGAATCATTGATGAGCCTTGTGACTCTCATGATGCTTTCTGGGAACTGAGGAATTTCGTCGATAATTTTAATGAACTCGTGTGATGCAGAATTGAGTTTGCGCTGAGTTTTTTCGTTGATTGGAAGAATGATTCGTGTGATTGTCTCGCCGTTTTCGCAAAGAATCTGGAAATTTTCTTCGGTAAGACCAATTTTTTCGAGCATGAGAATCATGATGATAATGCCTAAGCCCGCACCTTCTGACAAATCAACGACCTGTGTCATTGCCTGGTCTACGGAAGTGTATTGCTGTGCACGGCTGAGCTTGTCATGCATTCGCTTGTATTCACGGAAAGTGAGGACAGAATTGTTGCGGACTTCGATTTTGATACGATTGTTGCGGGTTTGCAAAATGAGCTTAACATAAAGACCAGTAAGTTTTTGCATTGCAAGATAATGACGGATGTTAGCAAGGGTTTCATCCTTGAATGTCTTCATGCCCGTTTCGTAGTCGGAATCGTCAAACAAATCAAGATTCTTTTCTTTGAAATAAATTCGCTTGGTATTGGCTTTTTTGGCATTGGTGACAAGCTCGTTAAGGCAATATTTGAGATAAGTGCCCATGTGCTCCTGCCCGAGCTCGTTTAAAAATGCAGCAAGAACCTGCTCCATATACTCTGACATTTCACGCGGCAAGGTATATGTAGTAATAGACAGCGGAATTCCTGCACGAATCGCCATCTTTATTTTTGAGTTATCAAGACTGACCTTTTGACTTTTTTGATCATGCTGCATATTTTAAGATTATATCATACTTTTCTATTTTTGGGAAACACAATTAAATACTATTGAGAAAATCCTTGTAATTCATCAGAATATAGATATGTTCGATTGCTTTCTTGCGCAAATTCTATTTTCTCTGTTGAATCTGGCACTTTTCGTACTTTCTTTTCTTGTATTTTCCACAAATTTCCGTGCCATTCTCAGGCTTTCGGCCAAACTCATCGTTGATACATACAACGTCGTTTTCGTTATTTTCTCGATTTTAAATTTGATTCTCGTACTGGGGCTTGCGGCCATAATCATACTTGTACGCCCGGTCAAATATTCCGAAAAAGATTTCAACATAACAAAAGAGCAGCACACGCTCACCGGAAACCTTTCGACACTTCAGGTTCGGGACAGTTTTTTCTCTGGCGAGCGATTTTCCGGCACACTTTTTATTTACGAGCCTGTAATAAAAGATGAAATCACCCGGTCACTTTATTCTGAGAATCCGATTTTGCTTTTCGCATCAGGGCTTCGCGGAAGTGTCCAGAATTACGAGCCTTATTTCATGCTCCTCGCCCAAAAAGGCTACACCGTCATGGCAGCAGATTTATATGTTCCGGAATTAAAATTCCTTTCAAAATATTCAGACGGTTTCATCAGTAAAAGTCTTGTTGAATCGCAATTCTTACGAAGATTCATGGCACTAAAAGAAGAACGAAGCAATCCTAAACGATTCAAACAAATTCTTGCCGAAGAGCAGAAGTCCGCAACAAAAAAATATTCGGCCCTCACTCATCTTGCTCTTGAAATTTTTGGCGATGAGGCAAAAGTCTTCTATATTGTAGACGGAGTTGATTTTGATTCGATTTATGCGGTCATCGATGAATTCAACACTGAGCCGTTTTCAAATGCAAAAGGCTTCTTTTCTATGAACCGCGTTGATGAATACACGACCAGCGGTTACGGCTTCATTGAGCAGACAGACGTGCTCCTTGCCCACAACATGGGAATCGAAAGAGAAAATAAATTCTTCATTCCACGATATGTTGCCAACAAAACGATAAAAACAATAACAGAAAGCAGATAAAGGGGGCAATTATGACTCTTAATGAACTCAACCGATATTTCAATTCATTTCTCCACAAAGAGGACTACGACTCTGATGTTTCGCTCAACGGGATTCAGATTTCAAACTCTGCTCCCAATGAAAAGCCGATTACAAAAGTTGCATTTGCGGTGGATGCCTGTGAAGCCACAGCGTTGAAAGCTGTCGAAGCCGGTGCACAGGTGCTTTTCGTACACCACGGGCTCTTTTGGGGACATTGCGAAACAATCACAGGCACTCATTACAAACGTGTTGCAGCCTTTATCAAAAACGATTTGGCTCTGATTGCATACCATATACCGCTCGATGCAAATGAATTCGTCGGTAACAACTTTGGAATCGCAAAAAGAATCGGTCTGGAAAAGGTGCGGCCGTTCGGGAAATGGCGCGGAATGACTCTGGGCGCAATCGGTGAGCTTTCGCAAGAAGTCAAAATCGACGAGCTGGCTCAAAAACTCTTTCCAAACGGCGAAAAACCTTCAAAAATTCTTCCGTTCGGCAAAGAAATGATAAAAAAAGTGGCGGTAATTTCTGGCGGTGCAGGCGAAGATTTCACTCAGGCCGTCAAAATCGGTGCAGACGCTTACATCACAGGCGAAGTCAGTCATGAAGACTACCACGGAATTGAAGAATCTGGAATCAATGTGATTGCAGGCGGGCACTACAACACCGAGACTGTGGGCGTGCAGCTGGTTCAGAGGCGGCTCGAAGAGGACAAGGGCTTACAGACTGTTTTTATCGACATTCCAACCGGTTTGTAGTATAATGGTGAATCTATGTCAGACGCTACAATCGAAGTTTCATTTAAACCAAAATATTTTACATCTAAAAAACTTGTTCCGCTGATTCTTGTGCTTGTCGTTGTTATTCTTGATCAGCTCACAAAACTTATTGTCACAGATACAATTCCTCTCTATGGAATGGGCGCATCTTTTTTCGGCGGATTTTTGCGAATTGTGCATATCAACAACCCGGGAATCGCTTTCAGCATCGGTCAGGGATGGTCTGTCGCAGTACGAAGCATTCTTTTCAGAATAATCCCTCTCATTGTCATCATCGTTGTGCTTGGTGTTTACATGCGGAACGATGATTTTTCAAAGCTCCAGAGATGGGCAATCGCAGGAATTGCAGGCGGCGGCTTTGGAAACCTTATCGACAGATTTTTCCGCTCAGAGGGCGTAGTTGATTTTATCGACGTAAAATGGTTCGGTATCGAAAAATCTCCTTTTAAATTCCTAAGATGGGAAAGATGGCCAACATTCAACGTTGCAGATGCAGCAGTCGTAGTTTGCGGAATTTTGCTCGTGCTTTCATTCTTAATCGCAATGAAAAAAGCTAAAAACAGCGAGGGTGATGAATAATGACAACTAAAGAACGAACATTTTTGTTCAATATTTGCGTAATTTTATACAATATTTTGCTTGGTTTGATTGTAGAAGGTGTATTTTTCTTTTTGTTCCTTCTGTTTATCGCCAAAACAAACAATCAGAACATGGGCGAAAGCATCTACATTCAGATTGCGCTCCCCGTAATGATGCTTGTCGGATTAATCATAGCAATCGTAATTTCCACAAAGACGGTCGGATGGTTCATCAGAAAGTTCCACCTCGAAAACAAGCTTGATAAAAAAGTAATCGAGCATTATAAAAAAGACGATCAGGCATAATAAACAATAAATCTGCTGAAGCAAAAAAAGACGGCTCCCATCGGGAACGCGCCATCAAACATCGCAGTGAGCAAAGCTCAGGCGAGTTTGTGTCGCAACCCCGATTCCGCCGTCTTTTTTTGCATTTATCGGCTATTGGTTTATTCGATTGCCTTCCAGCCACCCATGCGGGCTGCGATTTTGTAACCGATGTTTCCGGCATTGATGTTAGGGAAGATGAATGTGTTTGCATGACCTGCAACTGTGCTTCCTGGAGCTTTGAGCTCGCCGACTTCTGGAGCGATTGCAGCATCGAACTGGAATTCACCGTCGAGAGCAAGCTCTGGAGCTTTTTCGTGAGCAATGATTGTTGCGCGGGAAACTTTGCCAACTGTGTCGCCGTCTTTTGGATCTGCACCAGAACCCTTTGTTGAGAATGAAAGCATTGCAACTTTTGGCTCGATTCCTGCGATAACTTTTGCAGTATTTGCAGAAGCGATTGCAATGTCAGCAAGCTGCTCTTCTGTTGGGTTGATGTTGATTGCACAGTCACCGAAAACTGCGATTCCGTTTGGAAGATATTTGTTTGAGTTCTCTGGGGCAACCATGATAAAGCATGAAGAAACTGTGCTGCAGCCAGGAGCTGTTTTGATAACCTGCAATCCTGGGCGGAGAGTGTTTGCTGTTGAGTGGCAAGCTCCAGAAACGAAGCCGTCAGCGTCTCCAGCCTTCAAAATGAGAGCGCCGTACATTGTGTAATCTTTGAGAGCAGAAGCTTTTGCAGCGGCAACATCAGCATATTCTGGCAAGCCAGTTTTTTTGTTGAGTTTGCCTTCGCGAGCTTTGTACAAGATTTCTGCATATTTGTCAGCGTTTGAGTCAGTCTGTGGGTCAACGATATTTACGCCGCTCATATCAAAACCGAATTTTTCGATTTCTGCTTTGTTTCCAAGAAGAGTGATTTTTGCAATTCCCTCTTTAACGATGCGTGAAGCAGCCTCTACAACGCGCTTGTCTTCACCTTCACAAAGAACGATTGTTTTGCCAGCAGCCTTAGCTTTGGCACGGAGTTCTTTTACAAAATCCATTTTTTGCCTCGATATATATAAATTTACAATTTCCATTTTAATTGTTTTTCAAAGAGAATCAATTAAATTTTCCAACTTTTTTTTGCATATTCTGTAACAACCTAGAAAAGCAGGCGTTGCGGGCGGCGTTTGAGCCCGCAGAAGGGGTGGCGGAAAAGCACAGCTTTGGAGCCAGGGGAAAGCTTTCCCCTCTTTAACTCCTAACTGCTAATTGCTAACTCCTAATTATTAATATCCGTCGCTCATAGCACGGTTAAGATCACGCTGATAAAGCTCTGCGTAGACCGGGCTGCGCATCTTGAGGTCGTCTTTCTTTGCCTGATTGAACGGA
>CACZYY010000025.1 GCA_902785455.1 uncultured Spirochaetaceae bacterium
TTCTCGCTCGTGCGCTATGCCGAAAGCCTTACAGTAAGTGAATCAAGTTTTGCTGAAGTCGAAAAAGGCGCGGACAGCCCGATTCTAAGAGAGTTTTACATTCCATTGCTGCAGCATCTTTTTAAAAAAGGAGAAACGGTTCAGAATCCAAAGGGGGAAGACGCCCCATCGAGCACTCTCGTACTTATCTCAATTCCGTTTGCAGGAACATTTGCGGCCGCTCTTGCAACCGGGCGATTTTTCAAAAAAGAATTTGGAGATACGGTTTTTGTTTGCTTTGGCGGCGGATTTATAAACACAGAGTTACGAGAAACAAACGAACCTTCGTTAGCTAAATATTGCGACGCAATTTGCTATGACCGAGGATATGCAAGCTACAAAGACTTACTGAACCAGTCTCCTGCAGAAAACAATCCCATTTTCAAGCTCAGGCAATTCACCAAAAACGGAATCATTCCGCCACTTGATGAAAACTTGCCTGCATACGAACAGTCGTTAGCGTACGAAAAAGAAGTTACTTCAAGTCTGATTCCTGATTTTTCGGATATTGATTTTTCTCAGTATCCACGGCTGATTGATGACACGAACCCAATGCACCGGCTCTGGTCGGATGGAAGCTGGATTAAGGCTTATATGGCCCACGGCTGCTACTGGCACAAATGTGCTTTCTGCGATGTCACGCTCGATTATGTCAAAGGATATTGCCCAACGAACGTTAGTAAGTTATATCAGGGCTTGCTTGCACAATGCAAGGAAAAAGGCGTTTATGGAATCCACTTCGTTGATGAAGCGATGCCTCCAGCCATGATGATTCAGTTTGCGCGCGAAAATATTGCGCACGGCTCGCCGATTACCTGGTGGGGAAACGTACGTTTTGAAAAGAGTTTTACGCGTGATGTGGCGGATTTTCTTGCTTACGGCGGCCTAATCGGAGTTTCGGCAGGGCTTGAATCTGCCACAGGTAATGGGCTCAACGCAATTCACAAGGGCACGGACCTGGAATCAATCGTTGGTGCCTGCTGTGCTTTCAAGGAAGCGGGAATTCTCGTGCACGCTTACATGATTTACGGCTACTGGTGGGAAAAGGAGCAGGATTTAATAAATTCCATGGAAACGCTGCGCCAGTTCTATGCAAACGGACTTTTGGATTCATGCTTCTGGCACAAATTCGTGCTCACGCGTCACTCCCGAGTTTACAAAGAATGGTCAGAGGGCAAAATCCAGGACTTAAAGCCAATCGATTCTCAGGAAAAACAAAACGCGCCTCTCTTTGCCAAAAACGGCCTTCACTTTGAGGGCGAAAAAAAATCCCAGAAATACGGTGCCTTTCTTGATTACTCGCTCAACCAGTGGATGCATGGCGAAGACTTGGAAAAGCCTGTTCAGAAATGGTTCGAGTTTCAGGTTGTACGCCCGACAGTTCCCAAAGATTTTATTGAAAAAATAATCGAAAAATACGAAGCAAAACGAGACGAAATTTTCAAAAAGCCTCTCCCCGAAGACAAAGCGAAAATCTTCTGGCTCGGCGGAGAAAAAATCCCGCTTGCAAACAGCAGAATCGGATGGTTCTACATGGGCGAATTCCACACAGCCAAAAAAAATGCCCCGGAATCTTCTTTCCGAGGCAAAGGATTGTGTGTCTTACCGTAAAATGCGACACAAGCATATTAAAAAATGGCTCCCAGTCGCGAAAACGGCTTATCGAAATCGCATGCTCGCATGCTACACGCGTTTTGTGCTTGTAATTATATACGTTTGTCGCTTACGCGACAGCACAAAACGAGTGTTTTCGTAAGCCGTTTCACTTCTTTGCGCCATTTTTAATAAATTTTTTCGCCTAAAAGACGAGCAATCAAATCCACCGCAAAGGCAGCTGTCTGATTGCGAACGTCCAGGACTGGATTCACTTCCACGATTTCGGCAGAGCGTACCATACCGAGGTCGCACATTTCTTCCATTAAAAGAAGAGCTTCACGGTTTGTCATGCCAGCTGGAAGCTGATAGCCTGTTCCCGGTGCGTACATCGGATCAAGACAGTCCATATCAAAGCTTACGTGAACTACATCAACCTTCTGCTTGAAAAATCTGAGTACATGACGCATGACTTCGTTAAAGCCCTGGCGGTCAATGTCGGTCATCGTGTAGGCTTTGACTCCGGCCTGTTTCATAAGCTCGCGCTCGCCTTCATCAACACTTCGAAGCCCGACATAGCAGACGTTCCGCGGATCAACCTTCTGGCCATCAAAATACAAATTAGTAAGCTCAGGAAGGCCGTAACCGCAGCTTGCAGACATACACTCACCGTGAATGTTTCCGCTAGGGCTAGTTTCATCCGTGTTAAAATCACCGTGCGCATCAACATACAGAATGCCAAGCTTAAGCCCCTTCTTTTTGTAGGCCGCAGAAAGCCCCGCAATAGAGCCGAGCGCAATCGAATGATCGCCACCCAGAATCAAAGGGAAATCCCCGCATGAAGCAGCTTTTTCGACTTCTTCGGCTAGCTGAGTGTTTGCACGCACAATCGGCGCAAGATATTTTGCCTTTGGATTCCCAACAGACTCAAATTCCTGCGGATTTATCTGAATCGGTGAAAAACACTGCACGGCTTTGTGGCCAAGCCCCTCGATTCGCTCCTTAACTCCGGCAAGACGAATAGCAGAAGGGCCCATATCGGCACCGTGGCGGCTTGCACCGTAATCCAAGGGCATTTCAAGAATACGAATGTTCATCTTCTCAAAAACCTTAGATTCTTGCCAGACCTGCTTTTCGAGCTTCTTCGGCAACGGCTTTTGCAACTGTTGGAGCAACACGCTCGTCAAATGCGCTTGGAATTACCAAATCAGGATTAAGTTCCTCGTCACTGATGAGTGAAGCCAATCCGCGTGCGGCAGCAATCTTCATTTCTTCGGTGATTTTGCGTGAACGGCAATCGAGTGCGCCACGGAAAAGACCTGGGAAAGCAAGAACGTTGTTAATCTGGTTCGGATAATCGCTTCGGCCAGTTCCGACAATGTAAGCTCCAGCAGCCTTTGCCTTTTCATAAGTGATTTCAGGCTCTGGGTTTGCCATTGGAAGAACGATTGATTTTGGAGCCATTGATTTGACCATTTCTTCTGTGACAACACCAGGAACAGAAACGCCAACGAAAATATCAGCACCCTTCATTGCCTCTGCGAGTGTGTAACGTTTATTCTCTGGGTTTGTGAATTCAGTAATTTCTTTTTTGAGGAAGTCGTATTTGTCGTAGTCTTCTTTGAGGATGATACCTTTGCTTCCGAATCCGTAGATTTTTCGGATACCGAGATTGTAAAGCATTCGCATGATTGATGAGCCTGCAGCTCCAACGCCAGAGACAACAACCTTACAATCCTCTGCTTTTTTGCCAGTGAGTTTGAGGGAGTTGATTACGGCAGCTGTAACAACGATTGCAGTTCCGTGCTGGTCATCGTGGAAAACAGGAATGTCCAAATCACGAATCAAAGCGCGCTCAATCTCAACGCAGCGAGGAGCCGAAATGTCCTCAAGGTTGATTCCACCGAAAGTCGGGGCAATCTGTTTGCAGAATTTAATGATTTCCTGAGGATCCTTTGTGTCAATGCAGAGAGGAACAGCGTCAACTCCGCCGAATTTTTTGAAAAGGACACATTTTCCTTCCATTACTGGAAGACCGCCCGCAGGACCGATGTCGCCCAAACCAAGAACAGCGGTTCCATCACTAACTACGGCAATAGTATTACCTTTCCATGTGTATTTATACGCATCATCAGGATTTTTATGAATCTGACGGCAAGGTTCTGCAACTCCAGGAGTGTAAGCTACAGAAAGGTCATCACGATTTTCCAAAGGCATTTTCAATTCAGTTGAAATTTTGCCCTTCCATTCTACATGTTTTTCAAGTGCTTTTTCGTAAATTGTACTCATGTTGGTCATTATAGTACAAAAATTGTGATTAATAAACTGCCGGAATGGTATATAATTAAAATATAGCTTTTACTTTTCTAAGGAGAATAAAATGAAATATTTTGAAACTTTAAAGAAAGAACGCTCGCTCGACCGAGTAATTTTTCTTGCAGGAATGGTTCTTACTTTTGTCGGATTTATGATTCCAACATTTTTCCTCAAAGATGAATCAGGAACAGTATTGAAGAACGTCTTTGGAGCCGCTTCTTACTTCAACAAAGCACCATCTGCTTACAACTCAACTTTTATCGTAATCACATGGCTTTGCTCAATCGCAGGAATCGCGTTGTTCTTCTGCACAAAGACAATCGTCGGCGACATCTTCGTTACTTTGCTTGCACTTGCTTTTGAAATCGCCTCAATCATTTCAATCGCACCTTCACTCACGGATATGTTCGGAGCTTACACAAAATTCTACACAAGCCCGGTAACACCAATTTTCGGATACACAAGCGTTGGCGGATATTTGGTTTTGGCAGGAATTATCACTGCAGTAGCAGGCTCAGTTTTGGGAGCCGCACACATCAAGCATCCAAGCCAGACAAAATAAGCAAAATAAACAAAACTTGTCATAAAAAACAAAATCCCGTCTGCACAATGAACAGGCGGGATTTTTGTTTTTAAAGGGCGCTACCGCCGACAAGCGGCGGTCAGGCTTTTCGCCCTTCCGCTATCACTCCATACCGCAAGCGGTACTGCTTCGCAGGGGCTACAATCCTTAGCGCGTAAGCTTACGATAAACTGTCTTATGTGGAACATCGTCGTCGATTCCGAGGACAGTCTTGCGCCACTCAACATAATCAGACCAGCTGCCCTCAACGAAGTGAACTTCTGAGTTGTTCTCAAATGCGAGGATGTGAGTGCAGATTCGGTCAAGGAAGTAGCGGTCGTGGCTGATTACGAGAACAACCCCCGCAAAGCTGTTGATGGCTTCTTCGAGGGAACGAGTTGTGGTGATGTCAAGATCGTTCGTAGGTTCGTCGAGCATGAGCACGTTTCCGGCTTCCTTGAACATCATGCCCATGTTGAGGCGGTTCTTTTCTCCACCAGAAAGAACTGAGATTTTTTTGTTCTGCTCGGCTGAGTTAAAGTTGAACCAAGAGCAGTAAGCATGTGCGTTAATTTCGCGGACAGCTCCGTTCACTGCCCTTCCCTTTTCGTCAACCGCACCAAGCTTAACCAAGTCACTTCCACCAGAAAGCATTTCATAGATTGTTTTGTTCGGGTCGAGCTTGCTCCTCATCTGGTCAACGTAGACGAGCTTAACTGTGTCGCCCACTTTGATTGAGCCTGAATCAGGAAGCTCCTTGCCCATCTTTCCGTCCGGAAGCTCAATTTCCTGACCTGCGGCACTTGCAATCATCTTGAACAATGTTGTTTTACCAGCACCGTTCGGGCCGACGATTCCGACAACCGAACCTGCCGGAATGTGGAAATCAAGATTCTCAAACAAGAGCTTGTCATCGAATGATTTTGTGAGTTTTTCTGCATCAATTACGACGCTGCCCAGGCGAGGACCTGCCGGAATTGAAATCTGTGTGTCTTTAAGCTGAACGCGCTTGCTCTCTTCGGCGAGCAAGGCCTCGTACTTGGTGATGTGCTCCTTGTGCTTTGCCTGGCGGCCTTTGGCCCCCGCATGAATCCACTCCAGCTCTTCCTGCATTTCGCGGCGGCGTGTTGAAGCCTGTTTTTCTTCGAGGGCAAGGCGTTTTTCTTTGGCTTCAAGCCACTCTGAGTAATTTCCTTTGAAAGGATAGCCTTCGCCACGGTCCATTTCCAAAATCCAGCCCGCAACATTGTCCAAAAAGTAGCGGTCGTGAGTGATAGCGATGATTGTGCCCGGATAATCTTTGAGATGACGCTCAAGCCATGCGACAGTCTCTGCATCCAAGTGGTTGGTCGGCTCGTCCAAAAGAAGAATGTCCGGCTTCTGCAAAAGCAGGCGGCACAATGCGACTCGGCGGCGTTCACCACCAGAAAGAACGTCTACAACCTGATCTCCCGGAGGACATCGGAGAGCGTCCATAGCCAGCTCAAGGTTTGCGTCGAGATTCCATGCGTCTGCGGCATCAAGCTTTTCCTGAATCTCAGCCTGGCGAGCACAAAGTTTGTCAAAATCGGCATCCGGGTCGCCGAAAGCTTCGTTTACTTTGTCGAATTCAGCCAGCAAATCTGTGATTGGCTTGACACCCTCTTTTACGACTTCAAGGACGGTTTTGCCTGGCTCAAGGTATGGCTCCTGCTCAAGATAGCCCATTGAATAGCCCGGAAGAAGCTTGGTTTCGCCTGTGTAGTCTTTATCGATTCCTGCAAAAATTTTAAAAAGTGAAGATTTACCAGCACCGTTTTCACCGATAACGCCGATTTTTGCCCCGTAATAATAAGAAATGGAAATGTCTTTTAAAACAACTTTTGTTCCATACGCGCGAGAAACGCGATCCATCGTGTAAATGATTTTCTTGTCGTCAAATGTTTTTGCCATAATTTAAGTATATAATATATGGAAGATTTTGTCTCGAAATCAGAGCTCTTCTATTTATCATTTCATTATATTGTCCTATAATTAATAAGTATGATGAAAAGCACGCACAAACTGGATTCTTTAGTATTTAAATTTCTTCTCATCATATTATCCCTAACAGGTATATACATTCTTTTTTTCGGCCAGACAAATTCAGACGCACAAATAATACAATGCCAGGACAAATCCTTTAACAAAGGCTGGTTTTACTACGATTCCAATGGCAATGAAGTTCAAATTCCTTCTCTCCCTGCAAATATCACTTCTAACGACAACAAATCTGCAATCTATCACAGGCTGCCTCCAGAGCAAAAAAGCTGCCAGTCATTCTGCTTTTACTCACATCACCAGAACGTACGGATCAAGCTGAACGACCAGATTATCTACACATACCAGAACAAAATCAAACCCAAAAACATACTGTCATATCATCCTGTCTACAATCTGGTGACTTTACCGCCGGTTTCATCAGAATCCATAATCTGCATCGAGACAGAGGCCATTCTAAAATCTACGGCCGGTGATTTTGAAGAAGCTTTTTATGGCGACAAAACCCAAATTCTCTTCACGATTATCTGGAAGCACATCACAAACTTTTTTCTCGGAGTAATGTTCATCATCGTTTCGATTTTTCTATTCGGAACACACAACCTTTTTGCGCATACGAACAAAAAAGACTACACTCTGCTTCATCTTGGCCTTCTTACATTCGGAATCGGATGCTGGCAGATTGATGATTCAAGTCTTCTCCTTTTCTTTACCGGCAAACTCCACTTTTTGTGGTGTCTCAAATATCTTTCCCAGCTCTTTATTCCGCTTTTTACCCTTCTTTTCATGAGAAGCATTTCCGTAAAAAAAGACAACAAATTCCTGAGAATATTTTTTTGGATTACAGTCACAATCGTTTCCACTCAATATGTGCTTCAGATTTTTGGAATCCGCGCCCTCACAAACACAAATTTTGCATCACACGTCGTCTATCTGGCAACATGTATCTATGCATTCAAAATTTTGGCAAGGGGCGAGCTGATAAAAAACAGCAAGTTAAAATACCTCTTCATCTTCTCAATGATTTTTTCCATGACCATATTTGCATTTACGGCGGTCTCACTCTTCAACAACAAATTTTTCAATTCACTCATGAGTTTCGGAATCGCCTTCTGTTTTATCTGGATGATTCTTATCACCTACCAAAAAGAACTCAAAATTTTTGAGGAAGTAAACAAGGCGGCCATGTACAAAACACTTGCTTTCGTGGACATCGCCACAGGAGTGAACAATAAAACCGCCTGGTACACATTGATTGACAACTTTAATGAACAGACACGCCCACAAGGAGAATACTGTCTGATTGTATTTGACATGAACAACCTCAAAAAGCTCAACGACAACTACGGACATTTAATCGGCGACAAGGTGATTAAAGCCTTCTGTGACTGTCTTGTAAAAGTAGTTGGCACCATGGGCAAAATTTACAGAATCGGTGGCGACGAATTCGTATGTGTCTGCAACAATTTCCACCGTGAGAACATAATGACTATGCTGCACAATTTTGACGAAGCCATAGCCAATCAGGAAGAATGCGAACATAAATTTTCTGCAGCCTACGGATTTGAATTCTTCACACCGCACAGTCCGGCAGATTTTAAAAAGGCACTCGAATCCGCAGACGAAAAAATGTACAACGCAAAAGTAGCAATGAAAGCTGCGCGAGAATAAGCCTATTTGACCTTAAAATCAATTGCTTCGTCTGCTGGGATTGGCTTAGAAAAGAAGTAGCCCTGGATTGTATCAGCACCGAATTCCCTTAATCGCAAGAACTGCCGCTCTTCCTCGACACCCTCGATAATCATGTTTTTATCAAGATCGTGCATAAGATGAATTATATTGCGGATAAATGAATCCTTGCCGTCAACAAGATATGTATCAACCAAAGACTTGTCGAGCTTGATTACATCAACCGGAATGTATGTGAGGTAGCCAAGTGAAGAATATCCAGTTCCGAAATCGTCCATGAGCAGACGGATTCCGAGATTCTTGAAACGACGGAAAATATCATCAGCAAGAACGCTCTTTTCAAGAAACAGGCCTTCTGTAATTTCAATTTCAAGGTAGTGAGGCGGAATATCATAGCGGTTGAGCAAATCCTCGACAAAATCAACATAACCGTGATCATTGAGCTGATTTGAAGAGAAATTAACTGAAACCGGATGCAAGGTTTTCCCCTGCTCACGCCATGCCGCAAGCTGCTTGATTACAAGCTCGGTAGTGATTCGGCCGATACGCCAAATCCAGCCGCTACGCTCAGCAACAGGAATAAACTGGCCTGGATAAATGCCCGGTTCCTTCATTCGCACAAGAGCCTCATATCCGCTGACCTGTTTTGTCTGAGTATCAATTTGTGGCTGATAAAGCATGAAGAATCCGTCGTTGTCAAAAGCAGACTGCAATTTATCTTTGATGCGGATTTCCTCGAGAGCCTTTTCCTTCATTTTATCATCATAAATTACGATACCATTTTTACCGCGAGACTTGGCCTCATACATTGCCGTCTCTGCGTTGATAATATGCTGCTCCGGCGGCGTAACACCATCGGAACAAGATGCACCCATGCTGGCCGTAATCGCAAGGCTTTCATCACCAAGAGGAATTGGCGCACGAATAGCCGCGAAAAGCTGGCGAACTATCTGGCAGTCCATATCAAGAATTTCATCTGGGACGACAAGAAGAAGCTCATCACCGCCAAAACGTGCAATCTTCCAGCCGCCATCCTCGACCATTCCTTTGAGAAGCGCAACAATGTACTGCAAAATACTGTCGGCAAGTGAATGACCGTAATTTTCGTTGAGCATTTTAAAGTCATCAATATCAATGATAATGACTGAATACACGCTTTCCGGTTTCATATTTTCCCGAAGCCAGGTCGTTATTGTGCGCCGGTTCAGCACATCAAGAATCTCATCATATTCGGCCTGATAAGTAAGCTGTTCCTGCGAATCCAAAAGAATCTGCTGAGACTGCTTTAATTCGCTAATATAAGTCATTGAAATAGTCTTACCAATTTTTGAATAAACAAGAATAACGATAAGCGTTACAAAAAGCATTACAATTATAGGAAGGATTTTACCGTACTGAGAGATGAAAGACACCGGCTGATTATAGAAAATAGTGTCTTTGGGGAGAATAGAAAAATCCAAGTTGAATGACTTCATGAGGCTGTAATCAAATACCGTGCGGCTTTCCGTACATTCATCGAGCGGCAGTTTTGATATATCGCCTTTGCTCAAAACAATACTCAGCATTTCGCCAGCTTTATAGCACTGCTCTTCGACATCCATGTGCACTCCGCCAAGAATGCCCATTCCTTCTCCGCCAACATAATTTCTGAAAATCGGAGCCGATGTCGAATGAACAAGAGTACTTGTGCGGGCAAGCAGGGAATAAACATTACTTTGCTTGTCAGAATAACATGTCATGTAAAAAAGAATCGAATCTTTTGGAAGCTCCGCAAGAAGGAAAATCAAATCATTTTGAGAAAAAAGAGATGTATCCAAATCAACGAAAGAATAATCCGGATATTTAGAGCGAAGAGACCAGAAAATTTCGTAATCGTTTTTGCCTGTGACGGACTGGTCGTGAAGACCGATTAATGTTTTTCGCTCAGGGAATAGTGACATGGCAAGGCGCAGGGTATCTTCCAGATAATCATTTTCAAAGAGACCTGCTACGTTAGCTTTTTTTGAAGCCTCTACAGCCAGGTCATAATTGTTTACGCCAAAGAAAATCATTGGCAGATTAGGGAAAAGCTCATCCTGATATTTGAGTGCGAATTCCAGGGCTGCATCGTCCCCAAGGAGGATCGCTTCGTATTTTTTTATATTGGATTTTGAAAAACGATTTTTCATGAAATTGTAGAACAAATCGATTGAAGCTTCGCCACGAGAATTCGAATACATGTAAACAGCATCGTATTCAATACCTTTTGGATAAAGACTTTTTTCGAGACCTTTCACCTGAGAATCGTAGGTAAAATAAAGCGGGTCATAAGAACTTATAAATAAAACCCGATGACGAACCTCTGCAGGCGGTTTGATTGTATCATTCTTATCGATCCCGTTTGTGATAAACCTCAAGAGAAATACGAACAAAACAAATATACAAAGAACACTAAGCCAAAGCGAAAAATTTCTTAAAAATATAAGAGTTCTTCTTTTATCCATAGATTTCCTTTTCAGCAGAAAGTTGCTTACCTATTATATATCGTTCCATACAAATTCTACAAGAAATTTTTAATTTATTTTAATATTTTTTATCCTCTGTCTCGTAATCAGGACAAACGCATTATAATCAATTTTATATTGAAAATGGCGAGAGGGAGTGAAACGGCTTACGGAAACACTCGTTTTGTGCTGCCGCGCAAGCGGCAAACGTATATAGTTACAAGCACAAAACGCGTGTAGCATGCTAGCATGCGCTTCCGATAAGCCGTTTTCACGACTGGAAGCCATTTTTAACAGGAAACACATTTTATAATGCATTTGTCCTACCTCGACACAGGTTCATCTTCGGGTAATCTAAAGTTTATCGACAAAAAATATGATTCTGAGTAAGATTTACGCATGTTCAAAACTCCACCACACTTTGATTCACTCGCACAGGCTTTAGTCTCACTTTTTGGTAATTCCGTCGCAATCGCACGCACAGACAGGCTCACAGGCGGCGACATCAACACGGCTTACGGTCTCACGCTCAACAACGGCCAAAAAATTTTTATGAAGGCCAATGCAAAAGAAAACGCATCATTCTTTACAGCCGAAGCTCTCGCACTCTCAGCAATCGAATCCACAAAAACTATAAAAACCCCGAAAATCCTCTGCACTGGAACAGACGCCGGAGAAGAAGTCGGGTATTCATTTCTTTTTTTGGAATATATTGATCCTGCCCCAAAAGTCAAAAATTACTGGAGTGCTTTCGCACAGGAACTTGCAGCAATGCACAAAGCTGATACTCAAAAATTTGCAGGCGAAAAGAAATTCGGATTTTTGCAGGATAATTTTATCGGAGCAAGAAAACAGAAAAACAACAATTCCGACAGTTGGATTGAATTTTTCAGGGATTCTCGCCTTGCACCACAATTCAAGGAAGCGGATTCTTATTTCGACACAAACGAACGGAAGTTAGTCATAAAACTTCTTGACCGTATCGAAGAATATTTGATTGAACCTGAAAGTCCGTCACTTTTGCATGGAGACTTATGGAGTGGAAACGCAATGTGCGGCTCAGACGGAAAAGCATGGCTGATTGACCCGGCAAGCTATGTGGGACACGCTGAGGCAGACTTAGCGATGACAGAGCTTTTTGGTGGCTTTGAACCGGCATTTTACGACGCTTACAAAGAAGCAAATCCGTTGCAGCCAGGTTACGAAGAACGACGAGACTTGTACAATTTGTACCACCTTCTGAATCACCTGAATATGTTCGGAGCAAACTACTTAAATCCTGTAAAATCAATTCTCGAAGAATACACAAAATAGAGAGGTTTCAATATGAGCGAATATAATTTCGACGTCGCAAAAATCACAGCTGAAGTTGTTGATTGGATTCAGAAATGGATTAATGCCAACGGAAACGAACTAACGAAAGTTATTGTCGGTGTTTCAGGCGGAAAAGATTCCAGCGTAGTCTCGGCTCTCATGGTCAAAGCGTTGGGAAAAGACCGCGTTATCGGCGTGATGATGCCAAACGGAGAACAAAAAGATATTTCCGATTCACAAACGTTAGTTAGTCATTTGGGTATCAAAAACTTTACTGTAAATATTGCCCAGGCCTACGAAGGACTTCAATCCGCTTTTGCTGTAGCAGGCGTTGTTGATGCTGACGAAAATGAATTTTTTGATGAGAACAAAAAACTAATGAACGATAGTTTTTCTCCTGTTTTCAAAACAAACACTCCTGCCCGTCTCCGAATGGCTACACTTTACGGAATCGGAGCACAAATCGGAAACTGCCGCGTAGCAAACACATGCAACCTGAGCGAAGACTTGGTTGGCTACTCAACATTCTACGGAGACGCAGCCGGAGACTTTGCTCCAATCAACAAGCTCACAACAGAGGAAGTTGTTGCAATCGGCGATTATCTTGGTCTTCCAAGCTCGCTCACTCACAAGGCTCCTAGTGACGGAATGTGCGGCAAAACAGACGAGGACAATCTGGGCTTCACTTACAACGAAGTCAATGAACTTGCACGCAAAAATATCAAAGCTGAAAATGCAGAAAAAATCCTCGCAAAGTACAAGGCAAACCTGTTCAAGGTAAAAATTATTGCATTGCCTTGTTACAGGCCGAACCTCCCATTGTTCCTGGAAATATAATCACGCGCCCGCCGTGAAGGGGCTTGTTCCGGAGCGTAGCGAAGGAATGAGGGTGACCGAACCCCGAAAGGGCGGCAGCCAGTTGATTCGCGCCTTAAAATAAATTAAAATACCCGAATCAACTCAGGAGGTCTTCTTATAATGAAGAAAATTGTTTTACTCGCTTTGTCACTGGTTGCCGTGTTTGGTATGATTTCATGCGCAACAACAAGCACAATGGATCCGGCAGCTCAAAAACAGGCCGCAATCAATAAGTCATTTGATCAGGTTTACAGCTCACATGCCGGCGACCTTGTTATGGACGGAGCAAAAAATTACACAGTCAAAAAAGGTGATACACTCACATCTATCACAAAAACTTTCTACGCTGGCGATGATGTAAACGGATATTACTTTCCGATTATTATGCTTGCTTCTCGAAACGTCGTAAGTGACCCGGAACTTATCACACCGGGAATGAAGCTCACAATTCCGAACTTTGAAAAGAATATCAAGGATAAGGCTGTTGCCAAAAAGATGAGCTCGTTCTTCCGAGACCTCACAAGCGTTTACCGTCAGAAAGATACACCAGCTGCGGCAGACATTCTCCCGCATCTTATCGAAATTGCTGATTTGCTTGCCAAAGGTGGTCCAACAGCTATCGCTGAATCCGAAGCAGCCGAAACAAAAACCGAAAAGCCAGCTGCAACTGAGTCAAAAGCCGGCGGAACAACTTCATCAAAACCAAAGGCATCAAACGAACCAGTTGTAATGCCTAACTAGCCAGCCAGGCAAATTTAAATTTTTACTGTCAAAGTCCCAAAAAGACCGGAATCATATGATTCTGGTCTTTTTTTATCTCCGAAAATTCCAGAGCGACGAATTTTTTTAAAAACCGCAAAATTCTTTAAAAAAAATAATAAAAATTGCAAAAAATTATATTGTATTCTACATATTTTCTTTCCTTTTTCCATATTTTATGTTATCTTTATTACAGGAAGTGGGAACGCAACCTTTTAGAAAAAGGCTTTCTTTCCCCCTTGAACCCCTAATCTTCCAAAACAGGAGACTTGATTATGGAAATTACACTCACAGAATCAAATTTTGAGGCAGAAGTTCTCAAATCAGAAAAACCAGTGCTCGTAGACTTTTGGGCAAGCTGGTGCGGTCCTTGCAAAATGCTTGCGCCTACAATTGAGCAGATTGCCAATGAAAATGATACAATCAAAGTCGGAAAGGTAAATGTCGATGACGAGCCGGATCTGGCACAAAAATACGGAATCGTAAGCATCCCGACTGTAATTCTCTTCAAAAACGGCGAGGTAGCAAAAACTTCAATGGGCTTTGTTCCAAAGGAAACTCTTGAAGCACTTTTTAAAGAATAAAAGCGGCTTTTATCTATTTATTCTTCCAGGCCGAACTGAGTCCACAAATCGTGAAGTTCGTCGCTGGAGAACACGAAAGTAAGGTATTGGGAGAGGTCGGGATAGCCTTCAACATCAGGTTTTTCGGCCTCTCCCCTGCTTTCACACCCCGCCTCAACAAGTTTTTCTTTGAAAATTTCAAATTGTTCCTGCGTGCAGGCATGATTCAATTTAAGACTTGCCTCAATCCCGGCAAAATTCCCGCATAAAACAATGTAAACCCTGTCTTTGAAATGGCTTGCATAAAGCCTGCCCTGATATTCTTCGTATGTGAATACGCTCCACGAATCAAGCTCCGGTTCGGCACGATGACAGGAAAGAACGAGAAAAGAAAGAAAACAAATTAAGACAACGGAAATCTTTTTCATAAACAGCTCTCTGAAAAAAAAATCCTGCCAGACAGCAGGACTTTACTGGAGACGATCGGACTTGAACCGAGGCTTCTGGTCGCGCCTTCCTGTCGCTCCCGCCAGCCCCGCCTCCACTCGCTGACGGCGGCCTCCCTGCCGCCTTTTCGCCTGTCGGCGCGCTCGTTTCGGAAGTCGGTTCTCTGCTACCAACAACAATTTTCGAACAAAAAAAACTGTGCCAATTACACGAAAATTACTGGAGACGATCGGACTTGAACCGACTACCTCTACAATGCCATTGTAGCGCTCTAGCCAGGTGAGCTACGCCCCCGTATGATTTTATTATTATAGATTTATTGAAAAATTTCTAGCCGATTTAGTCTAAATCCATTATCTTTTTAGAGAAAAATTAAGTGAGGTTCAATATGAAGTTCCGTAGAAAAGAAACAATCGAAGCAGTTCAGTGGGACGGCAAAAATCAGGCAGAACTCAAGGCATTTGCAGGCCAGTTCGTGATGTTTGATTACGCGGATGTGGACAAAGACGGCGTTCTCGATGCGCTTCTCAAAGTCAAAGATTCCGAAAAGATTGAACATGCTCATGCAGGCGATTATGTTGTCCGTGGGAAAAAGGGCGATTTTTTCATAATGAAGCAGAAAGAATTTGATGCGCTGTATGAGGAAGTAAAGTAAAAAAAACGCTCTATGAAAAAGACGGATTGCAACCGGCATGACAGGGGACGTGGGACTGTCCAAAAAGAATAAAACGGTGTTTGAGCGGAGTCGAAACCATCATATATAGTGAGATTGTCACTTTGTCTACGCACACTAAGCGTAGTCGGAACTCTTTTGAAAATCCTCTTTTAATTAAAATTCTTCGTTTGCAATTGCATCTTCAAATTCTTTGTAGCTTAAGTTTGCTTTTTCAATAGCATCAATGATGCTCGGATACACGCTTGGTCTTGTAAAAAAATTAGCTAAAACAAGCGTTAGGTTATTATACAAAAACTCCAGTCGATTGAGACTGGAGTTAGTAATAAATTTTATTTTTTCACAAGTTCGCTAATTTTCTTTATTTTATTTCTATCAGAAGCATCATATACTTCAATTTTTTCGATAATTCCAACAAGAGGAAGATAGTTATTTGCTAAAGCCAAATCTTTGAAACTTTTATATTCTTTTGAGTCAAAAGCTGCTAGTTTATATGATATTTGTAAAGACACTTCTCTATCAACATTTCCATAGCGATTTTTCCTTCCCTGTAAAAATTTCTTAGCATCTGCTTTTGGCATAGCAAAAAAATTATATTTTTCAAAAGAATCTAATTTTAACGCAAGAGACTTTGTAAATACAGAATCATCTGAAGCTTCAGACCATCCAGTAATTCGATTGAATGGAAAAAATGTGCCTTCTCCAATAGAAACTGGAAAACCTTCATTTGTAAAATCATAATCTCCAAATTCAACTGCAGTAACAACAGTGTAAGTTGTTTCTAAGTCAGCATTTGTAATTGATTCATTAAATTTATTCTTCAATTTACCAAATTGCTCTTCCCATTCAAATTCATCATTTCTATATTTGTCATAAGTATCTCTTTCAACAACTTTTGCATAATTCAAATACTCAGCATCAGTTATTTTTGTATTTGAACCTTTGAGATAAATAAAATACCCATTCTCTTTATCAATAACTTTAATCTGTGCAAAAAGAACACCCGTCATCAAAAATGTTGCAAACAAAGCTGCAATTTTTTTCATAAAAAATCCTCCTACGATTTTTAATAGCTCTAAATTTAGAGTTTCGATTATTCAACTATATCACTACTCTAGATTTAGAGCAACAATGGATTTGGAAGTTGAACAGGTTATAGATAAGATTCGCGTCTTTAGGACTGAAAGAAAAATTTCAATCGTTCAGCTTTCTGTTGATTCGGGAATTTCGCGTAGCCATCTTTTTTATATAGAATCCAAAAAGACAATACCTTCCCTTGAAACACTTTCTAAAATTGCAAAGGCGATGAACCTTCATTTACGAGATTTTTTTGTATAGCCTGTGCGTTAAGGATTGTAGGGGCGGCGAAGCCGTTGCGGAACATAGTGGAGCAATGGAGCCGTGAGGCGGAACCCCGAAAAGCCTGACCCGCCAGAGGCGGGTAACGCCATTCGTTTTCGGCGTTATTTGAACGCCCAACTTTTCAAAAAAATTCTTTGCCGTTTCCCAAAAATTTCATTATCTTTAGTAGAAATATGTAAATTTTTTATAGGACTGATGACTTCGAGACTGACCGAAAGTCTAAAAATGCTCGGAGTTGCGGTTCTGGCACTAAGTCGCTTGAACTTGTTCACCGCGACTTTGATGACAGGTTCGCAACGGGAGAGCATTTTTAAAATATCCGATTAAATCTAATTCATCAGTACAAGGAGTATAAAAAATCATGGCAGAGTACCAGTTTCAAACAGAAGTAAATCAGCTTCTTAAACTTATCATTCATTCAATGTATTCAAACAAGGACATTTTCCTTCGCGAAATCGTTTCTAACGCTTCGGATGCGCTCGACAAGCTCAACTATCTCAAAGTTTCGGATGAGGCTTACAAAGGCGTTAAGAGCGAGCCTAAAATCGACATCACTTTCGATGACCCGAACAAGGTTTTGACTGTTCAGGATTCTGGTATCGGTATGAGCGAGGAAGATTTGAACAACAACCTCGGTACAATCGCCCGCTCAGGAACAAAGGCTTTCATCGAAAAAATTGCAGAAGATAAAAACGCCGGAGAATCTAACCTTATCGGTCAGTTCGGTGTCGGTTTCTACTCTGCTTTCATGGCTGCAAAAAGAATCAATGTTTACACACGAAAGGCAGCCAGCGACAAAATCTACAAATGGTCAAGCGACGGTACAAACAGCTACACAATCGAAGAAATCAAGGCAGACAGCGACGAGGCTAAAAAATATGGCTTCGACAAGGCTGAGACATGCGGTTCTGCAATCGAAATGCTCTTGAACGATGACTCAAAAGAGTACGCTTCACGATGGAAGATTGAAGAGCTTATCAAACGCTACAGTGACCACATTGCATTCCCGATTTACCTTCACTACACACAGAATAAATACGACGACAAAGGCAACATCACTGGAAGCGAGGACAAGGTTGACCAGGTAAACTCAGCTTCTGCCCTCTGGAAGAGAAGCAAGAGTGAGCTCAAAAAGGAAGATTACGACAACTTCTACAAGACAATCAGCCACGATGGTCAGGAACCGCTTCACTATGTCCACACACACGCAGAAGGAACTCAGGAATACACAACACTTTTCTATGTTCCACAGAACGCTCCTTTCGACATGTATCAGGCTGACTACCAGAGCGGTGTCAAACTTTATGTAAAACGAGTTTTCATCACTGATGACGACCGCGAACTTTTGCCGGCTTATTTGCGATTCGTACGCGGTATCATCGACTCAGAAGACTTGCCTCTCAACGTAAGCCGTGAGATTTTGCAGCAGAACCGAATTCTTGAGACAATCAAGAGCGCATCTGTAAAAAAACTCCTGAGCGAGTTCAAGAAGATGGGAGAAGCCGCTGACAAGGCAAAGAAAACTGAGGAATCAAAACGAACTGATGACGAAAAGGCCGCAATCACAAAGTGGAACACATTCGTCAAGAATTTCAACCGCCCGATGAAGGAAGGCTTGTACTCAGACTATGCAAACCGCGAGGAAATTTCAGAAATCGTCCGATTCAAGAGTACCGATGAAGCAGGAACCGGCGATGACAACTGGACAAGTTTTGCTGACTATGTTCAGCGAATGAAGCCTGAGCAGAAGGCAATCTACTATATTACTGGCACTGACGAAAAGAACTTGCGCGCTTCACCACTCCTCGAAGCATACAAGAAGAAGGGATTTGAAGTCCTGATTATGGCAGACGAAATCGACGACATCGTAATTCCAAGCCTGATGAAATACAAGGATTTCGACCTCAAAGCAGTCAACCGCGCGGGCAGCGACGACGAGCTTGGAGTTGACAAGGACGAGGCCAAAAAGAAGGAAGAAGCCTTCAAGCCTGTCCAGGAGAAAATCAAAAAAGCACTCGGCGACCGTGTTAAGGATGTCGTGCTTTCAAAACGACTTTCTGACTCACCGAGCTGTATCGTAGTTGACGAGAACGATCCTGGAATCCAGATGGAGCGCATGATGCGTGCAATGGGTCAGGCCGGCCCTGGAATCAAGCCGATTCTCGAAATCAACGGCGACCATGCAATCGTCAAGACGCTGGAATCTTGCAACGACGAAAGCTACATCGCTGATGTGAGCGAAGTTTTGTTCGACCAGGCATTGCTTGTGAGCGGAGCCGAGCTTAAGGATCCGATGGAGTTCGTTAAGGCAATGAATAAACTGCTGAGTAAATAAAACAAAAAAGGGAAAGCGCAACCTTTCGACAAAGGTTTCTCTTTCCCTTTCAATCCTTTTCTCTTCCAAAGGTCGTCCAATCGGGTGAATTTTTTTTATCTCGAGATTAATTGTAAATTTATCAGAAAGCTAATTTTACCAAGTAAAATCGGTTATATTTACGCCAATCTCCTGCAAGGTATTTTTATATTTAAAAATTAAATCGTTAATATCAAGTCGAATATGTTTTTTGTTATATTCATTTGAAGTTTTTGCATACCTATAAAATAAATCTGAAATAGACACAGACATTTTCACTAGCTCTGAATCTTGATAGAATTTGTATAATTCGGCTGCATCAGAACACAGTTTGCTGAAAGTAGCGACATTTTCAAGAATTTTTGCCACAAACTAATTCCTTTAATTTAGCTATTTTTATAACAGATATAGCAAGCATGAATAATTCCAGGAACCATAAAAAATAATGATAATATAAAATTAAGTAAAAACTCTCCAAATGTTCCTCCACCTACTAATACTCCAAGAGGCGGGAGAATAAAACATAATAAGTATTTCAAAATCTGCATAAAAGTCTCCTAAAACTTTTTTAGTTACTTTATGTAATGATATATAGTAACTAATTGTTATTATTGTACATAACATTACGCTTATAGTCAATAGTAACTTTTAGCAATATCTTTATATAAATGAACGAAATTCCAATTGAAACAGTGATACGAGAAAATATAAAATCATTGAGAAAGAAACTCGGTTGGAGTCAGGAATTCCTTGCGCAAAAAACTGGTGTTTCTGCGCCGTACATTACGCAGATTGAAGTTGGAAAACGTACACCTTCGCTTGATATTGTTGAAAAACTGGCCTTTGCACTTGGCGTTGAATATAAAACTCTTTTTGAACCACAAAACAAAAACATAATTTCAATGGATTTTTCAAAACATATTCTTGAATCAAGACTGATTTCCGCAATTACGGACACTATTCATAGAGAATTTGAAGATTAATTTTCAATCCGTCTCACAAATTTTCTCCCCCAAAGTCTCTCCCATCAACGCTTACGCGCTCTCCTTGCTTGGAGAGAGTGTGTCTCCGTGCTATGTTTAAAGGTCTCTCCTAGACGACTGTTAAGGAGCCTCTCCGAAATATTCTGTTAGGTCGAATATCAAATTTACACATGCTCCCCCAGTAAAAATTTATGAATCGGCACAACTTCAATCATAAGCTCATCTTTCGTAATTGTTCTTTCTTCCTCATTCGTGACAATGATGAGTCTTTGAGTCTCTTCGCTTTTCTCCGCAAACTGGAATAAGCTTCGTGTCTCCCGCTCTTCTGCGTCTCCAAGCTCGTAAGCCACTTGAATGGCAGTTTTCTGCTCTGGGAGATAGAAATCTATGTCGATTCCGGTCTGTTTTGATTTGAAATAGTAAAATTCTTCTTCGAACTTTCGTTTGAGATATACGGCGACGGCATTTTCCAGAAGGGCTGATTTCTTATTTACTAGAAAAAGCGAGAGCAGACCGTTGTCGTAAAAATAGAATCTTGGAACGCTTTCTTTTTCGGCAAATTTTGAGACATAATTGCTTGTTCTAAACACGAGGTATGCGTTCTGTGCATAAGACGAATATTCAATCATGGAATCTGTCGATGTTTTTGTTCCCGAGGCCTTTACATTTCCTGCAAGCGTGTTGAATGATATTTCGCTCATAACGGTTTCAGCGATTTTTTTAATCATCAAACGGAGAGCAAGCTTGTTTTTTACATCTTCCCGCTCTATGATGTCTCCCAAAAGAACTTTTTCATAGACTGTTTTGATGTATTCTCTTTTGTTCGTAAAAAGTTGTGCTTCTGGCAAGCCTCCGTACGCGATATATTCCTGACAGGCTCTTCTGATTTTTGCTGATTCTGATGTTGTGAGCATTGCCCTTTCATCGTGTGGAATATTTTTGTAATCCAATAGTTCCCCCAGAGAAAAAGGCATAATCATTTTTGGTATATACCTTCCGCCCAAAGTGCTTGCCATCTCTGAACTCAGCATTTTGGCGTTACTTCCAGTGATGTAAACCCGCTTTTTCTGGTCTGCCATTCTGCGTGCAAAATGTTCCCATCCGTCAATAATCTGAATTTCATCGAAAAAATAATAAATTTCTTTTGAATCATTCAGTTCGTGAGCAACAGCAACAATATCATTGAAGTCAGATACGGAGAATCCCAGCAAGCGATCGTCCTCAAAATTGATGTAGATAATCTGCGACCAGTCACATCCATCTGCGACAAGTTCTTTTGCAATCCGATACAAAAGCGTGGATTTGCCGGCTCGTCTCAAACCGACCAAAATATAATTTGCGTTCTTTTCAAAGGTGTAATCTCTTTTGATGATTTCTGAGTTTTTAATAAATTCTACCTGATCAAAAATGACTTCTTTTAGCAAATTATGATTCATAGATGCGCCTCTCTACAACTTGATTTTATCGTATGAAGACGACAAAATCAAGCTAAATTCATCGTGTACGAACGATAAATTTAGCCATATTTTATCGTGCACAGACGACAAAATATCAAGCATCTTCTCAATTTTGCCCGATTCTCTTTTCTATTCAAATCTGCTAGACTGTCTCTGTTTAGAGAAACAAAATGGCAGATAATGAAATAAAAGACACAATCACCCAAAATCAATCTGACGAAGAAGCAAAAGCTCAGGCTCTTCTTGAAGAAAAAGACTCAGAATCCCGCCTGCGAACTTACTCAGGACCGGCAGGAATTGCAATTACGGTCCTTCTTTGCGTCTGGACGGCTTTCCAGCTTTACTTCAGCACTTTCGGCGTTATCAGCGCGATTAACCTGCGTGTTTTTCACTGTATTTTTTTGCTTGCTTTCACTTTTTTGCTTTATCCTTCTTTTAAAAAGCAGAAGCGGGCACGAAAATTTCCTCCGATTGTTGATTTGATTCTGATTGGTCTTGCGATTTTTACTTTCGGCTATCTTATCACGCATTACACTGAAATTGCCCGAAACGGCGGTCGAATAAATAAATATGAGATTTGGATTGCAGCGGCGGCAATTCTTGTTGTTTTTGAGGCTTCCCGACGCACTTCCCCAAACCTTGCGATTCTTGCGGCTGTTTTCCTTGCATACAATTTCTTCGGAAAATTTATTCCCGGTCAGCTGGGGCACAACGGATTCACGCTCAAACGGGTTCTTATCACTCAGTTCTGGGGAACTCAGGGCGTTTTGGGAACAGGAATCAGCGTTTCGGCAACTTACATTTTCTTGTTCGTTGTTTTCGGCTCTTTCCTCAAATATTCAGGCTTCTCAAAATTCATCAATGACTTTTCGCTCACTCTGGTTGGACAAACTCCGGGAGGCCCGGCAAAAGTCGCTGTCCTTGCTTCGGCTCTCATGGGAATGATAAACGGTTCGGCCGTGGCAAATGTCGCAACCACAGGCACAATCACAATCCCGCTGATGAAACAAACCGGCTACAAAAAAGAATTCGCCGCCGCAGTTGAGGCAACTGCTTCCACAGGCGGGCAATTCTGTCCTCCGATTATGGGCGCAGTCGGCTTCGTTATGGCAGAATTCTTAAACTTAAGCTACACAACGGTAATGATTGCTTCAATTCTTCCGGCTTTCCTCTATTATCTGGGGCTTTTAGTTGCGGTTCACTTTGAAGCAAAACGACTGGGGCTTTCGGGCATTTCAAAAGAAAACATTCCCAACGCACTCAAAGTCGTTAAGGAACAAGGGCATCTCGTTCTTCCGCTGGTGATTTTAATCGCCTTGATGTGCAAAGGCTTCACACCTCTGCTCGCCGCCGTTATTTCAATTTTCGTAACGATTGGAGCAAGCTGGCTTAGAAAAGAAACCCGCATGACTCCACAAAAAATCCTTGCGGCCTGTGTTGAAGGGGCAAGAAGCGCAATCGGAGTCGGCATTTCCTGCGTAATCATCGGCGTAATCATCGGCACGGTCACGCTCACAAGCCTTGGTCTCAACATGGGCTACCTGATTTTGAATGTCGTTCCAAGCAATTCGATTTACCTCACGGGATTTCTTGTAATGCTCATGTCGATTATCCTGGGAATGGGCGTTCCTGGAGTTGCCGCTTATGTAATCGTTCAGGCAGTTGCCGTTCCAGTCTTAATCAAAGTTGGAATCGCACCGCTGCCGGCACACATGTTCTGCCTGATTTACGCATGTCTTTCAAACATAACGCCACCCGTCGCAATCAGCTGTTATGTCGCTTCGGGAATCGCAGGCTCTAACCAGCTCAAAACGGGCCTGCTTGCAGTCCGCTTAGGCTTAATCGGCTTTCTGATTCCATTCTTCTTCCTGGGAAACCCGGTTCTTCTGATTGGAGCAAGCTCTGACTACACTCTCGTACAGAGTCTTTGGGCAAGCATTACCGCCGCAGTGGGAACAGTCACCCTCGTTGCAGCCCTTGAAGGCTGGTTCCTGCGAAAATCAGGCTGGATTGAGCGCGCTGCCCTTTTGGTCGTAGCACCTCTCCTTTTGTACGCAGGAATCACAACTGACTTGATTGGATTTGGAATCTTGGCCGCAGTTTTGGCATATCAATTGATAAAAAATTATAAAAGGAGTTCAAAATGAAAAAAACAACAAAAGTTTTCGCTGCAATTGTTGGCGGAATCATGGCTTTCTCGCTTGTTTCTTGCAACGAGAAGAAATCATCGGCTTCTTCTGCCCCAGCAGGCTCGCACGCAAAAGTCACAATCAAATTCCCAACGGCGGGAGCTTCTGGCGCACTTTACGCAGTCGGAGCCGCTATCACAAACTTGTGGGACACACAGATTGACTTCGTTAGCGCATCAAGCCAGGCTTCAAACGGCGGAATCGACAATTTGAACCAGATTGCAGACGGTGAATCACAGGTTTCAATCGCAATTTCTTCAAACTGCTACCAGAGCTTTAACGGCACAGACAGCTTCAAAGGAAACGCAAACAAAAACTTGCGCGTAATCGCAGGCCTTTACTTCAACCCGAATCAGGTCGTCGCAACAAAAAAATCTGGAATTGAGCAGGTCGCAGATGTAAAAGGAAAGCATTTTGCGGTAGCCGCAGCAGGCTCATCAGTTGAGGGCGAATGCAAAAATCACTTTACCGCCGCAGGAATCAACTATCCGCAAGACATTCAGGC
>CACZYY010000026.1 GCA_902785455.1 uncultured Spirochaetaceae bacterium
CCGGATTTAACCCGACAGTCGCAGACATCGCCGAGAACAAAAGCGGAATCGTAATCAAGGAACTGGCAGCAAACACAATCCCGTCTGCCCTCAAAGATGTTGACGCCGCAATCGTAAACGGAAACTACGCCCTGGATTTCGGAATCAAAACAGAATCTGCAATATTCAAGGACACTTCAGTCGATGAAAAACAGTACTGGAATCTCATCGCAGCCCGCGGCAAAGACCTGAGCGACCCGGCAAAAGTCGAAATCTTCAAAAAAGTCGTAAAAGCATTCCAGACAGCCGAAACAGAAAAAGTCTTCAACAAGGACTTCGGCGGCTACTTCATCAAAGAAGGCTGGGACATTGAGGAACTTTAACGAACGGAAAGAGGAAAGTGGAAAACTGAAAGTGCAAAGGGGAAAGCCTTCCCCTCGCTCCAACCGCTTCGCGTTTTCCGCTACCCCTTCTACAGGGGCTTTGCCCCCGTACCCCCCATGAATGCCACACCGAGCACCTTCATTGTAGTGCTCGCTTGAATTCGATTTTGCTACGCAAAATCACTACAAATCATAAAAATGAGATTCCGTAGGAATCTCGAATCCGTGTGGCAATATTTTTATTTCAGGAAGGCAAAATGGCTGATATTACACAACTTTCTTCTATAATTAAAGACTCTTCCCGGCTTGTTTTCTCGGATAAAATCGAGGCCCGCTATCTTTCTGACACTCTTGGCCGCAAAAAGGGTGTGGCTTCGGCTTTGGTGTTTCCTACTTCCACCGAGGAAGTGAGCGGGGTTCTTCGGTTCGCTTACGAAAATGTGATTCCGGTAACGCCTCGTGGAGCGGGAACTAATCTTGTGGGGTCTACGGTTCCCCATGACGGTTCAATCATCCTTGATTTTTCTTTGATGAACAAAATTCTTGGACTTTCAGAAATATGTCGAGAGCATGGGGCTTTTTTATCCGCCTGATCCGGGAGAAAAGAGGGCTTCAATTGGCGGAAACATTTCTACCAATGCTGGCGGAATGCGTGCTGTAAAATACGGAGTCACACGAGACTATGTGATGGGCCTGGAACTTGTCAAAGCCGACGGCACTGTAGTCACAGTTGGAAGCAAAAACCGAAAGGACACCACGGGCCTTGACCTCAAAGACATCGTAATCGGCTCGGAAGGAACTCTTGCCGTCATCACAAAATGCTTGCTTCGGCTCGTGGGAAAGCCGGAGAAATCTCTGAGCGTTCTTGCGGGCTTCAACTCGCTCAAATCTGGAATTGAGGCTGTTCCAAAAATCTTACAGGCGAATCTCAATCCCACGGCAGTTGAGTTCATCGAAAAAAAAGTCGTTGCTCTGGGCGAAAAGTTTCTCAATCTCAAATTTCCGCTCGAAAACGAAGCTTATCTTCTTCTCACTTTTGACGGTAAGGCAGAAGAAATCGACTCTGCTTTCAAAAACCTGCAAACTGTCCTCAAAGATTCAGCAGAGAAAATCATTTCCCTTGATGATTCCGCACTCTCACAGAATGTGTGGAAGATTCGCGGCTGTCTTGTAAAAGCAGTTGAGGCCGTAAGCGAGCAGGAACCGCTTGATATTGTCGTTCCGATTGCAAAGGTCGCTGATTTCGTCAATTTTGTGAACAAGCTCGAAGGTGAGAGCGGAATGCAAATGATTAGCTTTGGTCACGCAGGCGACGGAAACGTTCACCTCTGCGTTGTCCGTGGCGACCGCAGCGAAGAAACTTGGCAAAAAGAACTTCACGAAAATCTTGAAAAACTCTATTCTTATGCAAGGAAGCTGGGCGGCCTGATTTCCGGCGAGCATGGTCTTGGAGTGAGCAAGAGAGACTTTTTCTTTGCAGAGACTCCAGAAGCAAATGTGGAACTGATGAACGCCGTAAAATCCGCCTTTGACCCGAAAAGGATTTTAAACGCAAATATTTCGTATGTGAAATAAAGATACCACACAGATTCGAGATTCCTACGGAATCTCATTTTGAATTTTTTCCTGATTTTGCGTAGCAAAATCGAATCCAAACAGCCGCAAAAACGAAAGCGGCTGGTGTGGCAATAAAATGGAGCAAGCAATATGCCAGAACTTTCAAACCGAACCGCAACCTTTACCGACAGCGTAATCCGCCGTATGACTCGAATCTCAAATCAGTACGGGGCTGTAAATCTCTCGCAAGGATTCCCGGACTTTGAGCCACCGCGCGAGATTCTTGAACGACTTGCTCAGGTCACAAAAGAGGACTTTCATCAGTACGCAATCACTTGGGGTGCGCAGAATTTCCGGGAGGCACTTGCCGCCAAAATCCAGCATTTTTCGGGCGTGAACGTAAATCCCAACGAGGAGCTTGTCGTCACTTGTGGCTCAACCGAAGCGATGATGGCCGCCATGATGAGCGTGACAAATCCCGGCGACAAAGTGATTGTATTCTCTCCGTTTTATGAAAATTATGGCGCGGACACGATTCTTTCTGGGGCAGATCCGATTTATGTTCCATTGATTCCGCCGACATTCCGTTTTGATGCTGATGTTCTCGAAGACGCTTTCAAGCAGAAACCAAAGGCAATCATCGTCTGTAATCCGTCGAACCCATGCGGAAAAGTCTTTACCCGCGAAGAACTTACGATAATCGCAGACCTTGCAAAAAAATACGACACATTTGTCATCACTGATGAAGTTTACGAGCACATTCTTTACAAGCCAAACGTCCACACCTACATGGCCAGTCTTCCCGGCATGAATGAGCGCACAATTACCTGCAATTCGCTTTCAAAAACCTATTCGATTACAGGCTGGCGACTCGGCTACACTCAGGCAAATCCACAAATCACCGAGCGAATCAAAAAAGTCCATGATTTTCTCACGGTCGGAGCGGCTGCCCCCTTGCAGGAAGCAGCAGTCACAGGCTTAAAGTTCGGCGACGAATATTACAAAGACTTGCAGGAAAAATACACTCACAAGCGGGACCTTTTCTTGCGTGGTTTGGATACAATAGGTCTTTCGCACACGGTTCCGGAGGGCGCATATTACATTCTGATTGATATTTCTGAGTTCGGTTTTGAGTCCGATTTGGAATTCGCGGAAGTTCTGGCTCAGAAAGTGGGGGTCGGCTCGGTTCCGGGTTCCAGTTTCTTTAAAGAGCCGGAAAATCGCTACGTCCGCCTGCATTTCGCAAAAAAGGACGAAACTTTGAATGAGGCACTCAACAGGCTGGGGGATATTCGACGCAAAATTGGAAAGTGATACAGCAAGACTTGCATTTTTCAGGGCTTGTTGCGAGATTGTCACTTCCACCATATAATACAGGTATGACATTCGATGAACTGTCAGAAGAACAGAAAGAAGATTTTCTCAAAGCCGAAAAGCAAGGCTTTACGCTTGGTAAAATCCTTGTATATCTGATAGGACTTGCAATCGCCGTTCCACTTTTCATCTTCAAGCATCCGATTATTGCTTGCTTCGTCATTGTTATAGCAATTCTAGCCCCCCGTTCACGAGAGGCAAAGAAATCAATTTTAGATGACATTGAATTCTCAAAACTAAATTCATCTTCTGAGAATGGAATGTGATGTAGTACTTGGAGGCGCGAAAATGATTAGTTTGAATGATTATATTGATTTCGCAAAAACTCATGGTCGCGAGTCTGCAAAGTTCTTGACAACATTTAAAGGTAGAAATATTTATGTGGGAACCTTTTTAGATAACAAACCGCGAATTATCGGCTATCCGTTGTTAATGACCGAAAAACAAAACAAAGTCATTGCGTTATCACATGAGGAAATCATGCGTGTATTGGCTTCAATGCCTGATGATGAGTGACCCACAGCCCCAAAAATCGCGGGGCTTTTCTAAATCCACCTTCCGTTTTCGTAGGGTGATACAGCATCAGATGGAAATGTGCTAAAATATGTAGTGGAGGCTTGCGATGAATAAAATCTTAGATTTTGCAAATTCATTACATCACCCATTTAAATATGACTCTTGTAAGAAATTGCTAGATAATTGGAATGGTTCTGTTATTTATGTGGTTTCATCAAAAGAAGCTGAAGGTTTACGTCTTGGGTGGCCTACTATGATTCGTGAAACAAATGGAAAATTAGAACAAATGACGAATCATAAAGAAATGCTAAAAACCATGGATGCTGCCGATGAAGCTTAGGAATGCAGCCCCATAAATCCGGGGTGCTTTCTAAATTCTCCTTCCGTTTTCGGAAGGTGATACAGCAAACAAAACTTTATTGTTGAGGAGAAACAATGACAATAATTGATTTTGAAAATTATGCAAATTCAAAAGGTTTCCCTTATGCGATGAAAGTTGGTCAATATAAGGGGGAAATAATTTATGCAGGTTTATTATCTTTAGATAAACATGCAAAGCTTGGATACCCTCTTTTAATGAAAGCTTTAAATGGAAAAGTTGAAGAAATAAATCGTCAAGAAATGAAAAAAATTCTTAGTGAAATGTAACTTCTATGAGTGTACATAAAAGTAGCCCCGAAAATCCAGGGCTTTTTCTTTGTCTGCATCTTTCCGAAAATAAACCCAAGGAGTCATATAAATGTACGATGAGCTGGAAGAGCTGGAAATGAGTTTTTTATATTTCCTGAAAAAAAAGAAGACGGCCAATATTTGCTCGATGCATTTTTTAACAATAAGAACCTCGGAATGATTGCCCAGTCTATTCCAGGTGACACTGTATATATGCAAAAGAAAACTGATACAAACTATGACCTTGATTCTGATGATAAGTCTGTCTGCGAAAAGTATTATGAAGCTATGAAGAAAAGCGTTAAGGAAAACAAGGATTATCTTTTTGATTTGGTTAAAGACAAAAAAATAATTTACAGGACTGATGTTGAATATTGATAACTTGCAAGTTGCTGAAAATATAATACAATCTGTATTGGAGGCAAGCAATGAATAAGATTCTGGAATTTGCAAATTCTCTTGGACATTCCTATCAGTTTGATTCATATAAACTGCTTCTGTCAGATTGGAAGGGAGCAAAGGTTTATCTTGTAACTTCTGAAGAAACTAAAGGGTTATGCCTTGGTTGGCCAACTATAATTCGTGAAGTAAAAGACAAATTTGAAGAAGTTACTGATGTAAAGGAAAAACTAAAAATTATGAATGCTGCCGATCCAGCTTAGACTTTGGTATATAACAATGAGTTAAACCGCACAGGCCTTGAGCCTGTGTCGGCTTTGAACTTCTTGTTAGGCGATTTAGTTACTTCCAGAAATCACTATGAATTGTTTCATAATGTCTTTGTTGTAATACTTCTGGGAAAGATGTTACAGACGGGAATTCTTCGGCAATTTCTTCTCTTAGAATATCAAGAAGTTTTTCTCCCATTGTTTCTGAATATTTACCGCGCAACGCTTTTTCATACCAGTCAATTAAATCGCTTTCTGTAACTATGCTTTGAATACGACTTCGCCAGCCAATTTGCGATAGCAAAGAAACAATTGTATCTTTTTCCGCGGCTTTGCAAACAATGACAATTTTGTCGCTTGAGATGCTTGATACAATATTCTCCGCAAGCTCAACATCTAGGCTTAAATGCTTAATTTGTATTGCCGGTCCCCAGTTGGAATACATATCCAAGCCTCTGTCAGCAGCATTTGTAACACCGACACGATAGATTTTAGCTTCCTGCATAAAAGTTGTGTTTTTGCAATCTATGCACATTACTTTTCCTGCAAAATCCTCAAATTCTTTAAGCACGTCAATTTTGTCTGAATCTATTGAAAGTGTTACACGAAAATTCAGAGTGTCCACGATTGTTGAAAATAGTGCGTAGACAATTATTTCATAAACTTTATCCAAACTTCTTTTTAGTCCAGGCTCATTCCAGAATGTATCGATAAAATTTTTCACATAAAAATCTGCTGAAGTCGAATCTAGGCAATAATTCAAAGCGTTTGAGAGCTGCGAATGTTTTGCTGTAAAAAGATTGTAAATATATGCCTCTACAGCACCGTTCGTTTTCTTGTTCTCATTTCCAAGTTCGTTTATCAGTCTTGGTGGTATTGCGTTTTCATCAAACAAATTATCTTGGAATTTTGCACTGCTTGTACATACTCTGCCCAAAAGCGGAAGTGAAATATCATCTCTCCATTTTTTGCTTTTTGTACGATAAGATTCCAAATCAAGCAGATTGAGTGAAGTATCCATTCTTGAACGATATAATATTTCTGCAATTTGAATTGGTTTATAAAGATGTACACGAGATTTTTCAATTACTTTATCAAGAGCGTTTTTTGCTTCTTCTCTGGCAGTCATATTTCCCTCATGCAAATAAAAGTTGTTGCCCGTCAATGGAACATGGAGCTTCCTCTCCAAGTTTATCAAAGCGTTGAAGAGATTTTATCATTTCTCTTGCAATAGCAGAGATTACAGGTACAGACACCGAATTACCACATTGCTTTTTTATTTTTCCATACGGCAAAACTATTTTATAAGTATCAGGAAAACCTTGAAATCTGAGCATTTCGCGTTCTGTTGGTCTGCGTTCATCATTTATTAGTATATAATTTGCAGATGCACCTGCTCTTAAACAAGAAGAATATGGGTGAGGTGTTATTGAACCTGCCATATTTTCATGGGAAATGTAAGGTTTTGGATAGTTCTTGTCTTTTATTCTTTGTAAACGAGATTCTCGTATTCTAGGATTTACATAATATTTTTTTTCGACATTTGTTTCCAAAACATCTGAAAGAGTTTTTCTTTGATTACATGGAAGTGGGGCAGGAAAAGTAAAACGCACATTATCTAAGAAACCTACAATAAAAATTCTTTCTCTTTTCTGCGGAACACCATAATCCAAAGAATTTAAAACAGATTCATACACATTGTATCCCAGTGCTTGTAAATGGGATTTTATTACATTATAAGTATTTCCATTGTCGTGAGATTTTAAATTCTTTACATTTTCAAGCATAAAAGCAGGAGGTCGCTTTTCTTTTAAAATACGTTCTATCTCAAAAAAAAGCGTTCCGCAAGTTTCATTTGAAAAACCTTCTTTTTTCCCAATTATTGAAAATGCTTGGCAAGGAAAGCCTCCTAATAAAATATCAAAGTCAGGAATATCCTTTGCGTCTATTTTTGTTATATCTCCAGAAGGGTGCTCGTGGAAATTTGCTTCATAGGTTTTGCAAGCATCTTCGTCAAATTCTGAGGAAAATACACAATGCCCCCCAACAGACTCAAAACCAAGACGAATACCGCCAATACCTGCGAACAAATCTATGAATCTAAAATTAGTCCAATTCATATTTTTAGTATACTAGAAAATCAACAAAAAATCCATAAAGATAAGCAGGCCAGCGGCCTGTCGCCATAACAATTGCTTAAACCGCAAACCGGCTTGACCGGTTTGTCGGCTTTGAAGCTTTGTTATGTGATTTTATTGATTAAAGATAATAGTCTGTTCGTTCATATTTACCTTGCACTTTATCCCAAACGGAATAATACAATGAGGTGTTGCGTGTCCAATATTTATATTGTAAACAATAGGCAAATTCTTATTCTCTATTTCTTCTAGCAAAATAGATTTATATTCATCATAGTAAATCTCATCAATGGGTTTACCAACAAGAATGCCACTTATCGAATCAAAAATTCCTGTTTCTTTCAATGTTCTTATCATCTTTCTGTATAAATCGGGTTTTGTCTTTTCTTCAGATGATTCAAGCAGTAAAATTTTCCCCTTCCATTCTTCAGTTGAAGGAAAAAGATTATATTTTTTACATAATTCAACTGTATCGGAATATCTGCTATTATCGAACATGTCATAAATTGATTCAATACAACCGCCTAATATCTCTCCTGAAAAAACTGGATTTCCTTGTAATAATTGGAATCCCTCATTTTTGTGTACTATTCTTTTTGTACCGATTTGAGAAGAATCAAAATTGGTTCTTTCTGAATACCACACATCGCTTGGCTCAATTTTGCTTATTGATTCTTTGTTTATTAATTCCTCAAAGTATTTTCTTGAATATGGAAGCATTTCGTTTTCAAGTTCACACAAGTCGGTGATAAAAGCCTGCCCATAAAATGTTTTGAATCCGACTTTATTAAACATAAAATGATTCCAGGTCGTGTCTGAGTATCCGAGAAAAATCTTTTTGTTATCTTTTACTGCATTTTTTAGTTCATCGTTTTCAAAAAGATACGGAAGCAATCGATAAGTATCATCACCACCGATTGCACACAAAATCATATCAATGGAGTTGTCGTTGAGCGCATTCAGTAAGTCCTTAGCCCGTTCTTTGGGATTATTCTTTATATATTCCATTCCTTTTAGAGCTGATTCTGTGGTAATAACTTCAAGTCCATAATTTTTCAGACGATTCAGCCCGATTTCTAATTCATGAGAAATAAACGGCTCTCCGAGGATTCCCCTGGATAAACTTATTATCGCAACTTTTTGTATCATTTATATAACTCCAAAAGCGCCCCAGTGCGGGCGTCCACATAACAACTGGTTGTACCGCAGCGGGCTTGACCCGCTGTCGGCTACGAACCTTTGTTATGTGATTTCTCCATTATAAGATATACGATAGTTTCTTTCATCCCATGATTGAACGAAGATTATGTTGTCCTTAATATAAAAATTCTCAAATGGAAAATTTGGTAAAACAAAAATGTCGCTGCCACTTTTTTGCCAAATTATTTCACCTTTTTTATTTATTCTGGTAATATATAATTCTCCGTGGATTATAAAGTCTTCATTCATTTTATATATACCAAAAGCTGTTGCAAAATCTACTTCTTTAAACCAATTTATTTCTAACTCAACTAAAGACATTGAAACTACAACATTAGAAATGCAAATAAAAATTGTTTCTTCATCGATTATATATGTTTCTTTACGAATAGATGTTCCAGCTCCTGTTCCACAAACCAAGAGGCAATTTCTTATTGTTACATCTTTAGAATTCTTTATTCTTATTCCATACTTAGTACAATTGTTGGAATCTTTCCCTATAACAAATCTTTTATCATAATTATGAATATTGTCTTGAGAATCAGTTTCATCTATAATTTCTATAAGATAATCTTTATATTGTATATTCATTTTTCTTATTTCTACTTTCAAAAAATTATTATTATATATATTTTCTCTAAAAGCGCCCCAGTGCGGGCGTCCACATAACAAAATTTCTCCGTATCTATCATAAATTTCTTATTGCCGCTCTTTTGTCGGCATAAGTTGATTATGAAAATACTTATTCTCCAATAATACCGAAATTTAGAAAATTTACAAGAAAGTTATGCAGATACAAATAAGCTCTACCTTGGTATCACCAAATTCTCCCCCCTCCTAGCTCATCTTCCATCTTCTCCCAGCTATGTTAAGCACCCTCTCCAAGCTTGCTGTTAAGATCCCTCTCCGAAAAGTGTGTCATTTTGACCTGATTAAAGCATTAGATTTTTTCGGTGGCATTTTGAACGCTTTTGATTGATTTTTTGGGATCATTTTAATACACTTTTTTGAAAAATATCGAAACCATGTTCCCATAACGCCAGGGAGTTTTATGACCTACACTGAAATATTTGAACATCTTCATCAGAATCCAGAGCTTTCGTTTGAAGAATTTGAGACGACCGCCTTTATCAAAAAGATTCTCATCCAAGAAGGAATTGAAATTCTCGACCTGCCGCTTAAAACAGGCCTTGTTGCGCACATAAAAGGTTCAAAACCCGGCAAAAAAATCGCCTTCCGCGCAGACATCGATGCACTTCCACTTGAAGAAAAGACAAATCTTCCGTACAAATCAAAAAATCCGGGGAAAATGCATGCCTGCGGCCACGACATTCACATCTCGGTCGGCCTTGAAACAGCCCGTCTTTTAAATCATAAAAAATCTGAACTTTGCGGCGAAGTGCTTTTCGTCTTTCAGCCTTCCGAAGAAAATGGAAAGGGCGCACTTGAAGTCTTAAAAACTCATGTCCTCGATGGAATCGATGCAATTTTCTCGCTTCATTCAAGCCCACTTCTGGATGTCGGCCAAGTCGGAATCAAAGAAGGCGCAATCACAGCTACCGTTGATCTCTTCAAAATCAAGATTCACGGAAGAGGTTCGCATGGCGCAGAACCACACACAGGTCGTGACCCGATTGCAGCAAGTGCGGCGGTCATCAGCTCACTGCAAACAATCGTCTCTCGCAACATAAGCCCGACAGACCAGGCACTGGTGAGCGTAACTCACATCGAAGGCGGATCAAACTGGAACATCATCCCAGAAGAGGTGCTTTTAGAAGGAACAATCCGCACCACAAATTCCGCCACCCGCTCGTTCGTAAGCAAACGCCTCACAGAAATCGTCCAAAACACAGCCCTTGCCTACGAAGAAGAAGCAACGGTTGAAATCGAAAATGCCCCGCCCTGCACCAACAACGACAAAGAACTCGCACAATATGCATGGGAAGTTGCCCAAAAATGTGGCCTTGAGCCACTCCGCCCCGAAATCACAATGGTCGGCGAAGATTTTGCATATTATCAGGAAAAATTCCGCGGAATCATGGTCTGGCTGGGAGTTGGAAAAACAAAACCTTTGCATAATCCCGAATTTACCGCAAATCCTCAGGCGATTGGGTCTGGAGCAAGCTATTTTTCTGAACTGATTTTAAATTATTAGAATTAAATTACTTTCTTTTTCCTAATAGTTCGAAATCCGTGACCGGGGAGCTGAATGCAATTCCCATGCCTGGTTCTTTGAGGCATTTTACTTCCTTGATTGCGCTCAGAACGGCTTCTTTTTTGTCGTGCTCGACTACAATCACGAGCATATCCTTTTCCGGAACGATGTGAACGCCGAAGAATTTTGCGTCGTCCTCGCGGGCTGTTCCCCGTGCATTGATGACAGTTCCGCCAGTCGCGCCTGCTTTCCGGGCTGCGAACATCACGTCATCAGCGTAGCCTTTGTTCACGATTACTGTAATCATGTCGCGGGATGTTTCTTTGTTTTCGTTTTCGCTCATTTTTTCTTCTCCTTTGGAATTTGCCCCGGCTTTTAAAAGTGAATCGACATCCAGAGTAAAAATCTCGCCGAAATTTGTTTTTTCATTTTGTGTGGACTCGTAAATTGCATTCATGATTGCAGATTTTTTTGTGGATTCAACGACCATGAAAATCAAATCTTTTGTGGTTTCGCCGGTTCCAAGAATCGCGCCGAAATTTGACTTTGCCAGAGCACGCCCCATCATTACGGAACCGCCGCCACAACCTGCATTGACGGCCGATTTTGTGAGTTTTTCGCCCTTATCGTGTGGAACTATGCTGATTATCAATGAAAATTTGCTCATTCTTTGGCCTCCGGGTCGTATTTTGAAGCCGCATCACGCAGATCAGATTCGATTTTTGCTTTTTCTGCACGATTTGACTTGATTTTGAAAAGAATTCCCAAAACTTGAATCGCAATCAGCGGAGTCATGGCAACAAGCGCAATCACTCCGAAAGCATCGACGCTGGGATTTCCGCCGCTCGCCTGTGAAGAGCCAAGCGTGAACGAAAGAATAAACGTGCTTGTCATTGGCCCGCTCGCAACTCCACCTGAGTCAAAAGCAATCGCCGTGAACAATTTCGGTGCAATAAAAGACAAGACAAGTGCCAGAGCATAGCCCGGAATCAGGATATACCAGAGAGAAAAGCCGAAAAGAACGCGAAGCATTGAGATTCCGATTGAAAGGGCAACTCCCATGCTCAAAGCACCGAGCATAACACGACGCTTGATTGTGCCGCCCGAAATCGATTCAACCTGATCTGTAAGAACCCAGACGGCTGGTTCCGCACAAACAACAATCGCCCCGAAAATCACTCCAACAGCAACCAAAAGTGCTGTCCAGGAAGTGCCCTGTAAACTCGCTGCCCCAAGCACCTTGCCCAGAGCCTCGCCTGCCGGCATAAAACCGCCGTGCGCACCGCAAAGGAACAAAACAAGCCCCACAAAACTCAGAACAAAGCCGCGAACCATTCGCACGACCTGCATCGGCGGCATTTTTAGCAGGAAAATCTGAAAAATCACAGCCATCGCCGCCAAAGGTGCAAGCGCTGCCAAAACTTCCTTGAAAATCGACGGAAGAAGATTCAGAAAGACGAAAATTCCATGCCCGGTTAAGCCGTGACTTGCCGAAGATGCCGAATCAGCTCCAGAAGAGCCTGCATTATGCAAAATAATTCCATAAACAATGACCGCAAGCACTGGTCCGATTGAAGCAATTCCCGTAAGACCAAAAGAATCCTCGGCCGAAGAAGCAATTTTGCCATTTTTGCCAGTTTTTGAACGAACCGCCGCAACACCAACGCCCAAAGCCATGATAAAAGGCACTGTCATTGGCCCTGTTGTCGCTCCGCCCGAATCAAATGCGACGCCCTGAAAAGTTGCGGGCGCACAAAAAGCAAGCGCAAAGACACCGATGTATGAGACAGTAAGCAGAATATTGAGCGGGAGCGAAAGCACAGTGCGCAAAATGCCGAGAGCGACGAAAAGCCCCACGCCCACGGCAATCATAAAAATCAGTCCCCACTTGCTCACGCTCGGAGCAATTCCGCGCACCTGGTCGGCAAGCACCTGAACGTCCGGCTCTGCAACTGTGACGATAAAACCAATCAGGAAAGCCGACGCGAGCAAAAGTTTTAGGTTTCGTCTGGCAGTGAGAGCAGCACCGCTGCGCTCACCAATCGGCAGGATTCCAATGTCAACGCCGAGCAAAAAGAGAGTGAGTCCAAAAATAACAAGAATTCCGCCCAGCACGAAACGCGTCATCGTACCAAAATGGAGAGGGGAAATCGTAAGCCCCAGAAGAAGCACGACAACCATTACAGGAAGGACGGAAAAAGCAGTTTCCTTAAATTTCGCGAAGATGTTCATTTATTGAGAAACTCCGTTCCGCTAAATAATCGCAGAAAAATTATGCGTCAGCAAAAACTTTTCCGTCATCAAGAGTAACTTTAAGTTTTGTGTACTCGCAATGGAAATCATTTTTGAGACGGTCAAGATATCTTTTGCTTTCCCAGATACACATCGGAAGATCGTGGAGAAGATAGTTTCCGCAAGCTTCCGGACGTGTCGCAGGCACTTCTTTTTGAGTGATAATCCATTCAAGGCAACGGATTGTGAGCTGTCGCATGTCCTCAACAGAATATTTGCCAGTCATGATGATGTACATTCCTGTGAGACAGCCCATCGGGCCTACATAAACAACATCGTCCTTTACTTCTGAATTGCGGAACCAGGTTGCCATAAGATGTTCAAGGCTGTGAATTGCCGAAGGTGCAACAGCAGGCTCCTTGTTTGGCTCAGTGATTCTCAAATCGTAAGTAGTAAATCCTTTGTCTTCGCGGGAAATGTAAATTCCCGGCTTCAAATGTGTATGGTCAATTGTAAAACTCTGAATAACTTCCATTAAAAAATTCCTCTTTAAAAAGTATATACATTAAAAAAATATCCGACAATATGCCCGCATGGAGGCAGGCAAAAGCAAGCTGACCGCGAATCGCGAAGCGAGTCATCACGACATGGATGCCGAAATCATCTTTTCTACAACACGCGCGCTCAATTCTGCAGCTACAGGCTCGTTAAAATCGTAGCCGTTACTGCTCAAATCATCCGCCATATCGCTCATACAGCGTAAAATCACGAACGGAACTTTGTTGAGGTAACAGGCATGTGCAATCGCAGCTCCTTCCATCTCAACACAAGCAGGCGCAAACTCTGCCGCAATCTGAGATTTTACATTTTTTTCGCTGATGAACTGATCACCAGTTGCAATCCGCCCCTCAATCATTTTATGCCCTTTAGAAAGCTCTGACTCTGCGAAAGCTTTTTTTGCGGCCTCAACCATGCCCTTGTCAGCCTCAAATGAAAACACATCCATCTGCGGAATCTGACCTTTTTTGTAACCAAAACCTGTCGCATCCATGTCATGATAAACTGCGTCACTTGAAACAACAAAATCCATGACGCCCAAACCATGAGCCATCGCACCGGCAATGCCTGTATTGATGATATTCGTGCATCCAAACTGAAGGGCAAGCCGCTGCGCACACAAGGCCGCATTAACCTTTCCCACGCCCGAACGAACAAGAACGACATCAACTCCGTGGATTTTTCCTTCATTGAATACGAGAGAGCCGCTTTCTGTCTTCTTAAAATCGCTTCCCATGAGCTTGCGGAGGAAGTCAATCTCTACTTCCATCGCACCAATAATTCCAATTTTCTTCATTTTACGCTCCTTTATGTCACATTTTGCGAGATTTTCAAAGATTTTCGCAAAAAAATGCAAAATTTTCAACGATTTTCAATCAAAAAGTATTGATTAAAATCTCTAAAAAGTCTATTATACTATCAGCAGCAAGAAACAGACACTTCCGTTGGAAGATGTCACCAAAAACCCCCGCCTTTTCTCCTCCTTTAAGCGGGGGTTTTTCTTTTTTAAATCTTAGAAACTCTTAATCAAGACTCGCATGAACCTAAGTTGATTTTCAACGCCTCAATATTTTATAATAAATCCATGATTTACGAAACATTTTCGCTTGGCAAAAAAGATGTTTTCCTGAAAACCTACCTTCACGAAAATTTTGAATACAACCCGGATAGAAAACGCCCGTTCGTGCTCGTTATTCCAGGCGGGGCTTACAATCATGTTGGTCTTCGTGAGCGTGAACCAGTCGCGCTCAAAATGAATTCACTGGGATTCCATGCGGCAACTCTTCATTATTCCATTGCGCCCATGAAATTTCCTGACGCACTCACTGATCTGGCAAATGCCGTCGCATTGATTCGGGAGCATGCAGAAGAATGGCATATCGATTCCGACAAAATCATTCTCTGCGGATTTTCGGCTGGCGGACACCTGGCGGCAAGTCTTGGCGCATTCTGGAATTCAGATTTTTTAAAAGATTATGTTTCGCACCCAGCCGAACAGATTCGACCGAACGCACTTTGTTTGTGCTATCCCGTAATCACTTCGAACGAAAAATATTGGCACGAAGAGTCAATCATGAACGTAATCGGCTCAATTTCAAGTGAAAATGCTCAAAAAATCTGCAAGTCGCTTAAAAAATCCAACATGTGCGAGGTGGTCTCAATCGAAAAGAATATCACCGCAGATTTTCCGCCCACATTCATCTGGCATACAGTTCAGGATGAAGCCGTTCCTGCCAAAAACACGATTTTGCTTGCAGATGCGCTCTACGAAGCCAAAATTGATTGCGAATATCACTTGTTCAATCGTGGAAAACACGCTCTTTCTCTCGCCACAGAAGAGTCCTCGGCAGCAGACGGTTCGAATATCGAAAAAGAATGTGCCGTGTGGCCGGAACTTTTCAAAAACTGGTTTGAACAGTTAGCAGTTCGCAGTTAGCAATTTTTCGGGACATTACTCGTTCCCTTATTTTTTTTCAGGAGATTTTTATGTCAATTTTTCAGTCTATCATTTTGGGTGTTTTGCAGGGAATCGCGGAATTTTTGCCGATTTCATCAAGCGGTCATCTTAAAGTGGCTCAGGAACTTTTCGGCCTCGGCGAAGTTCCGCTTTTGTTCGATGTTATGTTGCATTTGGCCACGCTAGCGGCGGTTATTTTGTATTTCAGGAAGAAAATCGCACGTCTTTTTGCCATTTTGTTCAGATGGATTTTGCCAGGTGGAAAGCGGAAAACTGAAAACGGAAAGCTGGAAGTTGAAAGAGGAAAATTGGAACTGGAAAATAAGGTGGGGAAAGCCTTCCCCTCGGCTACAATGGCTTCGCCATTTTCGCCTACCCCTTCTCCTAGGGGCATAGCCCCTAAAACCCCGGAAGCCGACCTTCTCACTGGCACGGACGAGCTTGGCAGAAAGACAATTCTCGCTGTGATTGTCGCAACTATCGTAACAGGTGCGATTGGCGTTGTTATGAGCAAGCTTATTCCAGAGCTTCCGATTAAAGTCACTTGCGTCGGTTTCTTGTTCACGGCTTGTCTTTTGATTTTCAGTGCAAAATTTGAAAAACGAAAGACAGCCCGCAACAGTGACGTCCCCTTCGACTCCGCTCAGGGAACACTCAGCCAGTCTGGCGAAGTCAAACCAAAGGGCATTTCCATTCTTCAGGCACTTTTTATCGGCTTCATGCAGGGAGTCGGAACTTTGCCAGGTGTAAGCCGATCTGGTTCAACTATTGCGGGCGCACAGCTTGCGGGCGTAAATCGGGCAGCGGCAGGCGAATTTTCGTTCATCGTCTCGATTCCGGCGATTCTGGGCGCATTCGTGCTTGAAGCAAAAGATTTGGGAGAAGTCGGAAGTCAGATTGGTGTTCTTCCAGTATTCTGCGGCTGTCTTGCGGCATTCGCGTGGGGCTATCTCTCCCTTTCGATTTTGATGAAGCTGATTCGCAAAGGCAAATTGGAATGGTTCGCCTGCTACTTGATTCCGCTCGGAATTCTCGGCCTGATATTTTTTTAGTCACGAATTATAAATTCCTCACAGATAGTGAGCGTTAAAAAATTGCACGGCAATTTTAGCGAATCTCCCGTAGAGCTAGGCTCGTAGGGCTTAGAGCACACAGAGAGCATATTGAATGGGAAAAATATTCCTACGTAAAAAATCTCTCTGTGGTCTCTGTGACCTCTGTGAGTAATGTAAAAAAAAAGGAGTTTTTATGATTTCTTTTGAAAGTGATTATATTGAAGGTGCTCACCCGCTTATTCTGGAAGCACTGGCAAAATCAAATATGGAAAGTCTTTCTGGCTACGGAAGCGATAAATACACAGAGCGCGCAAAAGAAAAAATCGCCTCCGCCTGCGGTTTGCCAGAAGCACAGGTCTTTTTTCTCACAGGCGGCACTCAGACAAATCAGATTGTAATCGACACGATGCTTGCCCAATACGAAGGCGTAGTTTCGGCTCAAACAGGCCATGTCAGTGTTCACGAAGCCGGCGCAATCGAATACACAGGCCGGAAAGTCCTCACAATTCCTGCACATAACGGCAAAATGGATGCAAACGAGCTTGATTCTTTTATCAAAGATTTTTATGCAGACGGAAATCATGAGCACATGGTTTTTCCAGGACTTTGCTACATTTCCCATCCAACCGAATATGGCACTCTTTATTCAAAAGAAGAACTTACTCAAATCAGCGAAGTCTGCCATAAGCACAAAATTCTGCTTTTTATGGACGGAGCAAGGCTTGGCTACGGACTGGCAAGCAGGCATACAGATGTAACCTTGCAGGATGTCGCCCGCTTGTGCGATGTTTTTTATATCGGAGGAACAAAGGTCGGCGCGCTTTGCGGTGAGGCCGTTGTTTTTACAAAGAAAAATATGCCGGCTCACTTCGAGCATCTTGTAAAAAAACACGGCGCGCTTCTTGCAAAAGGGCGGCTTCTCGGAGTTCAGTTCGACACACTCTTCACCGATGACCTTTACCTCAAAATCAGCAAAAAAGCAATAGAACGTGCCGAAGAACTCAAATCGGCCTTCAGCGAAAAAGGCTACAAATTCTTCATCGACTCGCCGACAAACCAGCAGTTCGTGATTCTCGAAAATTCAAAAATGCAGGAGCTACAGAAAAGCGTAAAATTCTCTTTCTGGGAAAAATACGATGAAAATCACACGGTCGTGCGCTTTGCAACAAGCTGGGCAACCACAAGCGAAAAGATTTCGGAACTTAGGAGCATTTTATGACAAACAAAATCTAGGGTATCACATAATAATCGCTTGGATAAAAATTTTCATCTCCATAGGATATTGATTCAATGCAGAAAATCATAACATAACCTGATTTTACGATTCGGCCCATATCATTTTGGAGATATCCAAGTAAAGGCTCAAGTTCTCGTAAATCAGAAAGTGTCAAATTTGATTCTGAGAGCCAAGATTCTGCTTCTTTTGTATTTGAAAAAACAACAAAAAAATCTGGTGTGTTTTTTCCTTTTTCTCCGTATCTATCAAAAATCCAAGAATCACCAAAAAGTGATGAAGCAAAAAACATACTACAAAAAACAAAAAAGTATTTCAACAAAAACTCCAAAAAAAATGCCCTTTTTCGAAAATGAAGAAGGGCAGGATTTGATTTAGTTATTTCCAGTATCAGCTCGCCAACATTCTCGTGAGCAATATTTCTGGCAAGAAAACATCGGATTTATAAGAGAGGTACCAAGCGTACAAATCGCAAATACAAGTCCAACTTTCGTTAATTTTTTGCCTTTGGAATTAATTCCTTTTCCAACTCTGAATTCACAACCACAATTTTTGCACTGTTTGTAATGTGGTTTTCCGAAAAGACTGTTTTCAACCTGTCCCATAAAGACTCCTTTGCGTTTTCTGTCCGCCGACAATGATTTTTAAAATTTAAAGCTAATAGCTAGATAATTATTCTAATATCACTAAAGGCTTGTGTCAATTATAAAAACAAGCCGATAGCATTAGAAACATGTCGTTGAGGAATGTATTTATAAATAATTTAAAGTTTTACAGAAAAAATTCACATTTCAGTCAGCAACAACTCGCCGAAAAATGCAATATCGCCACGAATTATTTGAGCGAAATTGAAACTGGCAAAAAATTTCCTTCCGTTGAGATGATTGAGACATTTTCAAAAGAGCTTTCTGTTCCAGCGTATCTTTTCTTCATTGAATCAACAGAAGTCAAAATAAACAAAGATTTTATCACAAAAAAACGCAATGAAGAATTCAGCCAAAAACTTTTGAAAAATATAACAAATCTGTTGAAAGATTATGAATTCTTAGAATAATTTGTGATAAAATACCACTATGACAAACACAAACAAAATCCCACGCTGGAACCTGGATTCCATTTTTCCTTCTTTAAAAAGTGATGAATATAAAGCTGCCCTTTCTGACTTTGAAAGCGGCATGGAAAATCTAGGCTCTCTTTTGGATTCGGCTCAGAATTTCATCAAGAATGCCGGCGAGAATTTTGACTTTCCCACATGGCTCAAAGGCTTTTTGGAAGCAGACGAAAAAGTTTCGGCTCTTTGCGGCTCGCTCAATGCCTACGCTTATATAATTTACTCGGTTGACACTACGAACACGGACTATCTCAACAATATCACAACAATTGACAACCTCACGCTCCGTTACAGGCAGCTTGATTTGTCATTCAAGTCTGTTCTGCTTGCGAATTCCGGCCGTCTCGAAGATTTTTACAAGCGATTTCCTGAATTTGACAGCTACCGCTACATTCTGAATGAGACTCTGGAAGAAACAAGACATCAGATGTCAGCCGCCGAAGAAAAACTTGCAGGCGAATTGCAGCAGACTGGCGGAGACGCATGGGACCGTCTTCATGAACAGCTGATTTCAAATCTCAAAGATGCCGAAACTGGCAAAACTTTCAACGAATTACGAAATGATGCATACTCAGCTGATTCAAAAGTGCGAAAATCTTCCTACGAAAAAGAAATTTCTCTTTTGAAGCAGAATGAAATCGCGTTTGCGGCCTGCCTCAACAATCTCAAAGGCGAAACCCTCACGCTAAACCGCCACCGAAAATGGCAGAAGCCGCTCGACCGCTCCCTTTCCTCTGCCCGACTTTCACAGAAAACGCTCGACGCGCTGATCAGTTCAATCGAAGAAAGCCTTCCTCTCTGGCGGGAATATTTCAATTTAAAGTCAGATTTTCTTCACAAAAACAATCTCACAGTCTCTCAGGACAAAAAAGGTCTTGCTTTTTACGATTTGTTTGCCCCGCTTGTTTCGACTCCGCTCAACAAACGGGATAATTCCGAAAAAGGTCTTCTTTCAAAAGAATGGACTTTCGACGAGGCCCGCGATTACATCATCGAACGGTATTCTTCTTTCAGTGCGGAAATGGGCGAGTTTGCCAAAAAAGCCTTTGCCGAAAACTGGATTGATGCCGAAGTCCATGCCGGGAAAGTGGGCGGGGCTTACGACGAAGATTTTGCACTCGGCCACCAGAGCCGAATCATGACCAACTTCACGGGCGCATTCAGCGACATCATCACGCTGGCGCACGAGCTTGGCCACGCATATCATTTTTCTTGCATGAAAGGAAAACCGTCGGCATTTTTCAGCTATCCGATGACACTGGCCGAAACAGCCTCAACCTTTGCCGAGACAATCGTAAAGCAGGATATGATTTCAAAATGCAGCGATGCCGAAAAAATCCAGATTCTTGACCTGGACTTGCAGGATGTGAGCCAGGTTCTGGTCGATATTTTGTGCCGTTTCTATTTTGAACGCAGAGTTTTTGAAGAGCGAGAAAAGGGAGAGCTGAATGCAGACGACTTTTGCCGTCTCATGCGCGAAGCCCAGGAAAAATCATACGGAAACGGACTTAACAGCGAGCGGCACGAATATATGTGGGCAGTAAAATCACATTATTATTCAACAGGACTGGATTTCTACAACTTCCCGTACGCTTTCGGACAGCTTTTCGCCGCAGGATTGTACGCCCGCTACCAGAAAGAAGGAAAAGATTTCGCCAAAACCTACGCAGAATTGCTTTCAAACACAGGCAACATGAGCTGCGAAGATTTGTGCAAAAAAGCAGGCTTCGACATCACCCAAAAGGACTTCTGGAAAAGCGGAATTGAAATGTACGTCGGGGAAATTGAAATGATGAAAGGACTTATGCGCTAGTCACCGCTTTCGCCATAGTCAATGTTGATTCTTTTTAAATTTTGGGCGTATCCGCCACAAGCGGCGGTCGGGCTTTTCGGGGTTCCGCTATCGCTTCATTGCTTCACTTCGTTCCGCAACGGCTACGCCGCCCCTACAATTCCTTACGCAGAAGCTCTAGTAAATTAAACAATATACATTATTGATTGTATTTTTCCATACAATGTTTTTATTGCAATTTTCTACAAAATAAAAGAGAGTCCGATAAATGGTGTTAAACTCCAGTCTCTTGTTGAACCAGAATAACTGTTTTTTGTTGTCGCTGTATTTACAGATCCCAGACCATAAAAATCAAAAACACCTGTTACACCGAATTGGAATCCGAACTTGTCAGCAATTTTGTATAATCCGAAGATATTAGCACCAACACCAAATGCGAAGTTTGCGCTTGAAAGATATTCCGTACTCCAAGTGAAGACCGTCATTCCCAAAAGCGGCCCGACACCGAGCAAGAATTTGTTATTATTCACGAAAAAATAATCAAATGCGATTGTTGTCTCAAATAAAAATAGTTTTTTGTAGTCTTTCTTACCTGTACTATATTCTTCGCCACGATACTTTGCCGATATAGACTGTGGCCAGGCGAATGTGAAATTATCAATTACGCCCCAGTTGCTTTTTTGAGGTAATGCTCCCAAAGTAATATTGAATCCCATGCTTGTCATCGATGTCTCGATTGTGTCATTATTATACTTAGCTCTTTCGTAAGCATAAGGAAGAACAAAACCTCCTCCCAAAAGTATCGGTGCTCTTTCTTTAGTCTCTGCCCAAGAGCTTACGGCAATCAAGAAAGCGAAAATAGAGGCAATAAACTTTTTCATAAAAACTCCATTTTTAATTTACCACATTTCAAACCGTGAAAACAACACACGCAAAAATTTTAGTTCATCGTTTCTTCAATCATCATTTTTCTGATAAATTCGTTGCCAATAATGAGAGAATCTCTCATCAACGATAGAAATCAAATAATCTTTCGTTACATGTGGCTTAATGCAGTCCCAAATCCTAAAATTATCAAAAAAAGCCCTAGCATCTGCTAGGGAGAAAAGATTTTAGATATTCACTTTTATTTGTTTTGTTACATAATAGTCAGTTCCGTCTATGTTTATGCAGAGTAGTAATGTAAAATCATAACCAGCCATTTCATGTACAACCCATATTCTACCAAGAGATGACCATGAAACAGAATCAGCCGAGCAGACTTGTTTTTTTAATTTTGCACCATTAGGAATGGCACTGTCTGGAGCCGGTTCATTTGCTTTCAAATATTTTTGACCAGAAATAAAGACCATGTGTGTATTATTGCTATCAGAGATGGAAGAATTTGCCCATACAACTTTTGCAATTTTTCCAGAGTTGTTTGTTATTTCTACATCAAACCCCGTGATAAATCCTTTTTCTTTATGTGCATTTTGATACCATGAATCGCCAAATGTATTAACCTTTAATATATTAATATCAATTCCTGATACATCTCCGTCAGAAGAAATATCCATAGTTATTTCCGTTTTTGGTGTACTCGCACAACCAATAAAACAGAATGCCAAAATTGAAAGAATGAAATAAAACTTTTTCATGAATTACTCCTTATAAATAATTTACACCTTTTACTCAACACAATCAACAAAGTTCTTTTTTTAAGGCCGTAATTCTCTTTTTTACTCCTATGCCCGGATAAATTTCTGTTGCTTTTTCAAAATATAACAACGCTTCTTTCTTGTTTCCCAGAAGTAATGCTAATTCTCCAAGTCGTCTAAAGATACAGCCATAAATATATGGAGACATTTTTTCTTTAGAAAGTTGAAGATATTTTTGATAAAATTTTTCTATATCCGTTTTATTAGATTTTTCTGAAATTAATCCATATTTTGATTCCAAGTCATAGAAAGAATCAAAAGGGTTTTCTTTTACGGTTGGCAATTTTTCCTTTTCTAAGCATTCGCCAGTAAAAGAATAATCAATATAATTTTTTCCGAAATATAGACGAATTTTATTATCAAAAAATTGGTAACCGTCTGCCCAACCAAGCGGACAGTGAAAACATGAGCAAATTTTTTTATTAATAACATCTATAATAAAAAGTTTGTTGTCATATTCCTCACTAATCATGCTGTTATAAGTTTGAAATACAGCAGTTTCTCCATTTTCGGAAATAGCAACATTTACAATTCTAGAATCAATGTATTTGAATATTTGTTTTTCACCTTTAGAGTTGCATATTATTATTCCATTTTTTTCATCTGTTTTTTCATAAGCCCCAGCAATAATTACACTTCCGTCATTGGCAATATCTGCTACTGATACAAAAAATAAATTTCGTAAGTCATATACGATTTTTTTATCCTTGAAAAATAAAACACATCTCGAATCAAAATCCCAAAACAAAGTATATGTTTTGTTGTTTGACTCAATAAAATTTCCATCCATTTTGTATTGTTCTAATGAAATAAACTTTGGTTCTTTTGCTTCCATAAAACCACCCACACACAAATAAAACTAAGCAAAAATATTATATCACAACTTACCAAATATATATAAAAGAATTTAAATGCGTTAGGGATTGTAAGGGCGGCGTAGCCGTTGCGAAACGAAGTGGAGCAATGAAGCGATAGCGAAACCCTGAAAAGCCCGTCCGTCGTTAGGCGGAAACGCCCAAAATTAGCATTTTTTAATTTATTTTTTGCCCTTCTTTGTATCAAAAATATTTGTGTGTGAACTTATGCGATACAAAGTGAGAATCAGAAGTTTTCCTTCCGCACTTTTTTTGTAAACCAAAAGCAGGTCTGGACGAATATGACATTCTCTGTAGCCGATATAATTTCCATGCAAATCGTGGTCACGATATTTTGATTCGAGAGGTTCGTCTACTTGAAGTTTATCTACAACGGTTTTGACATCAAGTTTTTCTTGTTGATTCAGTTTCTTAAGATCGGTCTTGAACTTGCTTGACGCTCGAACTTCACGCTTCATTAGCCAATCTCCGCTAGAAGCTCATCAAAAGAATTATAAGTGCTGTACTCTCCACGCTCAACCTGCGCAATGGCTTCATCCAGACCGTTTCGTGCCTGTTCATCACCCTCAAAACCATCTGAAGCACTTTCTTCATGCCGACGCTTCATCAGTCTCACGAGATATTCCATTATTGCAAGTTGTTCTGCATACGAAAGCAAATCAAGCTGGCTTTCAAAATTTCTTAATTCCACCGCTGACATGATACGTCTCCTTACTCAAAGCTATTTATAGTATAACTCTTTTTGAGAATAATACAACTCACCCCATCACAGCCTTCGCCAGCTGGTCGGCACAGGAAGTTTTTTTGTTTCCGCACAAGTTTCCGAGAAGTTTTGCAGAAATTTCTTCGGCTTTCATGCCTTCACAGAGTTTTGCGATTGCCTTTAGATTGCCGTTGCAGCCGCCTTCAAATGAAATATTGTGGATTCTGTTTTCATCATCCCGCTCAAAGTGAATGACTCTGGCGCAAGTGCCAGTTGTCTGGTATGTGATTTGTTCCATACGCCAATTCTATTGCAGCGCCTCAACCGGGTCAAGTTTGCTGGCCTTAACCGCGGGGCTGAGACCAAAGAAAATGCCTACGAACACGCTGAACACGAAGGCCGTCACGCATGACGAAAATTTTATCGCGTA
>CACZYY010000027.1 GCA_902785455.1 uncultured Spirochaetaceae bacterium
CTGGAGGTTCTCTGTTGTGAGTTCTGTATCTTCTTTAACTCCAGCCTTTGCTTTTACAGAAGAAATGATTTCCTCGAATTTGTCATGGTCAACGCCCATAGCAACGTTACCGTACATCTGGATAAAGCGGCGGTAAGCGTCCCATGCGAAACGTGGGTTGTTTGTTTTGTTAGCAAGGCCAACAACTGATTTATCGTTAAGACCGAGGTTGAGGATTGTGTCCATCATACCTGGCATAGACTCTGCAGCACCTGAGCGAACAGAAACCAACAATGGATCGTTCTCGTCGCCAAGTTTTTTGCCGAATGTTGTTTCGAGCTTGTTGAGGTACTCTGCAACTTCCTTATCAAGACCTGCAGGGTATTTTTTGCCCAATTTGTAGTATTCCTGACAAACGTCGATAGAAATTGTGAATCCAGGTGGAACAGGCAAGCTCAAAGGAGCTTTAGCCATCTGAGCAAGGTTAGCACCCTTGCCACCAAGAATTGGACGCATTGACTCATCGCCCTCAGCGTCGCCGTTACCGAAGAAGTAAACGTACTTTGTAGCCATTGTTTTCTCCATTTAGAATATAAAAATAATTAGATTATAATAAGAAGATAGTAGCTTTTATAGAAATTATAGTCAATTATCTATTAAGTATTTTTAATAAAAAATGTGTACGGAATAGTACAAATTAACTGGAATTAGCACGATTCTGCAACGAAATTTTCATGCGCGAATCTCCGGGCTACGGGCTATCCGTGGTTCCGCTTTCGCTCCATTCATCGCCAACCATGCTTGCATTATCTTGTCGCGGCATGGAAGCAGGGGCGACAAAAGCCAATAATTGCCGCGCGAACAAAATTCGCGTTACGACATGGATGTCGATGAACGGCTGACGCCGCCACTACTATCCCGCGCGGTGTTTTTCTGCCTATCATTGAACTAGCCTTGTTTTTTCTATAAAATAAGTTTCTATGAATAAGAGCAAGAAACCAACTTTCCGTGAATTTTTGAAATCTCAGGTTGAGGCCGGACTACCGGTATTTTTTGACGGCGGAATCGGCACTATGATTCAAAAGACAGGCTTCACTGACTACGACATTCCAGAAGATATTTCAATTGAAAAGCCGGAGATTATCGAGGACATACACAAGGCTTACCTCCGGGCAGGCGCGAATGTGATTACGGCCAACACTTTTGGTGCCTTGCCGCTCAAACTGATTTCAGCAAAATATTCCTGCAAAGAGTACATCGAGGCAGAAATTGCCCTAGAAAAAAAATGTATCGAAGAAATTGAGGCAGAAGGAAACACACGCCCTCATTACGCTTCATGGGATACCAGCCAGATTGGCCGTCTCTTAGAGCCCATGGGAGAACTGACTTTTGACGAAGCCTACGAGACTTACAAAGAAGCGGCCATGATTGCGGAAAAAGCCGGAGCCGAGATTGCGATTATCGAGACAATGGCAGATTTACGGGAAGTTAAGGCTGCGGTTCTTGCCACAAAAGAAAACACTAACCTTCCGATTTTTGCCAGCATGACTTTCCAGCCCAATTTGCGAACTTTGACCGGCGCTGACATCCGCACGGTTGTGGTTTATCTTGAGTCGCTTGGAGTCGATTTAATCGGATTTAACTGCGGCGGTTCTTTGAACGAAGATGACAAAATCGTTGCTGAGTTCATGCGTTACGCACATCTGCCTGTTTGCGTGGAGCCGAATGCGGGATTGCCGACGGTTATCAATGGAAAGGCAGTCTTTCTTGTCGGAGCAGAAGAATTTGCAGAGCATCACAAAAAATATCGCGGGCTTGGAGTAAGCGTTTTTGGTGGCTGCTGCGGAACGACACCTGAGCACATCGGGGCAATGGTCAAAGCGATTGAAGCCCTTCCTCCGCAGAAACGACAGCCGTGCGAATTCGAGAACGCATGTTTTATCTGCTCATACAATTCGAGCGTTCAGATTGGAGGAAACGCAGGCCCTCAGATTATCGGCGAGCGAATCAACCCGACCGGCAAAAAGAAGGTCAAAGAGGCTTTGCTTGCTCACAACATGAATTTCGTGCTTGGCGAGGCAGAAAGCCAGATTAACGCTGGCGCACAGATTCTTGATGTGAATGTCGGACTTCCGGGAATTGACGAAGCGCAGACAATGGTTGATGCTGTCAAAACAATTCAGGGCGCATTCAACACACCGCTCCAGATTGATTCAAGCGAGGCTCCAGTTCTGGAAAAGGCACTCCGCTATTACAACGGAAAAGCCCTGATAAACTCAACGAACGGCCGCCAGGATGTAATGGACAAAGTTCTTCCGCTGGTAAAAAAATACGGTGGGACTGTGGTCGCACTTTGTATCGATGAGGCAGGAATCGCACCCACTGCGGAAGGCCGTGTTGCGGTAGCAGAAAAAATCATCAATGAAGCGGCAAAATACGGAATTCCAATTCGTGACATCGTAATCGACACTCTTACGCTAACAGTTTCGAGCCAGCAAAAAGAAGCTCTGGAAACCGTTCGGGCAATTCAGATTTTAAAAGAAAAATACGGCGAGCAGGGATTACAGTTCGTGCTCGGAGTTTCAAACATCAGCTTCGGAATCCCGCGGCGAGACATCATCAATTCCAGATTCTTTGCGATGGCACTTTATGCAGGATTAAGCGCATGTATCATCAATCCGCTCATGCAGCCCATGATGGAAACCTACTACGGCTACCGGGCCCTGGCAGGCTTTGACGAAAACTGCCTTGACTACATCGAAAAATACAACGACACACCGGCCCCGGTTTATGGATTGACCGCTGAGCAAGTGGCGGCCGCAAAAGGGGCTGCGTTAGGGATTGGCGGGGCGGCGACAGCCGTTGCCGGAGGCAATGGAGCGACAGCGGAACCCCAGAAAGCCCGACCGCCAGAGGCGGGAACGCCCAAATTACCTGAAAACTTAACTGACTCGGAAAGCTCGCTCATCAACATAATCTGCAAGGGTTTCAAAGACTCGTCGCCGGACGCAACAAAAAAGCTGCTCGAAGAAGGAAAAGAGCCGGTTGAAATCATTGACCGCTGCATCGTGCCCGCCCTGGACATCGTAGGAAAAGACTTCGAAGTCGGAAAGAAATTCCTGCCCCAGCTTTTGCTCTCGGCCGACACGGTAAGCAACAGTTTCGCCGTCATCAAAGCCCACCTCGAAGCAAGCGGCGTGGCACAGGAGTCAAAGGGAAGCATCGTAATCTGCACGGTCTTCGGCGACATCCACGACATCGGAAAAAACATCGTCAAGGCCATGCTTGAAAACTACGGCTACACGGTAATCGATTTGGGAAAAAATGTCCCGGCAGAAAAGGTCGTGGAAACCGTACTCGAAAAAGACATCCAGCTCGTGGGACTGAGCGCGCTCATGACAACGACGGTCGCCAACATGGAAGACACAATTAAACTTCTGCGGGAAAAACTCGGCGCGGTGGGTAAAGCCTGCAAGATTATGGTAGGCGGGGCAGTCCTCACGGAAGACTACGCAAGCCAGATTGGAGCAGATTACTACGCCAAGGACGCGATGGTGTCTGTGTCGATTGCAAAGGAAGTGTTTGGCCGTTGACAAATCAAGCCAATGTGTTATATTAAAGCTAGTGAGCCGCCCGCAAATTCGCGAGGGGTCGTCTGATGGAAGTTTGGCGTGCTTCCCGGTTCATTGCTTAGACGGCTGTGGTCGTTTCCATAGCCGTTTTTTATTTTTAAAATATCGGTCATTTGACGACGAAATAGTCTTTATATCATAGAAATCATTTTCTGCGTTTTCAAGATTCGGCTCAATACAAATATAGGCGGTGGCATTATTTGTATTACGAAGAAGAAGTCCAATCCCATTTTCGTAGATTTCATCATAATTCACAGCAATATCTTCGGCAGCCTCACGCGCATCTCCGTAGCCGATAGCATTTAATTGTTTTAATCGTGTTTCTCGATTTATATGCATTTCCCCAAAATTATCTTTTTCACCGTTGACTTGCTTTCCGATTCTCAAACGGATTTTTCCTGCCTGCCGTTTAATGAGACTTGCAATCTCTGGAGAAATTTCACCAAAATCAATGTTGCCGTTGCTTGTGAGTACGAATTCCCCTGAATATTGCTCTGGATTTTTCTGCATTTCAAGAGAGTCTAGCAAAGATTATTAATGCGGGCAAGAGAAACACTTCCCCCAATCTAGCTTTTTCCCTATTTTTCTGATATTCTTCCATATTATCGCATGAAACCACGAATCTACGACAACAAGCCTTTAAAGTCTTTTAATCCTCTCGTTGCCTACGCAGGCGTGCTTTTTGGGCCGCCGAGTTTTATTACCAATTTCAAATGTTTTGCAACGATACTCAAAGAATTTTTCTTTTTGCAGTATTTCGAGAAATTTCATATTCTGCACATTCCTATTGTGCACGTTGATCATCCGCTCGACAAAAAAATTCCGTTTACGCCTGAGAAAGTCAAAATTTATCTTGATTTCATAAATCTCTGGGTGCGGCCGCTTGCCATGCTGGTCAAAAAGTTCGGATTCTGGCACGCAAGCCGGCTTACAAAGCAATGGATGCTCCGTTTCCGAAAGCTTTATCAATGCTGCGGTAAGATTTATCATTTCCGCCTCACTACGACTGACCGCCCTCAATACAAAGAAATGCGAGAATTCAGGCAGATTCATGCGCTTGACCCGCATTTTTTGTGCGTTCCGAGCCTTCATGTCGCCACGGTCTTTCTTGCTTACGGATTTTACCGCCATATTTTTGAAACAGAAGATTTCACCGAGACAGAAAAACGGCTTTGGGGCGAGGAACTTTACAAAGGCGCGCTTGAAATCACTGAGACTGTTCTTTATGTAAAGCAGCACTCGGTCAACTGTATTCCGGCGGCTCTTTACCTTGTGACTCAGAATTTTCCGGAATGGATAACGACTGACGATGCACGCAAATTCATCAGCCAGCTTTTTTTAACTCCAGAAGGCTTCAGCGAGGAAGAAGCTTATCAAGTTCGCGAGCACATCCGTGTCACCTTTGAACAATATCTTGTTGATGGCAAAAAATCTGCAAACTGGTACGAGCCGATCTGGGAATTTCTTGTAAATTACAAAGCCTAAACAGATGTTCTCATTTGCCGGCTTCAGAGTAATACCGCTCCAAATCTTGCCGGCAAGCTTCAAAAATCTCTTTCAAGTCCGGGTCAAACTGTTTGCCCATTCCTTCAATCATAATTTGATAAGCCTGCTCAAAACTCATCGGCTCCTTATAGCATCTTTTACTGACCAGCGCATCGTAGACATCGGCCACAGACATAATTCTTGCTTCAATTGGGATTCCTTCCCCCTCTTTGCCGCCCATTTTTCCTTCTGGATAACCATTTCCATCCCAGCGTTCGTGATGATAACGCGCGACATTGAATGCAGTATTCACGAAAGACTCTTCCTCGACATCCCGCAAAATCAGATTCACAATTTCGCCACTGTGTACCGAGTGCGTTTTTATGATTTTATATTCTTCATCATCCAGTTTACCCGGTTTACAGAGAATTTTTGTGTCGATAAAGATTTTGCCCAAATCATGCATAGGTGCAGCACGAATAATATCCTCGCCTTTTTTGCCGGAAATTGTGCGGAATTTTGGATTTCCTGTGCCGGCCTTGTTGCGGCGGATAATTTCGTCAACAAGGATTTTCATGACATCACTCGTTCGTTTTACATGACCGCCAGTATTTCCGTCACGAGAGCCAATCATATCACCCAGACTCAAAACAATTCTCTGCTGAATTTCCTGAATATGAACAGTCTGCTTGGCAACTTCATCGCTCAGTTCCGTTGTAAATCGTTCAAGCATCAGCTTATACTCTTCGTGTTCGCGGACTTCGGAATCAACATCACGCGCACTACAAATCACTTCAACAGGCTCATTCTTATGATTTCGTTTACAGACAATGAGATTCGTTCGATACCATCGGCCAGTTCCAGGCCCATTCAAATCACTGGATTTAAAATCTGCGCTGCAACTGTCCGAAACTTTGAGCCTTTCTTTTATTTTATCGAGATTATAAAAATCCCTGACTTCTTTTATGCACTCTGAATTGTAAAACACCTCCGGGATTTCCAGTAAAACCTTGCGGACACTCGTATATTTTTTGCAATATTCATGGAGCAACTCATTTGAGCAGATTTCCTGAAAACTGTCATCCTCAAGATTAGCCTTGTAAAGAATCGAATAAATCCCGGAAACCGCACGGACAACAGAAGCCGTCTCACGCTTTAAATTTGAGAATGTAAGGACAAAAGTAATTCGAATAACCAGAAGCAAAAGCCACAACACAAATGCAGCAAGAAGAACCTTAGGAATTGGACCTTGAAAATAACTTCGGTTAAGCCTGTACTGCATGGAACTTGAAAAATCAAGGTCCTGACCTTTCAGATGATAAAAAATGAATCCAATGACAACTCGCTCTTCGTCATTAACTACGGCTTTTACAGGAAGTTCTCCAGCGGCAACAGAAGGTTTGTAATAAATGTAATCGCCGACATTCAACGGAATATAAAGATCCTGAGCCACAAAAAAATGATTGAGCTTAATCTTAGCCTCGTCATAGTTTCTTAAATCAATTTCCTGAACAATTTCTCGGCCTGGAATTTTTGCATACTGATGAATTTCTATCGTACCACACCATGAATTATTGAGATAACATTCCTTGTTAATATTGATTTTTATTTTCCAGTCCGAAACTTCTGAATCGCTGTAATTTGTAACCGCACCGTCATAAGTTGTGCCAGTAAACGTAACGATATCATCCCGGAACTCAATATTCCTCTTGTCCCAGGAATCTGCAAGACCTGCCCTCGGATAAATATCGACAGTACATTCAGCTTTTTTGCCAGCTTCGACAAAACGATTTTTGTGATTAAATTTGAAAGTCTTATAAATATGTCCAAGGAAAATTACAAATATCAAAAATAAAAAAACGGCAAAAGCTCCACAAATTATCAGATTGGACTTCTTTTCTTTTTCCATTAATTAATCTCCAACAAGAATGGAATTTTATTATAACATACAAATTTAAATTTTACTTCCTTAAATTTATATTAAATACATTTTTTTGCAAATAATGTATATATAGAATTTTCTTCAAAAATCGGGTAAACTTTTCTGATGAAGTATTTTTTTGAAACTTACGGCTGCGAAATGAACATCGCAGAAAGCGCAAGCGTAGAGCAACTTTTGATTTCACGCTCTTGGGAAAAGGCTGAACGCCCAGAAGAAGCAAATCTCGTTATTATCAACACTTGTTCCGTTCGCGGAAGTGCCGAACAGAGAATCTTGGGCCGACTGGGCTATTTTGAAGGCGTAAAGAAAATCCGAATGGGCGACCTAAATGCCAAAATCCGTCTCGATGACATGAAATATGCCGCTGAGTTCTTCAAAAAGAATGGCGAAGTTCCGCTCACACTGGTCGTAATGGGCTGTATGGCTCAGCGTCTGCTTGACGATCTCAAAAAAGAATATCCTGTCGTTGATTACGTCGTAGGCACTTTCGGAAAATACAAATTCGGCGAAATCATTCAGGCAGTTGAAAAAGGCAGCGACCCTTTCAAAATCGAAGAAGAAGAAACATACACATTCGCACCGATTTCTTACGAGCAGGGCGCATTCTCAACTTTCGTTCCGATTATGCACGGCTGCAACAATTTCTGTACTTACTGTATCGTTCCTTATGTCCGTGGTCGCGAAATCAGCCGCCGCGTAGACCAGATTCTGGCCGAAATCGACTTCCTCTCAAAAGCAAATGTCAAGGAAATCACACTTCTTGGTCAGAATGTAAACGCATACAAGGGCGAGGACGGAACAAACTTCCCGCAGCTGCTCGAAAAGATTTGCAACCACATCGACGAGACAAAATCTTCTATTAAGTGGATTCGATTCGAGTCTTCAAACCCGAACGACTTCTCAGACGAATTGATTGAAGTAATCAAACGCAATCCGCATGTCTGCCGGGGCTTCCACATCGCAGCCCAGCACGGAAACAACGAAATCTTAAAGCGCATGAACCGCAAGAACACACGCGAAGAATTCGTAGAACTTGCCCGAAAATTGCGAGAGGCCGCTCCAAGCACTCAGTTGATTACCGATTTGATGGTCGGATTCCCTGGCGAAACCGAAGAGCAGTTCCAGGACATTCTTTCTCTCATGGAGGAAGTCAAATTTGAGTCGGCTTTCATGTATTTCTACAACCCGCGCGAAGGAACACCGGCTGCAAAATACGACAACCAGATTCCAGTCGAAGAGAAAAAGGCTCGCTTGCAGAAAGTAATCGATTTGCAGTCAAAACACACCACAGAAGTAATGACAAAACGAATCGGCGAAGAAATTGAAGTCCTCTGCGACATTGTTTCCCGCCACGACGAGACAGAACTTCTGGGCAAAACCGAGCAGAACGAACGAGTAGCCTTCAAAGCCGACAAAAAGCTGATTGGAACTTTCGTCAAGGTAAAAATCACAGGCTTGAACGGAAACACATTTAGAGGTGAATTATTATAGAATTCCTCACAGAGATTCTTTCTTATTATGAAAACTCTCCGTGTTCTCTGTGAGAAATTTAGAAGGAGCAAAAAATGCCAATAAAATTAATCGGAACTATAATTCTTTTGATTCTCGTCACAATTTTTGCGGGCGTGAATTTGGACAACAAGTGCGACATTACTTTTGTTTTTTACACTTTCAAAGATATTCCTGTCTTTATGACTGTAATCATCTCGTTTGCAATCGGCGCAATTCTTATGCTTCCGTTCACGCTCGGTCGCAAAAAAAAGAAGAATTGTCCTAAAGCTGAGTCAAAAAACACTGTCGAAGTCAAGGAACAGGCAAAACAAGCTCCTGCCACCGAATCAAAAACACTTTTCGACTTCAAAATTAAGCGAGAAGCAAAATCTGGTGAATCCAAAAAAGAAAAGAAAACCCTTTTCGGTGCAAAAAAGAAAACAGAAAAGCCTGACACAAGCTCAAAAGATTCTTCAAAACCAGAGAATGCAAACTCCGCTGATGCCGAAAGCACAGGCGCGCCAGTCTGATACAGTTTCATCAAAATGCGTTGCGTAATAATCGGGGCCGCCCCAATCAAAAACTACAAAAAAATCCGCACGTTCCTGCGACCAGATGATTTTGTCATCGCTTGTGACGGCGGATTAAATCACATCAGAAAACTGCGTGTCAAACCAAGCCTGATTGTCGGCGACTTTGACTCGCACAAAAATCCTCATTCCACAATCGAAACAATTGCCCTTCCACGCGAAAAAGATGATACGGATTCAGTTTTCGCGCTCAAAACAGCAATTGCCCGCGGCTTCAAAGATTTTTTGTTCATCGGAATGATTGGCGCAAGGCTCGACCATGGACTAGGAAATCTCTACATGCTTCTAAAATGCTTTGAGGAAGGCTTAACCGCCATGATGCTCGATGATTATTCTGAAATGCAGCTTGTCGGCAAAAAAGAAGCCCTTATCACGGACGATTATGCCTATTTCTCACTCCTGAACATCACAGGAGCTGCCCGAAGAATCACAATCAAAGACGCAAAATATCCGCTAGAAAATGCCGAAATCAAACAAGATTATCAATACGGAATCAGCAACGAAGTGCTAAAAGGAAAGACCGCCAAAGTCTCAGTGCAGGAAGGTTGTTTGCTACTAATTAAAATATGGTAAGTATACCCCTACGCCACTTTAAGCAAGAAAAATGCAAAAAGCCGAGTTTTGACTTTGTGGGTTATTGCAAAAAAACGGTCGGAATCGGGGTTGCGACACAAACTCGCCTGAGCTTTGCTCACTGCGATGTTTGATGGCGCGTTCCCGATGGGAGACCGTTTTTTGTTATGACCGATAATTCTCAAAACTCGGCTTTTTGTTTGTATTGATTAAAACTTCGCTTTTCGCAATCGAACTTCTTCAATGTTCTCGCTGAACAACTCTCGCAAATCGTTCAATCCAAGTGCCATGAGTGCCATTCGGTCGATGCCCATACCCCATGCGAGGACTGGAACATCTACGCCCATTGATTTTGTAACTTCCGGACGGAAAATACCAGCACCGCCAAGCTCGAACCAGCCCAAAACAGGGTGCTTGATATGAACTTCGACAGACGGCTCCGTGAACGGGAAGTAGCCAGGAACATATTTAACCTCTGTTGCGCCAGCGATTTCTTTTGCGAACATCTCCAGGAAGCCGAGCAAAGTACGCAAGTTTACGTCATCGCCCAAAACGATTCCTTCTGTCTGATAGAAGTCGCTCAAGTGAGTAGCGTCAACTTTGTCGTAGCGGAAACATCGTGCAATACCGAAGTATTTGCCCGGGATTTCTGCCTTGTGAAGCTGGTGAGCCGAAAGAACTGTGCCCTGTGAGCGCAAAACTAAGCGGCGTGTAAACTCGTGGTCGAAATTGTAGTTCCATCCACGGCTTCCTGTGTTGCCGCCGTTTTTGTGAGTGTTAGCAACATTTGAAAGCCACGGCTCTTCGATTTCTTTTGCATGAGTCGGGTTTTTGATTCGGTAAACATCGTGAATGTCGCGGGCAGCATGGAACTGCGGCATGAAGAGAGCATCTCCGTTCCAGAACTCTGTCTCTACGAGCGGACCGTCGAATTCCTGGAAACCGAGTGAGCAAAGCTTGTCCTTAACATGCTCCAGGAACTGAACATATGGGTTTGTGCGGCCAGGAATGATTCGTGCCGGCGGAATTGCGATATTGTAGCCACGGAATGTGCCGTTCTTCCACTCTCCGCTTGCGAGCATCTGCGGAGTAACAGCTCCCAGCTCTTCGCCTGTGATTCCTGCGTTTTTGAGGGCTTTTACTACATCGGCAGCAGCTGCTTCAAGTTTATAAACGACTGTTTCACGCTCAATGATTTTGAATGGTGAATCTGCAGCACCGCGTTTTTTGGCATAATTAGTGATAACCTTCTGCTCTTCGGCGTTCAAAGAAGCATTGTCGAGCTGGCCATTCTCTGCTTTTGCGGCACGCTCAAACAATTCTGTAGCGATTTTGATATTTGCTGGAACTTCAGCCCCTGAATACTCTGCTTTTTTCTCTGCGTTCATTTTGAGAACACCGGCCTTTGAAAGCTGACCAAAAGCAGAACCAACGTCCTTCTGCTCCAAGCCAGTTCCCGAAGCAATTTCCGGCAAAAGTTTTGCGCCGTTTTCTTTTACAAAATTGATGATTCGGACTTCCGGGATTCCGTCTTTGGCATAAGCACGACCCAAATCTGTGATTTCATAGAATGTGTGTGGAGTTTTGCTTACAACAGAAAGCAATTCTTTGCCACCAAGCCAGCTGAACGCCTGGTTTGCGTGGCCTTCTTTGTAATCCAGTTCCTTCTGGAGCTTTTCTGATGTTAATTCGTCTTTTGATGTGTAGTTAAGAAGAACCTTAATTTCAAGCGGGTGAAGGTTTTTGATGATGTTTTGAACGTCCATTTTTTTATAATCCTAATAAAAAATTTGAGCCAGCTCTTATGAACTGGCTCATTGCTTTGCGGTTTGAGCGTTAGCGGTTGAACTTTACATAAGAATGATATGTAGCCCATTTAAGGTTTTTATCATCCTTAAAATATTTAACCGAATCTTTACGCATATATTTGTAGCTGTAGTATTGATTTTCTTTCTGAAAATCCTGCAAGCAAGCAAGAACTGTGTTCATTGCTTCACCCTGATCATAAGAGACAGCCATGCATGTATAATACACATGAGCCTCATCTGTGAGCGGAGTGTATTCAATCTGAACTTTCGCAGTTTTACTTGTTGTATGCTGATCCTCTGGAATAATCAATCGTGTTGATGTATCAACAAAATTTGGATCTTTCTGCAATTCTGCCAGCTCATCAGCAAAGGTGAATCCTGCAAAACAAAGGAATGCTGCGACAACAGCGATAAATTTCTTCATAAAATCCTCCTTGTTTGAGATGTTACCAGAAAGCAACACTCTGCAAGTAATTTATACTGTTAAATATAAGACCAAAAGCCCAAAACTTTTAGAAAGTCTTATACTCTATTATTTTATCCGTTTCCATAAAAAAATCAAGGGTAACTTTATATCTGCCTGCATCTACACCAATTTTTGGAGGCTCACTCATAAATACCGTTCCGCTGATTTCCTTTGGCTTGGTCTTAATCCACTTTCGCTCGTAATTGCGCACGGCAAATTTCAAGGCTTCGGAACAGGCCTTTTGCAAGCCATCAAAACCGTCTGAAAGCGGGGCATATCCCTCACCCTTTATTCTCGGATGCAAAACTGAAGCCCATCCTCTGTAAATATGAAGCTGAGCGTCAGTGCGGCGATATTCAACCCAGCAATTCATAATTGATTCTTTTATCCACGGTTTCGCATAGTTCACGGCCTTCATTTCTTCTTTTGAAAACTCGTGTAACGGAGTGAATTCAAAATATTCCTGAACCCCACGAGCCTTATCATACGGAACATATTCGAACTTCCAGCCATAGACCATTCCTGAAAGAATCAGCGGAGTTATTTCACGGATTTTTTTGACCGGGAGAGCATAAGCATCCTTTTCAACCTGTTCGATTCCCGGGAAAGCTTCCATTGAAGCCCAGACAGCAAAGCGAACCATTCTTTCCTGGCTAACGTCCTGCGACCACAAAGGGAGAAGAATCGACATCAGAAAAACGAAAATTATCTTCTGTAAGCGTCTTTCCATACCCGAACCGGATGCACTCCCATGCGAACAACAAAATAAAGCCACGCAAAACCGAATCCTGCCAGATGTGTCATGTGCGCGACATTGCTTGAACCAACAAATTGGCTCACAAATTCAATCACCGCGTATCCAAGAACCATAATCGGAGCCGGAACTGGAATAATGCCCCAAATGAAAATTATTGAACGCGGAAAGAACACAGCATAGGCAAAAAGAAGACCATAAATCGCGCCGCTCGCACCAATCAGAGAAATGTAGAAAGTCCACGGCTGAATCTGGTTTGCCATCAAAAATCGCCCGAATCCGTAATAAACACCGAGCGAAAAAAGCCCGCTGCATACGCCGATCACAAAATACATGAGCAGGAATTCTTTTGAGCCAATCGCCTTTTCAATCGCCGTTCCGAAAATCAACAATGCGAGCATATTGAAGAAAAGATGACTCAAATCACCATGCACAAACATATAAGTAAAGACTTGCCATAAATAGTGATTATAGACAAATCCAACTACATTAAGTGCGAAGAAATTTTTGTTAAATCCAAGAAATCCAAGCCCGAAATGGACAGCGACATTGATCAAAACAATGGCGAACGCTGCCCTAAAAAAAGAATAAGTGAAAGGTTTTCTCAAAAAATTCATTATTTATCCAATGTTACGTCAGAAATTACCTTTGAATCAGCAAAGGTAACGCGATTTCGGCCACTTCGTTTTGAAACATAAAGAGCCTGATCTGCCTGATCGACGAGCAATTTTGGTGAAGTCACTGGATTGTGCTGAGTGTCAAAAGTTGAAACGCCGATAGAAATCGTGACTTTTACATGCTGGTCTTCGTAGCAAAAATCAAATTGCTCCACTTTGCTTCGGATTCGTTCGGCAACAATCATCGCATCTTCCATGCGGGTTTCGTTAAGAAGAACAGTAAATTCCTCACCACCATATCTGGAAGCCATATCTTTGTCACGGATATTGGATTTGATAATTTTTGCTACCGTTTGAAGAACATAGTCACCGCAAGCATGGCCGTAAGTGTCGTTAAATCGCTTGAAAAAGTCAATATCAAACATAATGACCGAAAGATGACCTTCATTTGCCAAAGCATTATCGAGCTTGTCTGTGAGTACATTATAGAAGAAATATTTGAGTTTGAGATGCGTCATCATGTCGGTTGAAGAACGTTCGAGCAGAGCCGCATTATTGATTGCAATAGAAGCCAGAGATGCGATTACGGCAAGCTGTTCCTTTTCGTAGTCATTGTAACCTGCATCATCAGAAAGAGTAATTCGCTCACCAAGAAGAAGGATTCCGTTTAAATGATTGTGCTGAACCAAAGGAATAATCAGAGAAGGCTTGAGAGTCGTAATCATGTTCAAATCCGTTGAATCAGGAAGCTCACCAACCAGCTCGTCTACTGTATAAACCTTGTTGCTGCTTTCTAAAAGTGAAACCACAGGATTTGAAGTGGGGATTATATAAGAAATATTTGGATTTGGATCAATGCCATTGTAGTTTGAGTCAAGATGAAAAGAATCAGCATCAAGTGCGTTGAGAACGAAAATTCCGGCACCAAGAACATGGAACTGCCCCATGCAAGTGTAGAGAATTGATTCTATCAATGTAGAAAATTCCAACGTAGAACAAAGAGAACGTGAAATCTCAAGAAGCTGATTCAAATCGAAAATTCGCTTCTCGTATTCATCAATGAGTTTCTGAGTCTTTTCGCCCTGTGTGACTTCAAGGATTTCATCAGTCATGATCTTTTTCAATCTCGCCGATTATAGCATAATTCTTCATAATTTTAAGGAAGAGCTTCCAGTTTTCTTGCTGCTGCTCAATCATACTTGCTCCGTCATGATTTCGTGCTGATGAAAGCAAAACCTTAATATTAGAAACCATATCAGACTTAGATTTTTTGGAATCGACAATCAATTCACCAATCTCGACATACAACTGATACAAAGTTCGTGAGACTTCCTGAATCAGCTTATGAGCCTGATTATTTATATTATCGACCATTGTGCCAACTTTTTTTAGGAAATCTGCATTTGTCCGGCTGTCCTGAACAAGACCACGAAGCTCCGCCTCATTGTTTTTGCCATCACGCCCGAAACTATCTTCAAATTCTTTGATTTGATTGTCAATTTCGTTAAGAGCATAAATGGTAGAAGAAAAATCAGCTTTGTAATTTTGATTGTTGAAAAATCCTTCGATTACGATATTGTTTAGAACCGTTTTGACCGCTGCTGTCATGAAGACTTCCATGAAAGTTTTTATGACTTGCAGAGGCGTAATCCAGACAAAAGAATAAGGCGTATTTACGCGAAGGAATTCGTTTGTATCGGCATTGTAGACATGAAGAATTTCAAGAGGCTCGTTTGCAAAAAGCTCTTTGATTTCGAATGAAACCGTGTAGTCTTTGACCTCGCCCTTAATTCGTTCTGTATCGGAAGCAAAACGCTTCTGCATATATTCAATAAAATTTTTGAGGGAATTTGAGCGGTAAGTTGCAAACTGGAAAGTTATGTTCGCGTCCTTTCGACCAAGGCAGATGAGTTTTTTGAGCACATCGGATGTGAGGTACTGTGAAAAAACCGAATTAATCATTTTTAAATTTTTTGAAATGCTTTCCTTTTCGGCCTCATCAAGACGTTTGCCATGAAGAATCTGCTTTAGCGCACAAACCGCACGGACCTCTGCCTGGGTGATGTGAAAATTGCCTGTTAAATAGTATAAATCCTGCAAAATAGGCGCAACCGGCACCGGCGAAACAAACCCGACAACACCAAGTGATGAAGAAGTGAGCCCGTCAAAATCCTGGTCAAAAAGCCGGACAATGTTGATATAATTAAAGTGGCAGATGTCAGAAAGCTGTTTTAGGGAACATAAAGTGTCGTCAATTTTGATAAAACCCGGAGAATTAAGCTGTTTAAGCAAAGCATCCAGAGAACGTTTTTGCGTATCAAGGAGCTTGTTCATAGCCGTATCAGATTCCATTATGACCTGCTTGCGGTTCTCGTATTCAAGTTTTTCGATTTTATCCTGAGATTCGGCATCAAAGCCTGTCATAATAAGCTCGTTTTCAAAACGGGCATTGCGCTGTATATCCTCTGAGCATATTGTTCTGGAAAGAATATCGTCGATAGGTTTGGTATTTTCATAAAGAACACGGAAAATCTCAGCGAAATTTGGCTGGAGCAATCCATTTTTAAGTATTTGTGACGGTAAAATTTTTAACTCATTTTCGATTTTGTGCATCTCCATTCTTTTTTTTACCTCAGGAGATGAACTTAGGAAAATCGACTCAAATAATTCCTTTAAAGCCCGCAAGAATCCCATGTATCTATTGTATTCTCTAAATCCAATTTTTACAAGAAAAGGATTTGAATTTTTCTATTTTTCGTTTTACTTGCTTTTTAAGGATTTCGGACTTATCATTAAAGTATGGAATTATATGAAAACATCGCCGAGTACTACGATGAATTATACTCAGCCGGCGATGATGTAAAAAAATTTTATGCAGAAGAAACAAAATCCTTCGCGGCCCCTGTCAAATATCTCAGCATCGGATGTGGTTCTGGCACTTTTGAGCATTATCTCGCAAAAGGAAACGCAGATGTCACTGGCCTTGAAACTATACCGCAGCTTATCGAATCGGCAAACCGCAAAAGACGAACGCAGCTCATGGCACTCCGCTTCTTTCAGATGTCAAGTCTCGAAATGTGCCGTTTTTTGGGCAAAGCTTTCTATGATGTAATATCCATTCCAAACAACAGGATAATTTACACGCACGATTCAACTCTAATGGCCAAGCTTTTTTATGATTGCAAACAACTTTTGACTCCAAACGGCAAACTGATTATCAAGCTCCCCAATTTTGAAAAACTCAGAATTGAGCCGGTAGCAAAACTTCCGGTCAGAGAAAGCATCCGCGTCAAACTTTTCACAAGCATCAAGACTCGGGCGGACGGCAAAAAAATTGTCCATCAAGAACTGGAAACAGGCAATGGCAAAAAATTAACTGTCACTGACGACGCAGAAATTCTCCCGCTCACCAAAAATCAAATTGAGCAATTTGCAAAAGATGCGGGATTCACAAAATTCACGTTCTACGCCGATTTCAACCGTAACGAGTTCACCACAAAATCAGACGACCTGATTGTAGTGATTTCCTAACTGCTGATTATTTTATGCTCCACTTGCCGTTGTCTTTTACAAAGCGGCTGGCAGGGATTTCGAGCAATCTTCCGTCCTCACTGAGCATACGCACAAGCTGCTTGATTGGATTTACGTCCGTGATTCTGAAATTTGACCCGTCATAATAAATGTGAAGTCCTTCGCTCGGGAGTTTTTTGCGGGCTTCGGCATACCAGTTATATTCATAACTCAGGCAGCAGAGCAAACGCCCGCACTGACCAGAGATTTTTGTTGAATTGAGGGAAAGGCTCTGCTCCTTTGCCATTTTGATTGATACTGGAGGAAGCTTGTCGCGCACAGAATGACAGCAATACGGACGCCCGCAAACACCGAGCCCACCAATAATCCGGCTTTCATCACGAACACCGATCTGACGCAATTCGATACGCATTTTGAACACGCTGACCAAATCTTTGACAAGCTCGCGGAAATCAACGCGATTTTCACTCGAAAAGAAGAACAAAGCTTTTGCCTCTTCAAGAAGAAAATGAACGGCAACGAGTTTCATGTCCAATCCGTGCTCAGCAACCTTTTCTTTGAAGACTTTTGCGGCATCAATCTCCTTGTCTTTTAATTCTTCGATTCTGGCAATATCTTCATCATTTGCCTTGCGCTCAACCTTTACGATATCACTTGATTTGAGCCCGACCGGATGATTCGTTCTTCCAAGAACAAGAGCAATATCTTTTCCGTAGCGGGTTGGAATTATGATTCTGTCGCCGCCCTTTAATTCTTCGAATTTATCCGGGACGCTGACGTATACGCCTTCGCTCGAATATTCCAATCGCACAAGATAAAGAATTTTGGGATAAACAAAGTGTTCTTCGCCCTCTTCTTCGTAGGCTTTATATTCTGCATCTTCAAGTTTTGAGATGTCTTCGTCGCTTTCGTTTATATCTTGTTCAAAAATATCGCTCATTTTAGTTTGCTCCTATTCCGCCAACAAATCTATTATCATTCCGTTGATTTCCTCAACCTTTGCCAGAAGATTCAAATTCGCTCCGTGCAAAATAAGCATTTCCGCAGCCAGCTGATTCAGTTTTTGGTCAATAATTTGAATCTGGTGCATCGGTTTGATAATTCGGCCAGTCCTAAGCTTTTTTTGCTCACGGGTCGTTATGAAATTATAATTGATTTTTACAATATATTTCATAAACTGACTCACTTTTTTACGATATTTTTCCATTGATTCAAGACTTTGATGCCTCTTAAGCTCATCGCCAGCCAAGTCCATCGCATCTTTTAGAAAAACAATCGCCTCTTCATCGCTCATTCCGGCAAGCTCAACAGGAAGACCTTCCGAAAGAAGCTGAGCCTTTTCCTGATGCGCACTCAAAGATGATGCGAACGCCGATTTTTGTTTTTTTTCTGTTTTCTTTGCCTGTTGTGCTAATTGCTGGGAAGCCGCCTGAGTCGCCGCAAAATAGAGTGACTGAGAGTTTAACTGCGTATTTACGGATGAAAGCTCAGCCATCAAACTACCTTGCTTCGGATGCTCATTTCATTTGAGAACCGTTCCGAAGCCTGATTGAAATCTTCTTCTTTTTTTAAGGCGATACAATGGCCATGGAATATTACGTTTTCTTCGATTTCAAGGTTGCGGGTAAAAATATTGCCGATTACAGCTGAGGAAGAAAGCAATTTGATTTGATTGGGCGCGTAAATATCGCCGAGAACAATCCCGCCCAAAACAACTGACTGAGCCGTGATATTTCCGTTGATTCGAGCTTCATGCCCGATATCAACATGACCTGTCGATTCAAGATTTCCGTCCACGTCACCTTCGACACGGATAAAACCATCGGCATGAACATCGCCAGAGATTGCAGAACCTAATCCGATAATTGTTTTAATTGAAATATTATCAGTTAACAGAGCCATATTTTATTTTGAGACTTTGATATTCACGTATTTAGCAGGGTCAACAACGTCGGAACCAATATGAACTTCGTAATGGAGGTGCGGACCTGTCGAAATACCTGTGCTTCCGATGTAGCCGATTACGTCACGCTGAGAAACAAACTGGCCTTTTTTGACGCGGGTTGAAGCCATGTGACAATATCGTGTGTAAATTCCGTGCTTGTGCTTGATGATAACGTAGTTGCCGAAACCAGAATCATAAGCCACAGTTACGACCTGACCATTTGCCGTAGCAAGGATTGGGTCTCCGCTTCGCCAGGTAGAAATATCGAGCCCTTTGTGGATGTACCAGTTGCCCGTGATTGGGTGGGTTGTCTGACCGAAAGGCTGAGAGACGTGACCGATACCACCACGAACCGGCCAGATGTTCGGGATGTCAGCGAAAAGAGTTTCCTGGCTTTCAAGCATTTTTCCGATTTGCTCAATCGGCTGGATTGCACTCTCTAAATAAGAGGAAAGCTGACGCATATCAGAAGCCTCTTTGGTAGAGCCAGAAACTGTATCTTTTGTGTCGAAGAGAGAATTTAAATCACTGTCAGAAACAGAAGCCTTTGCAACAGATGATGACTGATTGATTCCAAGCAGGGAAAGAGTTTGTGAAAGTGATGAACGGAAACGCTTGGCTGTTTGAAGCACATTGTTATTCTCATCACGAAGCTCGTCGAAACTTGCGAGCAAATCACGGTTTTCGTGCATGGAACGGGCAAGCTCCTCACGAATGCCGGAATCCTGTTTTTTGAAGTATATAAAGGAAGAAACGATTCCGACTATGAGCACAATTCCGAAAGCAAGCGCAAAAACATTTGTGCGGAAGTTGATTACTTTACCCTGAGAATGTGGAACAATCATGATTGTGAGCTTGCTGTCACAAATTTTAAAAATTTTTACAAAAATTCGGCCGATTCCGTTTGCGAGACTCTGCAGACCATGAAGCAAAGCTGATACTGCATTCTTTTCGATTTTCTTATAATGTCTGGTTTTTGCCAAGTTCTTACTCCAATATTCGGCTTTCTAAATATTTCTAGACAATCCATAGAAATATATCACACAACACAAACAAGGTCAAATATTTTGCTGATTTTAGAGTTTTTTTAAACCCATTTTGTGCAAAAAATTTGACAGTTACTGGTTTCTCTGTTATTCTATCGGAGTAAAAGAAAAAAGAGTTTAACTCTCTTCATATATTCACATCTAATTTGGAAGAAAGCCATGCAGTTTTTTGATACTCACGCCCATATCGGGCTCATTTATGAGGACCCGATTGAACAGTTACGTGTAATTCAGAAGGCAAAATTAGCCGGAGTTACGCGTATTGTAAGCATTAATAATAGCCTCCACGACTTCAAGAAAGTCTATCCAAACATCAAGTCAATTCCGGGTGTTTATCATGCCGTTGGTGTCGCTCCAGTTGAAGTAATGAATCCAGGCAAAGACTGGATTAAAACGATTGAGGAAGGTCTCAAACTGCCAAATGTAATTGCCGTTGGTGAATGCGGTCTCGATTATTACAAACAGTTCGGTGACAAGCGAATGCAGACCGAGCTTTTCATCACTCAGCTCGAAATCGCCAAAAAATATGACAAACCTGTAATCATCCACAGCCGAGAAGCAGGCAAAGACGTTTTTGATATTCTCAAAGAGCGAATTCCGCCAGCAGGAGCAATCTTGCACTGTTACGGTGAGGATGCAGCCTATGCCAAAAAATGTCTTGAAGCCGGCCTCAACGTTTATTTCTCTTTCGCCGGCAATCTCACTTACCGAAACGCACGCAATTTGCACGAGACAGTTCTGAACGTTCCGGTTGACCGAATGCTGATTGAAACTGAAAGTCCGTTCATGGTTCCGGCCGAATTCCGCGAGCGCAAACGCGCAATGCCAGAATATCTGCCTTCAACAGCACGATTCCTTTCAGAAATGCTGGAGATGGATCTGGAAGAACTCAGCAAAATTTTGTGGACGAACAGCTGCAAAATATTTAGACTCCCAGAATAACAAGAAACCGTCCGCCAACTGTAAAAACGCTTTCCCGTCGAGAACGCGTCATAAAACTCGCGGTTGAAGCCCTTCGGGACGCTTCGCTCTTCAAAGCGAGTTTTTGCCGCAACCTCGACTCCAAGCATTTTTGATTCACTTACAAGTGCTTGTTATTCAGATATCCTAAAAAAACATAGAATAATGGAATTATATCACCCTGTAAAAATCGGTAAACTTTCTCTTCCGGGGAATTTGTTCCTGGCTCCTGTGGCGGGATATTCTGACCGTGCTTTCCGCTCGATTTGCGCGGAGTGCGGTGCGGATTTTGCTTACACGGAGATGGTAAGTTCCGAAGCTCTTACACGCAACAACGAAAAAACAGAGAATCTCATGGCTCGTGCCCCCAACGAAAAAGCTTATGCCGTTCAGATTTTTGGCGGAAACGCCGAAACGATGGCAAATGCTGCAAAAATCGTCCTTGAGAGAACGACGGCTGAATGCATCGACATTAACGGCGGCTGTCCTGTCCCAAAAATCATCAAATCAAATGCCGGGAGCGCGCTCACCCGAGACCCGGAGCATCTTTTTAAAATCGTGAGCGCGGTTGTCGGGGCTGTTGAAGGCCGTGTTCCTGTCACGGTGAAATTTCGTTTGGGCTGGGATGCAGAGCATATTACATGGAAGGAATGTGCAGAGGCAGCCTTAAAAGCCGGGGCTGCGGCAATCACAATGCACGGCCGCACCCGCGCGCAGGGTTACGAAGGCAAATCTGACTGGAACGCCCTTGCCGAGCTTGTAAAATTTGTTCACGAAAAAACCGATTCACAAATTCCCGTGTTTGGAAGCGGAGACGCATTCACGCCGGAAGATGCAAAACGTATGCTGGAGCAGACTGGCGTTGACGCCGTGATGTTTGCCCGCGGAGCAATGGGTAATCCGTTCTTGTTCACAAAAACACGTGAATTCCTCACAAAAGGCACAATCACAGAAGTGCCGGTCGAAAAGCGGATTCAAGCCGGATTCCGCGAACTGGCATTGCTTGTTGAAGATATGGGAGAGCTTTCCGCCTGCCGTGACGCACGCAAACGATTCTGTGCATACTCAAAAGGACTCGAAGGCGGGGCCGCACTCCGAAAAGAAATCGTCGCAGCCGAAAGTGTTGAAGATTATAAGAAGATTTTTGGCAGCTATTTGGGCTAGGTCATCTTTCATTCAAATCAGACTGCCTCTCAATTTCATCTATAACAACAGTAACAAGTTTTTTCTCGTTCTCATTCATTTTTGAAATTTTCTTTGCCAGCAATCTTACATCAGCACTGTAGTTTTCAGAATTATCAAGACTTGTTTTTCGATCTTTTCCTGTGACTAAAAATTCAACAGAAACATTGAGAACTTCTGCAATCTTTACAGCAATTTCCGCCGATGGAATATTACCTTTTTCCCGCAAATAATTGTCGATTGTACGTTTTTTTATACCTGTCTGAGCAGAAAGTTCTTTAACTAAAATACCTTGAAAAGAAAGTTCTGATTTTAGATTTTCTTTAAATCCCATGAGACAACATAATACTTAAAAAAGCGTAACACACTTGCCAAATACTTATATTAAAGTTATCATAAATTATGATTGTCGAATTCAAGTAATTCATCTCAAATCATACGCATATTCATTCAACAAGGAGACAAAAAGATGAAAAAAATTATTACATGTTTAGCCGTAGCAGCTTTAATTGCCACAAGTTCTTTCTCAGAAAGTTCATTTGGGGTACGAGGGTCTATTGGAACAAGTTTTATACAACTTACCGACAGTCAAAAATCAGAATTTGGAAACGCAGCCGCAACCGGATTAACAAGTTTAACAAATGAACAAAGCTCATGGAAAGTTGACAATGACACAATTTTAAATGGAGGCTTTAGTGTTTGGGCAAATTATAGTATTCCTTCATTTCCAGCTTTAGGAATTCAACCTGAATTGGGCTTTTTATTTAATAACGGAACAGAAATACTTGTCGAAGCAGAAAGTTCAGGATATAAATACAAAATTTCCGATAAAGTTTCTTTCTCAACAATGGAAATACCAGTTTTATTGACTTACACCGCCCGCAAAGGAAGTTTCCTTGAGGTTATTCCTCAGGCAGGTTTGTATATTTCATTCCCACTCGGAAAATGCTCTCAAGATATGGATTACACAATCAGTGGAAATGGTAGGTATGTTAAAGGTTCAGATTCTGGAGAAGATAAAATAGATAGCAAAGTTTTATTTGGTATGCTTGGTGGAACAGATTTTGCGTTTAATTTTTCAGAAAAATCAGCATTTATGATCAATATTCGTGGCATGTACGATTTCAATAAAATCAAAATTGATGGAGATGAAGTCGCACGTCGTACAATATTACTCATGTCTGCCGGATATCGGTATAAAATTAACTAGATTTAAACTTTTCTGCGATAGGAATTGTAGGGGCGCGCCAGCGTTAGCGATTGGAGTGGCTGCGAAGCAGTTCCCCGCTGATATGGCGGGGAATGGAGCGGTAGCGGAACCACGGAAAGCGCGACCGCCACTTTGTGGCGGAAACGCCCTTATGCCTTACTAAAACGATTATCTTGCACGCACTTTATTTCACTCACAACCTTGTAGCCGGAATATTCGCTCTCAAGGATTGTTTCGGCGCGCTCGACTGTGGCATGGAAACTTGTGACTCCGTGGTTTTATCACGAACAATCACCCACAATTCGTCGATGTGCAGGCCGTGTTCGAAAATCAGTTTGTTCGCCATTTCCTGGGCAAGAATCAGCTCGCTGACCCGCTGCTTGCCCGCCTCTTCGATTTCCGGCGTAATATTGTTGTTTATGCCAGCCACAACCATCTCAGCGACCATATCCGGGTGAATCATTCCTGTGTTGATTGAAGCATGGATGAAATCGTAGCTGTTCAAATCGTACTTAAAGCAGCTTTTATAGAAAGCAACTTTTCGTTTGTCAGACTTTTCGAGCAGAAGCTGAGCAGCCTTTTCCGTTTCGATATTTTTGAGCTCCATCATGTGCTTGATTCGCTCTTCAAAAGGTGCGACGAATCTAAGCGCAATGTGATTCGGAACGTCACGCAAAAAAAGGAATGCTCCTCGACCAATGATTACGCAATTTCCTTCTTTTGCAATTTCAAGGACAACCGAACTGAGGAAGTTCAGATACCTGTCGCGGTTTTTGGCATATCGTGCAAGGAAAGTGGGTTTTCGTTCATCGTATTTGATGAATTCCTCTTTTGGCAAACCTTTTGCGATAATCCGCCGTTCAATTTCGTGCTTGTCAAAGAATGTGTACCCCAGCCTGCGGGCAATAAGCATTCCGATTTCGTCACCAAGGGAGCCGGACTGTCTTGTAAGCGTGACTATTGCCATAGACTACACCTCCGTTGATTCACTAACGAAGCAGGCGATTCCTTCACCCATGTACTTTTCACGCAATTTTTCGACAATCGCAATGATTTTGGCACAATCTTCCTCGCTGCAATAAATAATGTACATCATATTGAGCTGAGGCCAGATTGCATCGCCCAGGCGCGGGTTTGAGAATCCCGCACCCATGACGTTCGCAAGCTTAGTGTATTTGAGCCCGACCTGCTGCTCTTTGAATTCAGCAACAAAGTCTTCTTCTACGGCCTGTGAAAAGATAATCTCAACTCTTTTCTGCACGCCGGCATGAATTTTGATATTCTCAAGATAACCCATTTTTAAACTCCTCCAAATCTTTTGCGGCTTTTGCGGCCTTTGCTTCGAGTTTTGCGCGTTTCTTTTCTTCTTTTATACGCTGTTTTTCCTCAGTCTTTGTGATTTTACCTTCTTTTATAAGCTGTTTTCGGAGCTTTTTCTCAGCTTTCTTTAATCTTCGGTTATTGAAGATGAAATAAACTGTCGGCATGATAAAGAGGGTCATCAAAGAACCAAATGTCATACCACCGAATACAGTGAGCGAAATCGGCTGCATTGACTGAGAACCTTCGCCCGGGAAGAATGCCATTGGAGCAAGAGAAATTACTGTGGTCAAAGTTGACATGAGGATTGGTCGCAATCGGTTTCGGGCCGCCTCAACACAAGCCTCTTCAAGCTGCATACCTCGTTTTCGGAGCAAGTTGGTGTAGTCAACCAAAACGATACCGTTGTTTACGATTGTACCGACCAGAACCAGCATACCCATGATTGTGATAACGTTGAGCTGTGTGCCCGTAATTCCGTAAATCATGATAACACCGATAAACGAAAGCGGAATCGTAAGAAGAACGATGAACGGGTCAAGAAGCGACTCAAACTGTGAAGCCATAACGACGAATACAAGGAAAGCCGCCATGATGATAATCATACCAAAGTTTGTGACAGCCTCAACCATGTCTTCCATTGAACCACCAAGCTGAACCGTAACTCCGTCTTCTTTTGGAATATTGTCTGCCAAAAGCTGGCGAACGCCCTGCTGACAAACACCAAGTGACATTCCGTCAACGCGGCTTGCCGTAACATGGACGACACGAGCCTGATTTTCACGGTAAATTGTGACCGGAGCCGTTGTCTCGTCATAGCGGGCAAAGCTTGAAAGAGGAATTCTCTGGCCCTGTGAGTTTACGACAGAAATTGAATCCAAGTCATCGAGGCGTTTTTTGTCTTGTGCTGAAAGCCTAACAACTACGTCGATATCCTTACCACGCTCAGTGTAGCGGCTTGCAGTCGTACCGTTGATTGCCCCGGAAATTTCTGCACCGACTGTATGAATGTTCAAACCAAACTCGTACATCTTTTCGCGGTTTACAGTAATTGTTGCTTCCGGAAGACCTTCTTCCTGATCAGAAGAAACTTCCTGAACATACTCTGTGCCTTTTTCTTTGAGCATTTTTTCGACAAGCTGGGCATATTCACGGACAAGATTCAAGTCGTCAGACTTAACCATGATGTTGATGTCGCTTGAACTAGAAGCACTGTTTGCATTTGCGGCAAATTTCAAGTCAGCACCCGGGAAGTCATTGAAATGCTTTCGAAGCTTTGCCTTAGCCGATTTTTCATTGTCGTAGCCAGGCTGTCGCTCCAATGGAGGATAAAGTGTAAATGTGATTTTTCCCTTGTTTGTCTCAGCACCAGAAGAGAACATGCTTGTTCCGCCGACAGTCATCGTAACGTATTTTACGCCTGCAAGTTCCTGCTTTGCCAGATTCTCAAATTCATGCATCGTATCATCAGTGATGTCGAGCTTGGTTCCCTGAGGAAGCGTAAATTCTACAGAAACATCGTTTGCCGCTGAATTTGGCATGAAGATAAAGCCGTAAATTCTACAGAAACATCGTTTGCCGCTGAATTTGGCATGAAGATAAAGCCAATGAATTTAATTGAGAAAATCGAAACAAAGAAAAGCACAACAAGCGTAATCAAGCTTGCCTTTCGATGATGAAGAACAAACGCAACACCTTTCGCATATTTTTCATCAAGTTTTGCAAAGAAATTGTTGAATGCACTGTTAATTGCATACATCACGCCTGCAAGTTTGCCCTCGCCTTTCTTTGATGTGTCGATTTTATCAATCATCAGGTATTTTGAAGTCAAAACCGGAACGAGACACATCGCAACGAGAAGCGAACATGTAAGAGAGAAGATGATTGTCCATGCCAAATCGTTGAACATCTGACCCATGATACCCAAAGTTTTCTTGAACATGAGCATCGGGGCGAAAATACAGATTGAAGTGAGAGTAGAGCCAGTGATTGACATGACCATTTCCTGAGAACCAAGAACAGAAGCCACGCGTGGTTTTGCATCTCTCTGACGGTAAGCGTAAATATTTTCGAGAACTACGATTGAGTTATCGACCAACATACCGATACCGAGCAAAAGACCTGCAAGAGAAACCATGTTCAAGGTCAATCCCTGGAAATACATGAACATGAGCGTAATAAATACCGAAATCGGAATTGAAAGACCGACGATGACGGTTGATTTAATAGAACGCAAGAAGATAATCA
>CACZYY010000028.1 GCA_902785455.1 uncultured Spirochaetaceae bacterium
TCTCATGGAAGAACATATTCCCGGCGTGCTTTACACGATTATTCCGACAGTCGTGGGGCGGGGCAAAAATTCCTACAAAATGGGAAACGGCACCTGGCCAGAGACAAATTTTATCCTAGTGAGCTATATCGAGGATGAGCATATCGCCATGATGAAAGCAATAATCAAAGCCGTAAAAGAACGTTTCACCGGCGAGGGGATTAAGCTATTTTTGGTGAAGGCGGAAGAATAGCAGGGAGCAGCCGTTGTGTTGCCATGTTTTGAATATTTCCGACAACGCAGTTGGAAACATATTCTAAAATTTTAGTATTAATATCCGCTCCATGACTAAACTGTGCTGGAAATAATTCAAAAGTATATGTAGATAAATTGTTTTTTTTGCGTAGTTTTCCATAAGTTATTTTTCCGTTATAGTTAAAATAATGAATCTTATTGATATTTCAAGAGAAGTTGCCCAAAATTTATTTCCAGAGAAAATGCAGTTTCACATCGTTTTAGAGATGGACTTCATCAAGGGCGTAATGTTTACATAAAAATTGATTCACATATTGCTGTTCGCCGAATAAGACAGATATTGCATGGTGTCTTGAAAGGAAAAGAAAACGATGGGCTTATTTATTGTTATGTCACAAATGAAAAAACGATGTATTATTGGAAAATGGATGATTTAAAATAAATCAAGGCACCGAATATCAGTGCCTTTTTAGTTGCCCCAGGCTAGCTACCGCTAGAACTCAGACATTTAAACTATATGCTAACAGGATTGATTTGTCAATGCGTCACAAAAAAGTTCCTTCGCAATACTTTTATTTCCTCATGAACAAGGCTGCGAGCGAGGTGTGTTCCACTGTGAGCGACAGTCACCGCACGGTTTACGAGCATTTTTCGCCTGAGCAGCTTATCTCAAACGGCGCGAAGCTCCACAGCGTGGGGCGGCTTGATTGTGACACGGAAGGTCTCTTGCTTTTTACCAACGACGGTAAACTTTCGGACTTTTTGACCCGCCCGGAAAATAAAATCGAAAAAACATATTTCGTGCGCTTAAAAAATCTGGTCACAGAGCATCAACAAAAAGAATATTCCGAGCAGTCCGAGCTTGGACTTACGCTTCCGCCAGAGAAAAAATCTCCCGAACAAAAATCCAGCGGAGCAAAAATCACATGGCACACACAAAACGAATGTGAAATCACCCTCACAGAAGGCAAATTCCACGAAGTAAAAAGAATCTTCCGCGCGCTGGGAAACGAAGTGATTTACTTAAAGCGAATAAAATTCGCCGGCCTAGAACTGGACGAAAATCTCGAAACTGGGAAGTGGCGGGAATTGTCTGAGAGCGAAATCATTGTTTTGAAGAGTAAATCCGCGCAGGGATTGTAGCGGCGGCAAAGCCGTTCACCGACATCCATGTCGTAAAAATACTGTCTTTTTAAGCACGCGACTTCCTTGTCGCGACTGGATAAAGTAGACATGGTTGGCGGGGAATGGAGCGAAAGCGGAACCGCGAAAAGCCCCTCCGCCCGCAAATTTGCGCCCCTTTATGAAAGTGAAGTTAGAACTTTGAAAAACAAAGCGAAAATTTTATAAAAAGCCGAAAAAATCAAAAACAAGCGTAGGTGGGGTTGTGGCATGAATCCACTTTGCGCGTGCGAGCGAAGCGAGTCAGATACCTTGTACGCGCAACCTAGTGAGCGTCAAGAAAACTTGCGAGGCAAGTTTTTAGCGAATCTCCGTAGCAGCTGTGCTGCGAAGGTGGATTCTAATGCCACGTTCCCACCGGGAGCTTGTTTTTATATTATCCAGTAATTCTTAAAAAATCACTCTTTGTCTTTTTTTTCAAGCTCAGCTTCACGATGCGCTATTTCCTTCATCTCGTACATGAGCTTGTCCGCGTGTGTGAGAAATGTGCGGAAATCTTTGAATTCTTTTTTGTAGTATGTGTAACCGATGCTGATTGAGATTTTGTACGGTGCGTTAAGCTCTTCGTTCTTTTTTTGGATGAGGTCGTGGATTTTTTCGTTGAGAAGATTTGCTTCTTCGGGCGTGAACACAACTCCGATTACGAATTCGTCGCCACCAAAGCGGCTCATGATGCACTTGCGGTAAATGTGCGAGCATGCCTGCTTGAGCACGTCAGCGGTTGCAACCAAGGCCCTGTCGCCCTCGTTGTGGCCGTAAGTATCATTGATTGATTTGAACTTGTTGAGATCCATCATAAAAAGATAGAGGCACTCGATTGTGGAATGTGGTTCTTCGTTTATGCGGCGAATTTGCTCCTGGAAAAACCGCTCGCCCTGCCTGCGGTTGTTGATTCCTGTGAGTGAGTCGATTGTCACAAGGTCGCGCATCTGGAAAATGTAGATTATGAGCGTGGCAAAAGTGAAGCCCATGGCAAACGATGGCAAAGTCCAGTATTTGGTGTGCAAATAAGCTCCGATTAAAACCGGAACTGCGTAAATTGCCGCAAAACTGTATTGTTCCTTTGCGAAATCATTCTGGGTTTTAAAATAGAAAGCAAGTGAAATTATCGCAAAGATAATTATGTAGCCGAACATGAAGGTCATGTAGAGGCTGTACAGAGGCCCTTTGAGCAGCACGCCGATTGAATTGATGCTGAAAAAAAGGCCTGTCAAAGGGGTTGTGAATGTGAGAATGATGAAAAATACAAAAGGAATGAAAAACAGCCGGAGCTTTTTGGGCAAAACTCCGCTTGTGACCGACTCCCAGATTGAAAGGAAAAAACGACAGATTGTGTAGGAGCAAAATGTCATGACTGTGTAAGTGAAAATGTTGGTGAGGTAGCGCGAAAGTTGAGTGCATGGAATGACCACATTGCTGAATGCCAGCATCCAGATTACGTCTGCGAAGCAATAAATGATTACCGTGACCAGTACAGCGAGAAGATGAAGCCTTTTGTTATTGCGCTCAACATCTGACAGTGTTGTATAAAGCAAGATTCCCATTATGCTGGCACAAAATAAATCGACCAGTACATAAAAGAAAGCAATTGCCTCACGTGGACATGAAAAAAACATAGCTAACCTAATCGGATTTCAGTATAACACGCTTTTGAACAAAACAACAAGGATTTTTTCATATTCCGTGATAATTTTGGGCGCAAATTTGCCTGCTGATGGGCTTTTCGCCCTTCGCTAACGCTCATTGCCGTGCAGCTTCCGACTTTGCGTAAGCAGCACGGCAACTTCGGGGCTACAATCCCTGCGCGGTCTTTTTTTATTCCAGGGCCGCATCCGCCAGAGTTGAGGTATAAGATTCGTCTTTTTGCTCTGATTCACTTGAGCTGCTGCCAAGCTGAGCCTGAAACATCGTTTTTTTGGCATTCTTTGTCTCGTTTCGTTTTTCAAGCTCGGCTCGTGCCGCAAGCAGGATTTCGCTTGCTTCGGGGGCACGCACGTGCAAAGCCTGCGCGATCTGAGCTTCCTGGGATGCCGCCAGATTTTCGAGCGTGGTGAAAGTTTTGATAAGAATCTTCTCGCGCTTTTCGCCGACATGAGGCAGACTTGCGAAAACCGAGACCGTGTTTTCTTTTGTGCGGAGATTCTGGTTGCGGCTTGTGGCGAATCGGTGGGTTTCGTCTCGCACACGCTGGAGCAATCTCAGGGCATCGCTTCGGCGGGGCAGGCAAATCGGATGGCTTGCATGTGGCCGCCAGATTTCTTCGTCTCGCTTGGCAAGGCCCGCAATCGGAATGTCTAAGCCCAGCATATTAAGTATTCCGTCGACAGCATTGACCTGACCGATACCACCATCGATGAGGATGAGGTCGGGCAGCTCGGCATTTTCATTTGAGAGCCGGGAATATCTTCGGGTGGCGGCCTCGCGCATTGAGGCAAAGTCATCGATTACGCCGTTAGTGGTTTTGAGCCGGAAATAGCGGTAATTCTTTTTGTCAGGATTTCCCTTCCAGAATGAAATAAGCGAAGCCACCGGAAATTTTCCGCCGATATGAGCAATATCAAAGCCTTCGATTCGCTCTGGGAGCCGTGGCAAATGAAGCAAATCCTTAAGCTCGTTCAAGGCCGGCATGTCGCCCCGCTCACGCACCCGCCTGATAATGTCTTCTTTCGCATTCTCACGTGCCATGTTGAGGGCAGCAATGTCACGGCGACTGGAAGATTCCGTCACGCGCTCAAGAATGCTTCCTGCTTCGCTTTCTTGCGGTAGGGTATGTAGCCCCGGAGTAGCCGCTAGGCTATGAGCGTTAGCGAAGGGCGGAACACCCGACGGCGAAGCCGGACCGCCCTCTAAACTTTCCGTTTTCCGTTTTCCGTTTTCAACTTGCTTCAGCCACTGTTCCAGAAACTCCGCCTTGTCCTTTTCGTCGATAAAAATCTTTGGAGGCAGGTTTGTCGCATCGCTGTAGTAGGCTCTTGCGAACTCTTCCAGAAGCTCGTCGTCTTCGTTGAGGCTTTCGACCCGGTAATTGTCACGGCCCAAAAGTTTTCCGTCGCGGATTTTGAGAACTGTAAAGCTTACAAGTTCACCTTCCCGCCAGTAGCCGATGTAATCCCTGTCCTCGGCAGCAAAATCTTCGACAATGTTCTGGTTCTGCATGATTGTTAGCGCGCGAAGACCGTCACGCAGGCGGGCTGCTTTTTCAAAATTGAGTGCGGCGGCGGCTTCTTTCATCTGCACGGTGATTTTTTCCTGTGTTTCTGTTCCTTTTCCTTCAAGTAGGGAGCGAATTTCATCGATATATAGATTATAGGTCTCTTTATCGATTTTATTGCAGCACGGAGCTTTACAACGCCCGATGTGATAATACATGCAAGGGGCTTCACGCTTTTTGAAAGTTCGGCAATGTCTTACCGGGTAAACCTTGTAGAGACTGTCGATGAAAGTGTCGAGTGCGCCTGAGTCCGGGTAGGGACCGAAATATGAGGCACCGTCAGTACGATGAACCTGGCGTGTTTTATAAAAGCGCGGGAATTCCTCGTTCGTGATTTTGAGAACGGGGTAAGATTTTCCGTCTTTGAGCTGAATGTTGTAGCGCGGCGAATATTTCTTGATTAAGTTGTTTTCAAGAAGAAACGCCTCGTACTCATTTGCTGTCGTAATGTACTCGATTGATGCCGCATTAGAAACGAGCAGCTCGGTCTTGATTGCCCGGTTGCCCGAAAAATAAGAGGAGAGCCTGTTTTTGAGGTTCTTTGCTTTGCCAACATAAATGACGGTTTCCTCGTGATTCCGCCAAAGATATACACCGCTTGAGGAGGGCGCTTTTAACGCAGTTTCGTGAAGTTTCTCGTATTCTGGGTTATTAGTCGTAAGCATAATGAAAGTTGTATCTAGTTTAATGAATTTTTCAAAAAGTGTCAGTGAAAGGCTGAACGGCCACACTGGGGTGAGAAAATTACTGCTCACCGCTCACTGCTCACTGCTCACCGCTTTAGCACTTTTCGCAACGCCAAAGACTCTCGTGCTTGGCGGAGACAACGGCTGGAACGAGATAGCTTCGATGAACGGCGTAATTGTCGGCAATCAGAACGGACAGTTCGGATACGATGCGGTGGAGCTTTCCACAATGACCACGACGGCCGATTACACCACGGACCTGCTTCTCACTTTTGATGACGACAAATTTTGCGATGTAATGGGAAATTACACTGTGATGTCGAACAATCTTATTCCGACTCACGATTCTGTCAAAGGAACTGGTGCCGGTCTCAGCCGCGGAAGCAAAAAAGGACTGATTCTTAGCGGAAACAAAAACGCTCTCTTCGGACATGACGGCCTTGCAGGTTCATTCACGATTGAATTCTGGCTTTGTCCTTCACTTGCAGAAAATGGCGAGATGGTCTTTTCATGGCGTTCTTCTCTGAGCGACGACATTCATTCAGAATATCAGATGATTTCAGCGGCTTTCTTTAACAATCACCTTGAATGGGGATTCAACAATATTTTCGTTCCATATCCGGGACATGAATTCCATCTTTCTGGAGTAAGCACAGTCGTTCCGAATAAATGGACCCGCCATACGCTTTCTTTTGATCAGGAAACTGGTCTTTTGGAATATCTTGTTGACGGCCGAACGGAAGCAATCAAATACATCACCGAAAACGGTCACGAATACGGAACTGTCTGCTATCCTATTTTGGGCGTAAAGGCAGGTATTGAACTTTGCACTGATTATGTCGGCAAAATCGACAATTTCCGAATTTCACGTTCCAGCACAAATCATGAAAGAAGCGATATTTTTGCGAGCGGAAACGAAAAATACAGAATCAACGGCGGAAAATTTATTACAAAGCCGCTTTTGGTTTCTCAGGCCGCAGTTCTCAACGAAATTGAAACATTGATGAACGTGCCTTCTCAGACTGACATCAGGTTTTACGTCCGTTCGGGAGATAATTGCTACGGCTGGACAGATACTTACCCGGTTTGGAGAGAGGTTGTTCCTGGTGAAAGAATCAGAGGTGTCAAAGGCTTGTACTTCCAGCTTTCTGCCGAGCTTTTGCCGGATGGTGCCGGAAGCCGAAGTCCGCGTCTTTCAGAAATCGTTGTAAAATATGATGAGCAGAACGACCCGCTTCCACCATTCTCAGTTGCGGCGATTCCAGGAGACGGTTCTGTTACGCTCAGCTGGAGTCATTCTGTAGATGATAATGCCGGCGGATATTATGTTTATTATGGAAACAGGCCAGGTGAATATTTGGGACGGATGGCCGTTCAGGGAAGTTCACCTGTAAATGTTGGAAACGTGACAAACGTAACGCTTACGGGGCTTGATAATGGAAGAATTTATTATTTTGCAGTAAGTGCATATTCTAAAGTGGACGGAAGAATTAACGGAATGCTTTCAAAAGAAGTTTTCGCTCGTCCAAGCTCACGACTTTCACAGGGATTGTCCAAAAAATAAAGGAACGGAGATAAAATTATGTCAGATTCAAACACAATGTTGGAACGCGCAAAATCAGCGTTGCTTGCCCATGACTACAATCTTGCGGCAAAAATCTACAAGAACTTGATTCTTGAAGAACCTGAAAATATTGATTATAAAATGCAGCTTGGTAATCTTTACGTTAAGGCTGGTAAAGACGACCAGGCTTTAACCCTTTTTAAACAGGTCGAAAAAGCTGATGATGAGAATCTTGATGTTTTGGTAGCAATCTCCGGAGTTTATCGTCGCCAGAAAAAATATGAAGAATCTGTCGCCTTCCTTGAACAGGCACTTGTAATGTGCGAGTCTAATCCCAAGTCGCGGGCAAAAATTTCTTACAACCTCGGTTTTACTTACCGTCAGATGGGAAATTATACTGAGGCTATAAAATGCTTTGAGGAAGTCGTTGATGAAAATCCGTCCGACGTACTTGCAAACAATCATCTGGGCGCAATTTATGCCTTGCAGGGAAATCACACTAAGGCAATCGAAGCTTACAACCGCGGACTCAAATATGACCCGAACCATCCGATTCTTCAGTTCAATATTGCTAAAAGTTATGCTGAAATCGGTGAGACTTCAAAAGCTCAGACTTGCTTTGAGGGTGCCCTTCGCGCAAAACCGGGCTGGACAGAGGCAATTGAAGCCTATGCGGACTTGCTTTTGGGCGAAAATAAAGTTTCTGAGGCGGACACAGTTGTAAGTCAGGCTCTTGAACTTTATCCAGATGATGTAAAGATGCACACGGCGAAGGGAAATGTTTACAACCGCCAGAGCATTTTTGAAAATGCAGAAAGTGAATTCAAAAAAGCCCTTGATGTTGATGAAAACTACAAAAATGCACTCACAGGTCTCGCAACTTCTCTTGAAAAACAGAAAAAATACGATGAAGCTGTAGAAACGATTTCAAAAGCCGAAAAACTCAATCCTGCTGATACCCGAATCATGAAGCAGGCTGCTCACATTCATATTTCCGCAGACAAACTCGAAGTGGCTTATGAAAAAATCGTCAAATTGCAGCGGCTCATCAAAAATGATGTTCAGACAATCAATCTTCTTGGTCAGTATTACATTTGCAAAGATGATTCTAAAATGGCAGAAGAATGTTTTGCAAATATCAAAAAGATAAATCCTGATTATAACGAGGTTTACCGCGACTGGGCCGAAAGATTTATCCAGAAAGGTGATGACAAAAAGGCAGAGCCGTATCTTCATGCCGCAATTCAGAAAAATCCGGGCGATTCTACGGCAATGGTTCATCTTGGAAATCTTTATGAAAGACAGAATCAGCTTGGAAAAGCCCTGCAGTTTTACAAAAAGGCAAGTTCAGCTGATGAATTCAACAATCTGTCAAAAATTTCTTCTGAGCGTATTCTTGGAAGCGACGAAAAACTGTCTAATCTTGATGCCGACGGATTCTATTCGACTACAGTTGATTATGATTCAATTTTCTCTGGTGGAAAAATTGAGTCTGAAGCCGAAAAAGCTCCTGTTCCTGATGCTGTTGCGGCAGACAAAGAGGAATTGAATTCTGTTGTTCCCGAAGATTTGATTTCGGATGCAGGTGAAATTTCTCTTGCAGAAAATGATGCTCAGTTTGGCGATGATATTCTTGAAGTTCCAGATGGCTATGAAAATTCGGTTTCAGATGATGATGAGCCATTTAATTTCGGTCAGTTTGGAATGGAAAAACTTGCTGATAAAAACTCTGACTCAGAAGATGTCGGTTCTGTCGCTACTTTAATAGAAAGCAATGAAGACGCTTTTGACTCCGGGGATTCTGCGGATTTTGACGAGCTTATTGATGATGGCGCGCCGATTGATGAGGAAGATGCCGTTGAGCCAGCATTTGCACCGCTCCCAGACGGAACGGAATATATCGAAGACTCAAATCCAGACTATACTGCAGGTTCAGCTCATGCTCCAAATCAGGGGGCTGCTTCAAATTCTTCTTCCGAAGATGATTACAGTTCAAACGTTGAGGTGGAGACTCCAGGTGCCCAAAAACGTGAAATTTCTGATGAATCGCTCGACCAGCTTGAAGCACAGATAAAAAGAGCCTCGGAACTTGCAGAAAAGGCAAATTATGCCGCAGAAAGTGCATGGCAGGCTGCAACTCAGGCAGCGGATGCGGCACAGGCAGTCGAAGAAGCAAAAAAATATGCTCCTGATCCATTGGATGGAACGGAACCGGCAACTACTGCAGATCCGCTGATTGGTCTTTCGGTTGAAGAACGACCTGAAGAAGAAATGCCGGAAATGGAAGACGAATCTCTCGCAGATTCTGACCTGCTTGCAGCAGACGAATTCCTTAACGAGGAAGATGTTCAAGATGTAGAAACTGACGATGATGACTTTTTGGACGATATTCCAGATTATTTGCAGGAAGATGAGCAAGAAAAACTTGCAGAATCTGAAGAAACAGAGGAAAATGGAAGTATAACCAAAGAGGAAAAGCCGGAGGAAAATATGGAAGAAATTGCCACAGAAAAACAGGCTCCAAAAGTTGACGATCTCGCTTTGCGTCGTGCAATTGATATGCTTCCTTCAATCATTGCCGCAATCGAAGACCGAAGCGTGATTTACAGGTTCCGTGCATTCCTCTCAATGTTCAAAACTTTGCGTGAAATGCTTGAATATCTGCCACCGGAGCAGCGTCACGAGTTCATGACAAGCCGCAACCGCCTGCTTTTGGATTACGTTATTTCCAAGCTTTCGGGCAAACCAGGCTTGTTCGCCACCACAAAAGCTCTTCTCCGCTCAGGATTGATTCACGAGAACCCGGAGAACAAACCAAGCGAAAAGGAAGGCATTGAGCTGGTTAAGGAAGTTCTGGGCAATCTGCGTGAGCTGAGCAACAACCTTGAAGACGATACGCTTAAGGAAGTGCTCAACGCAGAGGCCGATACACTCGAAAACGCAATTTAGAAAGAAGCCACACAGATTGGGGATTCCTACGGAATCCCTTTTTTAGAGGTCGAATGCCATCGTTCCCTAGATTTCGATAAGCCGATTTCACGACTGGGAGCCGTTTTTTAACACAGCCAGTAAATTTCGAAACCCGGCATTTACCTTTATATTCTTATAATCTTAGAATGTGTTAAAACCTCATTTCCTGTTTCTGTAATCAGCACGTCGTTTTCTAGTCGCACGCCGCCTAGTTCCGGATCGTAGAGACCTGGTTCCAGCGTTACAATCATTCCGCTCTTAAAGAGAAGGTCATCCGGGTGTTTTGGCGTAACCCGCGGGAATTCGTGGATTTCGAGGCCGATTCCGTGACCGAGAGTGTGCGGCATCACTCTTTTTGCATTTGCGAAAACCAAATCCGCAGCTTCGGCTGCTTTTTTAATCGGGCTTCCTGATTTGTAGAGAGGAAGAGCCTGTTCTGCAGCTTTTTCTACCAGCGCGAGAAGTTCTTCCTGCTTTGCGTTGAGCGGGCCTTTTGCGACAGTCAAAGTGGTATCGCTTGTGTAGCCTTCGTAAACAACGCCAAAGTCGAGTATTGAAAGACCTTGTGCCGGCCACGGAGCGTTCGTGTAGCCTGGGAAAGCGTGAATCGCATAACTTCGGCCAGGACCTGCTGCCAGAGTGTCAAATCCTGTTCTCTCACACCCACATTTACGCAATTCAGATTCAATCAAAAGCGCGACATCGCTTTCTTTTTGGAGCCAGTTTTCACGGATTCCGCGTTCAATCTCGGAAATAATCCAGTCGCCAACACGGCAAGCCTCGCGGGTACATTCAATTTCGTATTCATCTTTTGTTGAGCGCATTTCTACAACAAAGTCATGGCTGGAGTGCTCACGGCAAAGAACGTCCCATCCGTCAAGAGCGTCAACGTACTGCAAAAAAAGCGGGTAAGGAGTTGTCGGTGGAATCTCAACCTTGAGCCGCTTGGACTTGAGCCTGAATGATTTGAGCACTTCTTTTACAGCACGAGTATTTCTCCTTTCATATTTATTATATGGAAGAATTTGAACATCTACCGAACGTTCCTGGGCAAGGTTTTCGTCCCATGGGATAAGGGCGCACTTTCCGTTCTGTGCGATGATAAAAAGTGCATCAGTAGGATGGCCTGTAAAATAACGCACGGCCGGGTTGCGCCGCTCCTCGCAGTCTTCAAAAACAGCCGCCGTAATATCATGCTCAGTCATGTAAGCAAGTAATTTCTCTTTTCGAGCTGTATAGATTTTTTTAAGTTCTTCTTTTGTGTATTCCTTCATGTTATTGTCCTGTTGAAAAGCTATTCTATCACTTTAAACCAAATAGATATATGGCTCATCGTATAAAGAAAATTTATCGTCGTGGGTTATAAGCGTCATGCCGTCGCCTTTTGCCTGAGCAAGCAGAATCCTGTCAAATGGATCCGCATGTCCCTTATTTTCTTCTTTTTCATGAAGAGTTTCCAGGGCACAGACATGCCTGTCATCAATAGGGAGTTTGATAAAGCCCATTGCCTCGCAGAAATGCATGAATTCTGTGCCGCTCCGTGTTATTACTTGCGGATGCTTGCGGTGCTTAATGGCGATTTCCCACATGGATGCAATACTGTAATAGAATTTATTCTTGCTGTTGCAGAGAATGTCAATCGCCTTTTGAGACAGGTTGTAGGGCTTGAACATGGTCCAGAGAATTATGTGGGTATCAAGTAAAAATTCCATTTTAAATCAAATCCCCCCAAACATCTTTTAATTCTTCGTCTGACCAGTCACAAGGATCCCAATTTTCTGCATCGACAGAAGGAAGCTCCATTTCGCCTGCAAACATTCCAAGCTTTTCTTCAATATTTTGTTTTGGAACTAATGAAATGCGCACGACCGGATGACCCGCACGAGCCACGATGACTTCTTCTTCTTCATGATTTTCGAGCATGGCAATGATTTTTGAGAAATTTGTTTTGGCTTCAAGAACATTCATCTGGCACATAAAAAACGCTCCTTAGTCTTGTTGACTAAGTATAGCATATCGCCAGAATAATGCAAGTAGTTTTTATAGTTTTTTATCTGAATCCTGATTTTTAAGTAAATCTGCCACTGACACATTCAGTACTTCGGCAATTGCAACAAGTTCTATGTCAGTTACGAATCTTTTTCCACATTCGATTCTTTGAATTGCATTTTTATCTACATCAATTCCATATAATTGTAACTTATCTGCAAAAGCCCGCTGCGAAAGTTTTGGAATGCTTCCCTTTCGGATGCGGGCAATATTTTTCCCAGAGATATTGTTTGATTCTCCATTCTTATTTTTGAACATAACGCCTAATTGACATTTAGTGCTTGTCAATTGGTTAATGTTAAGATATGCTGTAAGTAGAATTGACATCTAGTGAATGTCATAATATTAAAAAATTAAAGGAGGTTTTTTTATGAAAGCTTTAAAATCAATTTCAGCGCTGTTGCTTCTTTCGATGCTTGCAGTTGGGGTAACTTCATGCAGCGATGGAGGCTCTGGTGAAAGCACGTCGGCAACTACTCCAAAAGTAACTTTGCCGGAATCTGTTGGGGAAAATCCGTTTGCGGGGAAGACATTTACACTTGAAGGCAGTTCGTCAGAAAAAATGAGAACCTGGAATTTTACAAATGACACTGCAACTGAAATTTACGCGCGAACTAAAAAAGGTGAAACAAAAACAGAGACATCTGTTTACAGATATTCTTACGATGCAAATCAAAAACTGCTTTTCCTTTCGTTTAAGAGTTATTCGGAAAAAAGCGCCGATGGAACATATACGTTCTCGTCTGTTGCAGAATATGAAGAAATCCTTCGAAAAAATGCGGGATATTCCGGAGACGCACTTGAAATAAGCCTTGCAATGTGTGCCAGCCAATTTGGCACAATGGAAATTTATCAATATGAAATTTCAGAAAATTCAATCATATTAACGAAATATTTTAATGGCTCTCTGCCAACAGTAGTGCGTTTTAGTACAGAATCTGAAACACCGATTTATATTGACTACAATGATGCTAAGGGAATGATATACATTAAACTCTCGGATAACACATTGTATGAATTCTATCCGACATTCAGTAACAATTCATTTTCTGGAAAAATGTACAAAGGACTCTGGGATGGTGATAAAGAGAATCGAACAAGCGTTGGTACTGTCGAAGGTACATACAACACGAGCGGCAAAGGCATAAAAGGAAGCGGGTGTACAATCACGCTAACCTTTACAAAACTGCCGGATTCTGTTACAGGTTTCACGACTGGCACTGAATATGTGTTGAAAAATTAATCCATAAAGGATAAAACTGATAACGCCGTGTAAGTTTCAAAAATGGAAGTTGCACGGCGTTTTATCTTCCGCATAATCGCAAAAAGTCAGCTGGCTCTTTGTTACAGCACAGATTTTAAAATCGGAAAAAAAATCAGAAAGAATTCTTTTTTGTTCTTAGCTATCAACAAAAGATTTTTTAGATATGTATACGGCATCCGTTATGGTTGTTGTGGAAATACAAGGTGTATAAAAATTGTATGCAAGTTTCAGGGCTGTGTATGAATCCTGCAAAAATGGAGTCCGTTTGTTTATAACATCTAGAATAATATTGGTATCGAAAAGAACTCTCATTTTGACATCCTTCTTTCAATCAAAAGTTCATCGACATTAATCTCTGGTGGAACTAAGCCAACAACGGCATTTAAATGATTAATTTTTTCCTGAAGTTTTCGGGAAATTTTCTTTTCTTTCTTTTTGGGCAAAATTTTAAGCCCGAAAGTTTCTGCTTTTTCTTTGTACTGAGAAGGATTCGCAAAAAAATCTGAATATGATACTACGAGCATAATTTCACCTCCATTAAAGATTATACCATAGTTTGAAAAAAATGGTACATAAGTGCTTTTCTCTGAGAGGATTATTTTATCTTCTGCGCACTTTTTTCAAAATTACCCTTACGATTTCATCTTTCGTAATCACAAGCATTGCCACGCCTGTAATCGCGAAAACCATTGCACAGGCGAAGACCGGCAGACCAAAGCCAATCAATCTTCCTCTGCCTGCTAAAAGCTGATTCAAGGCGTTTCTTACGAAGAAGGTTGGAACTGCGGCGATTAGTGAAAAAACAATCAGCTTTAGCGCGTAGAAAATCGTTCCCTTGGTGACTGCCTTTACATCTAGATTTTGATTTTTCCGCAAAAAGACAAAAAGAGCCACAGTGTTTGCAAAACTTGCCACAGAAAGAGCCAGGGCTATTCCCGCTCCTGTACCGTCATTTCGCAGAAGGACAACGGCAAGGGCAAGGCCAATGTTTACTGCAAAGCCAAAAATTCCTGCCACAGTCGGAGATTTTGTGTTTCCCTGGGCGTAGAAAGCCGGTGAAATGATTCTGTTGAGCGCGATGAAAAATAGACCTGCGATGTGCATTCTGAAAGCCACCAGCGTGAGGCGGACCGATTCATCCGAGAATTTCTTTGACTTGTAGACGAGCGAAATGATTTCTTCGCCGCAGACGAGTGAGAAAAAAGTGACTGGAATTGAAATCAAAGCCATGATCTTTGAAGCCTGAATCAACATGGCGTTGAAGTCTGCCCACATTTCTTTTTTGGCAAGACCGCTCAAATCTGGCAGGATGACCGTGCCGATTGAAACCGCGAAAATGCCCAGGATAAGCTCCTGCAACCTGAGTGAATACTGGAGCGATGAGACGATACCTGTTCCTGCCTTGCCCGCCAGAGCCGTTGAAACCACGTCGTTGAGCTGGTAAGCTGCCATTCCGATAATCGTGGGCACAATCAGCTTCATTACTCTGCGCGTACCGGGGTTTGTAAATGCTTTTTTGAGAGTGGTGAAACTGAATCGCCAGCCTGTTTTGAGCACGAACGGGAGCTGGAAAAGAGCCTGAACACAGCCGCCTGAAATAACGCCGATTGACATTGCGCGGGCAGCCATCTGTGCTTTTACTTCGCTGTCTTCGATATTGCCGGTGAGAATCGGTGTGAGAATGTAAGTCGCCGCAATTACGACAGAATTGAAAAGAACAGGCGTGAAGCCCGAAGGAGAGAAAATCCTGACTCCGTTCAAAACTCCCTGAAAAAAGGCCGCGATTGAAATCACCACAAGGTAAGGAAACATGATTCTGGTGAGAATCGTGGTTTCGTGGAGAAGGGCAGAATCGTTGTTATCCAGGAAGATGCGCACAATCAGCGGTGTGAGAAGAATTCCTGTAAGAACGACGCAGGTCGTCAAAAAAGTGATGAGGGTTATCGTTGCGCTCAAAAAATCACGGATAGTTTTTTTGCCATTGCTGGATTCACTTTCTTCAAGATAGCCCTTGAAAGTAGGAATGAAGGCCACCGAAATTGCGTTCTCGGCAAAAAGACGGCGCAAAAGATTTGGAATCATAAAGGCAATTCCGAAAGCGTCTGCATATTTTGAAGTTCCAAGAAAAGCCGCTTTAGTCATCTCGCGAACGAGACCAAGAATGCGTGAACAAAGCGTAAAAAAAGAAAGCGAAAGCCCCGCCGAAAGGAGCGATTTTGATTTTGACATGAGGATAGTATAACAAAAAAAATAGTAATTAGGAATTACTAATAGCTATTGAAGTATTTGCAAAATCGGCTCCCAGTCGCGAAAACGGCTTATCGGAAGCGCATGCTAGCATGCTACACGCGTTTTGTGCTTGAAACTATATACGTTTGCCGCTCACGCGGCAGCACAAAACGCGTGTTTCCGTAAGCCGTTTCGCTCATTCGCGCCATTTTCAATATAAAAATCGATTATATTGCATTTGCCCTAGACTAAGCGATGACTTCTCCCTTCAAAAGTTGTATAATGCTTACATGGCTAAAAATATAATTCCAACACGAAACGAAGTCCCGGCAAGCGACAAATGGGACTTATCTACTTTATATAAATCTGACGAAGACTGGGAAAAGGCTCTTTCTTCTATTAAACCGCTCACAGAAAAGGTTGTGGCTTTTAAAGGCAAACTGGGCGAGTCAAGCGATTCGCTGCTGGCCTGTCTCAAAGCGAACGAGGCACTTGAAAAAGTGATTGAGACTGTTTACAACTACGCTTCACTCCAGCATACAGCCGATGAAAGTGATGCAGCCGCTCAGGACCGTGAAGGCCGGGCTATGATGGCTTATGCCGCCGCCGAGAGCGACACTTCTTTCTTCTCGCCGGAGCTCATGTCAATTCCAGACGAAAAAATCAATTCTTGGCTCAATTTGCCGGAATTTGCTGATTACAAAATCTTCTTGCAGAAGGAGCTTCATCACAAGCCGTACATTTTGAGCGAAAAGGAAGAGCGCATTCTTTCGCTTCAGGCCGAAAGCTCGGAAACTTCTTACAAGGCTTTTTCCCTTCTCACAAATGTTGACCTTCAGTTTGAGGCCGTTCATGAAAATGACGAGGAAAAGCCGCTCACCCAGAGCACTTACACGACCTTCCTTCACAATCCGGACAGAGCCGTTCGCGAAGAGGCTTACAAAAATTTCTACAAAGGTTTTGTTCAGCACGAGAACACAATCGCTTCCCTTTATGCAGGCAGCGTAAATCAGGATGTTTTTGTCGCACGTGCACGAGGCTACAAGTCTTCCCTGGAAGCCGCCCTTTACGGAAACAAAGTCCCGGAGTCAGTTTACCGCAATTTGATTGACACGGTTCACAAAAATCTTCCGACTTTGCACAAATATTATTCGCTCCGTAAAAAAATCCTCGGCCTTTCAGAACTCCGTCACTACGATGTCTATGTTCCGCTCGTAAAAGACATTAAGTGCGAGACAAGCTACGACGAAGCCGTTGAAATCTGCCGAAAAGCCCTTGCCCCTCTCGGAAAATCTTACACGGATATTCTCTGCGACGGGCTCAAAAACGGCTGGGTTGACCGCTACGAAAACAAAGGCAAACGAAGCGGTGCATTCTCTTCCGGGGCATACACAGGCTATCCATACATTCTTTTGAATTACAAGACTGACTCAATCCGCGACCTTTTCACGATGGCTCACGAGGGCGGTCATTCAATGCATTCTTACTACTCAAAGACAAACAATCCTTTCATGTGCTACAACTACACGATTTTTGAGGCCGAGGTTGCATCTACTTTCAACGAGGAGCTTGTTTTCGAGTATCTCTTGCGCGAAGCAAAAACTCCTGAGATGAAGGCATATCTTCTTTCAATGCGTGCAGATGACATTCTCGCAACCCTTCACCGCCAGACAATGTTCGCCGAGTTTGAGCTTAAGGCACATGAGCTTGTCGAGAACGGCACGCCTCTTTCTGCACAGGTTCTGCGAAAAATCTACCGCGAGCTTCTGGAGCAGTATTTCGGCCCGGAAATGCACTTTGAGCCAGAGAGCGACATGGAAGGCCTGAGAATCCCGCATTTCTACGGTGCATACTATGTTTATAAATACGCCACAGGAATTTCTGCTGCCCTTGCACTTGCAAAACGTGTCACGAACGGTGGGGACGCCGAGCGGGAGGATTACTTTAAGTTCCTCAAGAGCGGTGGAAGTCGTTATCCGATTGAAAGCCTCAAGGTCGCCGGCGTGGACATGAGCAGTAGCGAGCCGATTCAGGCAGCACTTGATGTGTTCGCAAATCTCGTTACGGAGCTTGAAAAAATTTAACTTTTTCATGAAATCTGCCGAAATTCAAGTTAGAATAAAAATTGAATTCTAATGGGGCAAGTGAATGAATAAATCAGAGTTTTACAAGTTTTTCAAAGACATTCCAAAAGCGGAACTTCATATTCATATTGAAGCCGTGATGAGTCGGGAGACAATAAAAAAACTTTATCTAAAAAAGAACGGTGTTGAATTTTCTGACTCAGAAATTAAAAAACTTTTCTCATATTCTGATTTAAACGGATTTATTGCCGCATTCCTTCATGTTCAGGATTTGTTTACAGAAGTTTCTGATTTTGACTTGATTTTCGAAGATTTGAAGAATTATCTTTTGCGAAATGGTGTCGTTCATTGTGAGGCGTTCTTTGCTCCATCGGCTTTCATCAAAAAAGGCTTCGATTATGCTGAAATGACAAAAAATTTCGAGAAAAATCTCAAAAAAATCAAAGAAGAGACCGGAATTACTGTCTGGCTTTTGGGCGACGTTTCACGCACTTTCGGCCTTGAAAATGCCGAGAACAACTACAAAATGTTCAAAGAGCATCCGTTCGATGGATTTATCGGAATCGGTTTGGGCGGAGCAGAGCAGAAAGGTCCGTCAAAAGAATTCGGTCCGGTTTTTGAAAAGGCAATCGCTGATAAATATCACGCAGTTGCGCACGCAGGCGAGGATGTAGGCCCTGAGTCAATCTGGGATGCCCTCCGAATCTGTCATGCAGAGCGAATCGGTCACGGAATCACATCGGTTCAGGATCCGGAGCTTGTAAAATATGTCCGCGAGAACAAAATTCCGATTGAAGTTTGTCCGACAAGCAACGTCTTTACAAAAAAATACGTCAAAAAAATGGCCGAACATCCGGTCCGCGAGATGTTTGACAAAGGAATTCCTGTTACAATCGCCACTGATGACCCGATTTTCTTTGGTGCTGAGCTTCTTGATGAATACTGGAATCTTTATTCAAAGCTCCACTTCTCAAAAAAGGACATGAAGCAGATTATCATTAACAGTTTTGACGATTCATTCTTACCAAACGATAAAAAAGAGAGTTTTAAGGCAAAAGTTGAGCAGAATTGGAAGTAACTCTTGGTATCAATTTCTGATTTTATTAAAGTTCCCAAAATCGACTCATGCAAGCATCTCAGTTCCGGGATGCGGTATGATAGTTTTGTTCGTTGGGCTGGTTTTATCATTCCTAATTTTCAAGAAAGATTGCTTGAAGACGTCGGTGGGGCCGAAGATTTAGAATTCCGCAAAGAAATCTTTTCGTATATTAACCTGCGTGCTGGAACTCCTCACGATGTTTTTTTGCTTTTCTGTCATTCGATTTCAGAAAGCGTGACCGAAAATGTCAAAGTTTTGAACGGCACGGTCAATGTTGATTTGCTTTCCAATTTAAATAATCCGTCTGATTTTATTGATGCGATTAAAAACAGCTGTGAAAAATATGCTGACAAAATCACCGTAAGGCCATATCTTGGCTTAAACTCGGACATCGAAAAAAATATTAACCTCGCGACAATGCTTTTGGAAAGCGGAATTTTTGCAGGAATCGAGCTTTATGGAACTGCATTTGCCGAAAAACCAGAAAAATTCCTTACAATTTTTAAAACTGCCCGAAAATTGAACATTGAATCAAGAATTGGCAGCCTCGGATTGCGAAATTTTGCTGACAGGGCTTCAATTTTGGAAATCGTTCAGAATTTGCAGCCGAACGTGATTTTGAATCCGAATATCGTGGTTAAAAAGGACAATCTTTTGATTTTCAGGGACGGAAAGATTTTACCGGAAGTCATAAATTTCTTGAAATCAAATAATATTCGCACCGAATTCAGTCCTGCGCCCTTCCTTTCAAAGCAGAACTCAGATGAAAAAATCCGCGTAATCCGGGAATTTGCCGAACAAGGCCTGGATTTCAAGCTTTGCAGCGAAGATATGCTGTTCCTTAACAAATCCCTGAGCGAATTTGCCGCCGATTTGTGTAACGCAGGAATTTTCTCAAAAGAAGAAATCGTTAAGATAATTAGCAATTAGAAATTAAAGGGAAAAGTCTCCCCCTCGGCTGCAATGGCTTCGCCATTTTCGCCTACCCCCTCTGCGGGCTCAAACGCCGCCCGCAACGCCTGCTCATTTCAGATAGACCATTAACAACATGATGTCAGAGTTTCGGATTCTCTAGGAATCCGCACGGCAGTTGATTTTTACTTTAGATACACCATCAATAACATAATGTCGGAATTTCGAATGCCAGAGATTCTGCTTGCCTGGCCCAGAGTGAGCGGGCGGACTGCTTCCAGCTTCTGGCGGCTTTCGCCTGAGAGTGCCGGGATTTTTCCGTAATCAAAATCTGCCGGGATGTGGAAATGCTCCATTTTGTGCATTTTGGCAACCCGTGCGTCCTGCTTTTCGATGTAATACTTGTATTTTGCGTCTTCCTGCGCGATTTCCCAGACAATCGGGCTGAATCCAGGATTTTCTGCGTTTGCGTCTTTAAGCAAAAGCTCCGTGGCTTCTTCAACCTGCTCGTACTTCAATTTTGTGGCGTTGAACTGTGCTTCTGTTTTGATTCCGACTTTGAATGCTTTTTCGGAAAGCCTGCGGTCGGCTGTGTCGTGGCGCAATTTGAGGCGATATTCTGCCCGTGCCGTGAACATCCTGTAAGGCTCTTTGGTTCCGAGCGTAACCAGATCATCAATCAGAACGCCGATATAGGCTTCGTCGCGCCCCAAAATAAGCGGTTCCCATACAGGAATTGTGTGGAAGTTTGATCTTCCCTGCTCTTTCTGGAAATTTTCAAGAAGCTCGTTTACTGCGTGAGTTTCTTTTTCGGAAATTTCTGCAAAGTGCTTGATTTCTTCGAGCGTAAAGTGTGATTTAAAAGCGAATGCGTTCGGCTCTGCGCTGGCCGGAACCTGCCCCATGCCGGCGTGAGAAGCACACAAGTCTCCGCAAAGCTCTTTGTGCGCGCGTGCATAAAGGGCGGCGTTGATTCCTGCGACAAGGCCCTGACCTGCTGCTTCCTCGTAGCCCGAAGTGCCGTTAATCTGACCTGCGTTGAAAAGCCCTGCGACTCGTTTTGTTTCCAGAGAAGGGAAAAGCTGTGTTGGCTCAACATAGTCGTATTCAACAGCGTAGCCTGGTCGGGCAACATGGCAGTTTTCAAAGCCTGGAAGAGTGCGTAAAAAAGCGTCCTGAACTTCTTCCGGCAAACTTGATGAAAGACCGTTGAGATAAATTTCGTCGGTTGCAAGACTTTCCGGCTCAACAAAAAGCTGATGCCGCTCGCGTTCACTAAATCGCATTACCTTGTCTTCAATTGAAGGACAGTAGCGCGGGCCGATTCCGTGGATTTTGCCAGAATAAAGCGGTGAGCGGCCGATATTTTCACGGATAATCTCGTGAGTTTTTGCGTTCGTGTAGACCAAATGGCAAGGAACTTGCGGGCGGTCAACTTTTTCGTCCTCAAAAGAGAAGGGAACGATTGTGTCATCTCCGGCCTGAATCTCAAGATTTGAAAAATCGATTGTGTGGCGCAGGATTCGAGGCGGAGTTCCTGTTTTTAAGCGGCCTGTGGTAAATCCCAGTCGGTTGAGCGACTGAGTGAGGCCAAATGCTGCCTGCTCGCCCACGCGGCCACAAGGAGCGTCGTATTCGCCGATAAAGATTCTGCCGCCCAAAAAAGTGCCTGTCGTAAGAACAACTGAGCGCACTGGAATCAATCTTCCGCGCTCCGTGACAAGGGCTGTGAGCTTCTGGCGTTTGCCGGATTTTGCGGCCTTTGTAAGAATGTCTTTTTCTGTGAACTCGCCTGGAATTTCACCAGACTGTGAGCTTTCGGCTGGTGGGAGGTGGGTATCGCTTTCGGTTGTGAGCAAATCAACGACCGTGTCCATCAAAGTGTAAAGGTTCGGAGTTGTTTCGACTGTCTGGCGCGCAAGGCTGGAATACAAAATTTTGTCGGCCTGGCTTCGTGGCGCCTGAACCGCAGGCCCCCGGCTTTTGTTCAACATGCGGAATTGAATCATTGATTTGTCAATGAGCTTCCCCATTTCGCCGCCGAGCGCGTCAATTTCGCGGACAATGTTGCCTTTTGCGATGCCGCCGATTGAAGGGTTGCAGCTCATTCGTGCGATTGAGTCTATTGTCTGCGTAATCAAAAGAGTTTTGAGACCCATGCGGGCACTTGCCAATGCCGCTTCAATTCCTGCGTGGCCGCCACCAACGACAGCTACATCATAAAAATCATAAAATCCAGCCATAGTGCTAACGATTATAGTGAAATACAATAAAAGTGAGAAGTTACCAAAAAAACTAATTATACTAATGCAATCTGCACCTTTTTGCCCAACACAGCGGCGAACCGCTCAAGAATTCCGATAGAAGTGTTGTGGGCAAAATTGAGAACATTATCAACGGCGGTTCGAGATGTGTGCATTTTTTTTGCCATTGCGGATTTTGAGATGTTCTGCTTTTTCATTTCTTCTTCGAGCTGGAGAACAATAAGGCGTTTTGCAGCAATTTCTTGTGTTTCCTCATAAAGCCCCTGCTCAATCATAAAATCATCAAAATTCTGTCCTATTCCTTTCATTTGTTCATTTCCTTGAACAGCCTTAGCCTGTTCTTTGCGGTTGTCAAAGGATGATCTCTTTCCATAATTTAAATGTACATTATATTGTTCAGTATGTCAAATAAAAAAAACGGGGAACGAAAAGCCGAATCAGCGGGCTAAGGATTGCAGCAGCGGCGTAGCCGTTCCAGAGCGAACGTAGGGCGCGGCGGAATGAAGCTTTAGCGGAACTGCGGAAAGCCTGACGGCTCTAGCCGTAGCCCCCAACTTCTCACTCTTTATTTTTTTCTATATAATTACAATACTATGTCTTTTCGAAAAATTTTTCTTCTGATTTCAGCTTTCCTTTTGGCGGGGATTTTTTCATCTTGTGGCAGAAATCTTGGCTACAGCGTGCTTTTGTGGAGCAATTCGGAGCATGAGATTGCTGACGGTACGCTTTTGAAGGTTCATATTAAGTCAAATATTTCTCAGGTTTATGTCGTTTCGATTCCGGGCAGCAAAGAAAATTTTGAGATTCCATTATGGCAGGCAACAGAACCAGAAAGCAAGGCTCGTGCACTTAAACAGCAAAAGCGATTTTCGGATTTTGAGCACACTTATGCAAGCGTCAAACTTGACGGTCTTCCAATCCGCTCAGATGCAGTGAACACTTCAAAACAGGTTTACCGCCTGCGTGAAGGAGAAATTATCCGTTGTTTGTATCGCGGGGCTGGAGCGGCTGTAACAAACGGCAAGGGCAACATGGAAGGCGAATGGCTCCGTGTCCTTACCGAGACAGGCACTTACGGCTGGTGCTTTTCGCACAATCTGGCTCTTTTTCAGGCAGAAGGTTTCGATGTTTCGGCAGCAAATCAAGATTCTTCTATTAAAACAGATGACGTGAAGGGTGAAGTGAACGGTGATGCTTCGATAATCCGTGCTTTGATTGCAAAAAAATGGTACCCAGAAAGTTTTGCAAACATGATTAAAGTCGGTCGAATCGATGTCAAGCGCATGAACCCGGCTCTGGGCTTCTCGTTCGGTATTGATATTGAAGAAAACGGTGACTACTCTTCAACGGGTTTTGCGGGCACGGCAGTTTTAAACACCGAGAATGCCGGCGGCACCTGGACTTACACGGACATCACCAAAAAAGCCGAAAAGGAATACGAGTTCAAAGGCTCAAATCTCAAAATGTCGATTCGTGGTGCCGGCTCTGACACGATGATTCTTCAGTACAGCGAAAAAGGCCGGCCTAAGCAGGAAACTCTGGTTGCACTTTCCGAAGACATTGAAGCTCTCCTTGAAAACGAACTTGCCCGCCGCCAGTCTGAACTTAAGCGAATCGCAGGTGCAGGTCCTGTTTTCAAAAGTTCCAATTATGGCACAATCAAATTCAACAACGAGAACAGCGTGACATGGACGAATTACAAGCTTTTGCAGCCAGGCATTATTTCAAACAAGGCAATCGGCTCGGTCACAGTTACGCTCGATTACTTTATCGCAGGCTCGCTCAAATCTTCTTATGACGGCGTAATCACAATGCACTTCACCGGCATGGAAGAATGGCATTAATTTCCTGTACAAACTCACGGACACAGGCTTGAGGCTTGAGGACGCATCTAAAGCTCCTGTAAAAGACGGCGTAGTTACCGCCCGAAGCGCAAGCCCGATGATTTTATTCTTTGAAAAAATAAAATAAACCACAGATTACACGAATTACACAGATTGTATATTTCCTATGTGAAAATTTTACCTGTTTTACTTACAGTTATCAATTTCAACTTATATAATCTGTGGCATCTGTGTTAATCTGTGGTTACTTACTAAGGATTTTT
>CACZYY010000029.1 GCA_902785455.1 uncultured Spirochaetaceae bacterium
CGCAGGCTACAAACCTGGCGAAGACGTAAAAATCGCAATGGACTGTGCCGCTTCTGAGTTCAGCGTAGAAAAAGACGGAAAATTCTTCTACAACTACAAGGAGCTTTCAAACGGAACTCCAAAAGACCCGAACGGAAAGTGCCTCTCAGACGACGAGCAGATTGCTTACCTTGAAGAACTGATTACAAAATACCCGATTGATTCAATCGAAGACGGTCTTGACGAAAACGACTGGGAAGGCTGGAAAAAGCTCACAGAGCGAATCGGCGGACGCTGCCAGCTCGTTGGTGACGACCTTTTTGTAACAAACGTTAAATTCCTCGAAAAAGGAATCAAAATGGGAGCCGGAAACGCAATCCTCATCAAAGTAAATCAGATTGGCTCGCTCACAGAGACTCTTGAAGCAATCGAAATGGCACACCGCCACGGCTACACAACAGTCACAAGCCACCGCTCAGGCGAAACCGAGGACACAACGATTGCCGACATCGCAGTTGCGACAAACTCAGGCCAGATTAAGACAGGTTCAATGAGCCGCACAGACCGTATGGCAAAATACAACCAGCTCATCCGCATCGAAGAAGAGCTTGGCGACACAGCTGTATACGGCTACAAAAAGTTAAAGTAACAGAAATCCTTTTTAAGTCCATGCTGCCCGAGAGTGAAAGCTTTCGGGCAGTTTTTTTATCTTTGCGAACGTTCCTTTTTTATTACAAGCTGGTAAATTCCTACCCCTATAAAAGTACAAATGATGCGGTCAAGAAGCGTAATCGGAATACGGGAAAAAATGCAGGACATCAAAAGACCAAAATGCTGTCCAAGAAACGACACAACAAAATTATTGACAGGGTTCACATAAACCTGATTGCCAAAGAAAATTCTCTTAACAGCTTCGATCGAGCCTCCGATAACGCTCGAAGCGAACGTTGTCACAAGCGAAATCAAAATGAGATAAAGAAATACAATTGTCTTTGAAAGATAGAAATTCCGGTTTTTCCAGTATAAGAGCCATGTGAAAAAAGCAATTGCACCGCCACATAATGAATACAGGCTCTCCCATGGATAAAAAGGATTCCCAAAAACCAGCATAATAAAAAAAACACGAAAAATATTGTAGCTGAGTCCGACAATCAGCCCGGGCAAAAGCCCTGCATAAAACACGATGAACACCGTGCCGATTGTATCCATAAAAAGAGGAAGATGCAGTATATCACCCATGAGGAAAATTCCAGTCAGATTGATAAACTGAGCGATAATAGAGAAAAAAATGATGCGAGAAACAGGTTCTTGCTTATTCATATTTTATGTAACCCATGAAAAAATTTAATATATAAAAAATTATATCATAATTCTCTAATTTTGTACGCATACACGCCAAAAAGCACACGAAAAAGGCGATTGACAAAAATATAACAGTGTTATATAACTATTTTAGTTAGCTAATTCTAACACAGGAGAATTAAAAATGTCAGAAAAGAAAAAAAAATCTCTTCTTACCTGGATTTTCACATTTGCGGGCGAAAAAAAGCCTGCCTACTTTGCGAGCATTTTCTTTGCTCTGCTCAAAGTCACCTGTGGAATCGCCCCTTACATTCTGATTGCAAGCATCGTGCAAGAGCTTCTTTCGGGAGTGCGTGACTGGAATCTGTATCTTCGCCAGTGTGCCATCATCGCGCTTTTCTGGGCAGGGAACGCGTTCTTCCACATGATTTCGACAACGCTGAGCCATGTCGCAACATTCAATGTTCTTGCAAATATCAGGAAAAATTTATGCGACAAACTCACACGGGTTCCGCTCGGCTCAGTCCTTGATATGCCTTCAGGCACGCTCAAAAATATCCTGATTGAGCGAATTGACAGCATGGAAACGACTCTCGCGCACATCTTGCCTGAATGGACAAGCAATCTTTTACTTCCGCTGGTAATGTTCGCCTACTTGTTCCACATCGACTGGCGCATGGGACTTGCCTCACTTGCGACTCTTCCGATTGGTATAATTTCCGCTTCTTTTATGATGACAAACATGACCGAGCGGTTCAACAATGCCATTGAAAAGACAAAAATCCTCAACGACACGGCGGTCGAGTACATCAACGGAATCGAAGTCATCAAGGCTTTTGGAAAATCAAAATCATCCTACGAAAAATTCGTCACAGCTGCCCGCGAAGGCTCTGACTGCTATGTTGAGTGGATGCGCGACTGTATCTGGCCTTTTACGATTGCCTTTGTGATTGCGCCCTCTACCCTGCTTGCAGTTCTCCCGATTGGTGGCTTTTTCTTTTTGAACGGAACTCTTTCAGCAGTCAATTTTATCACAATCATAATTCTTTCCATGAGCGTAATTCAGCCGCTTCTGGTCGTTTATTCTTACCACGACGATCTGGCAAAAGCAGGCGTAATTTTTGGTGAAGTCGGAGGAATCATGGACATGACGGAACTTTCCCGCCCGGAAAAAGATGCAAAAAAGCCTTCGGACAATTCGATTGTGCTTAAGGATGTGAGATTTTCGTATAAGAAAGACTCTGAAGACTGTCACACGGATTCGATTTTGCTAACGCAAAATCAAGAAAAGAAGGAAACCGTACAAAACGGAGATTCCGTAGGAATCTCGAATCCTTGTAACAACCGCAACAACGAAGGCGGTTGGTGTGGCAATGAAGTCTTACACGGAATCAGCATGACTCTTCCGCAGGGCTCTTACACCGCCTTTGTCGGACCAAGCGGCAGCGGAAAGTCTACAATCGCCCGCCTTATCGCCTCTCTCTGGGATGTCGATTCCGGCTCAATTGAAATCGGCGGCGTGAACATTAAAAATCTTTCGCTTGAAGAATACAACCGCCGCGTAGCTTATGTCAGCCAGGACAATTTCTTGTTTGACTTGAGCGTGCGCGAAAATATCCGGCTTGGTCGTCTTGAGGCCACAGATTCCGAAGTTGAGGAAATTGCTCGTCGCAGTGGCTGCTACGACTTTATCATGAGCCTTGAAAATGGCTTTGACACAATTGTTGGCGGAAGCGGCGCACATTTAAGTGGTGGAGAACGCCAGAGAATTGCAATCGCACGTGCCATGATGAAGGATGCTCCAATCGTAATCCTTGACGAAGCAACAGCTTACACCGACCCAGAAAACGAAGCAATCATTCAGCAGAGCGTAGCCCAGCTTGTAAAAGGCAAAACGCTGATTGTAATCGCGCACCGTCTTTCAACCGTAAAAGATGCCGATCAGATTTATGTCATCAAAGACGGCAAGATTGATTCTCACGGCACACATGAGGAACTTCTTGTCCAGAACGGCTTGTACAAATCAATGTGGGAAGCACATGTCAGTGCTAAGGATGAGTAGCGAAAGGAGGATCAAAATGTTTGAAATTTTACGGAACTTTTTTAATTTCTGCGATAAAGAAAATCGCAACAAATTTTACGCTTCAATTGCTCTTGGAGTCGTGAACTCATTTTTTATGGCACTCAGAATTGCCGCAATCGCCGTGATGATGCAGGGACTAATCCGCACCATTACGCAAGGAGAGCCGTTTACCACTCGCACAATCGCACTTTCGTTCGCAATTATGATTTTCAGCGTAACGGCCGGAATCATCACCAAAAAAACGATTTCCATGTGGCAGACCGAAGGCGGCTACCGAACCTGTGCCAAAAAACGAATCGAAATTGCCGAGCACCTTCGCTACATTCCTATGGGCTACTTCAACAAAAACTCGCTCGGACAAATCACAAGCGTCACCACAAACACAATGGAACTCGTTGGCGATGTCGCAACCCGCGCCGTCATGCTCGTAATGCAGGGACTTTTGGACTCAGCCCTCATCATCGTGATGATTTTCTTTTTTGACGCTCGGATTGCCCTTGTCGCACTGGCAGGATTTTTGCTCTTCCAGGCGGTGAATGTCTTTATGAGGCTGTCTGTCCGCGGCGTTTCCGAAGAAAAAAATATCGCCGATGAAAATCAAATCAGTAAAATTCTCGAATACATTCAGGGAATCGCCGAAGTACGCGCATACAATCTCACAGGCAGCCGGAGCGCAGAACTGAACACCGTAATCAATCAGGCAAAAAAAGTCTGCCTCAAAATGGAACTTCGCTGCATTCCGATTGCCGCAATCCAGAGCCTTGTCGCAAAAATGAGCGGAGTGGCAATCATGCTGGCCTCGATTTTCTTCTATTTGAATGGTACGATGCCTCTCGAAAATTGCGCAGTCATGCTGGTCTGTTCGTTCATGCTTTTCACAGCCCTCGAAGCCGGCGGAAACTACAGCGCGCTTTTGAGGACAATCGACATCGGCGTTAAAAAAGCACAAGCAATTCTAGATGTCCCGATGATGAAGATTGAAGGGGAAAGCCTTCCCCTCGCTCCAGCCAGCAAGCTGTCTTCCGCTACCCCTTCTACAGGGGTAGGGAGCGGCCCCGCTTGTGGGGACAAAACCTGTGAGACAGGTTTTGAGCGAGTCTCGGTGAAGGCTGTGCCTGAACCGTGTCCCCCGTACCCCCAGAAAGAGCCACACAGATTCGAAAAGTCTAACGACTTTTCAAATTCAATAAAAAATGATTTTGCGTTAGCAAAATCGAATCCGTGTGACAACCGCGACAACGCTGGCGATTGGTGTGGCAATCTTACTCTTTCTGCCCAGAACATTTCATTTGCGTACGATAAGCGTAAAATCATCGACGGCGTTTCGCTTACGATTCCGGCCCGCACTACAACTGCAATCGTGGGACCGAGCGGCGGCGGAAAGACAACGCTTTGTCATCTCCTTGCCCGTTTCTGGGATGTTAATTCAGGCGAAGTTACTCTCGGTGGCAAAAATGTGCGCGATTACGACATGGATTCGCTCATGAGCAATTTCAGCTTTGTTTTCCAGAACGTCTACCTTTTCCACGACACTATCGCAAACAACATTCGCTTTGGAGAACCTGAAGCACCTATGGAACGCGTAATTGAAGCCGCAAAAAAAGCCTGCTGCCACGAGTTTATTTCAGCCCTTCCGAACGGCTACGACACAGTTATTGGCGAAGGAGGAGCAAGCCTTTCCGGAGGTGAAAAGCAGCGAATCTCAATCGCCCGCGCAATCATGAAAGACGCTCCGATTATCATACTCGACGAAGCCACAGCCAACGTTGACCCGGAAAACGAGCGCGATTTGATGGAAGCAGTCCGCTCCCTTACCCGCGAAAAAACGGTAATCATGATTGCACACCGCCTCAAAACAGTCCGCAACGCCGATCAGATTATCGTACTCGACAAAGGCAAAATCGCCGAACAGGGAAAGCACGATGAGCTTATGAAACTCAACGGAATCTACGCCCGCTTCATCGATTCACGCAAAAAAGCCGTCAGCTGGAAATTGTAAAAATTAAAAAAAATCCAGAGTCTTTCTTAAGGCTCTGGATTGACATCAGATTTGTTCCCATCTAAAAACTGAATTTACATCTTACATAACCCGTGCTTAAATCCTTGTATGAGCCGTACTGACCGTCTTTGTCCGGGCCTGGAATAAAGATGTAAGCCCCGCCAGAAAGGTTTATCTGATCCGAAAGACTGTAAGTTACAGCAGGTTTTATGAAGCTGTCGAAATCGTTCAAGCCGAGAACTCCGCTGAAACTTAATTCAAGCGTATCCGACAAAAGTTTTTTTGACACACTCAAAGTCGCTCCGTGCTGCAAGGCTTTTTCACGCTCAAGATTTTCAAGCTCTCCCAAAACGTAATCGCAGTAATACTGGGCGGTAAAAGTCCAGCCCTCTCTCATCCAGTCAAGACCTGCAAGGGCAAAAAGTTCGTTACGCACAAGTGAAGAATCAACCGTTTCCGATGAAAGAGTTTTTTCTTCTATAATAATTCCGCTAGATTTTTGAAAATGTCGCTTCGGGAAGAAAGCCGCTTCCATGCGCAGAACTGTTTCTTTGATTGGAACGGCAGCGTCTATTCCGAGCATTGTCATGCGCTTGTATTCGCCAGTCACATTCACGCCCTCAGAAGACATTGTGTAATCCAAAAAAGGCATATCATCCCACCCGTAAAATCCGTAGAACGAAAAATCCAGCACAGAAAAATATCCCGAAAGCTTCAAGCCGCCCTCGCCATTCGACAACTTTGATTCAGGCTTTTCAAATTTTGCGTCCTGAAGTTTAGCCGGTGTAAAAAATGGAATCCAGTATGCGTCAGCCGTAAACTGATTTCCATTTACAGAAAAACGAAGAGCGTCTATGGCAAGTTTTTCATTTGTCGTCATAACAGCAAGGCTCGAAAGATCTTTAGGACAAATCACGTTTGTTATGTCGATTCCGTCAGCCTTTCCCCAGGCAGTTTTTTGCCGTCCGATTCTCATTCCCCAGAAATCCGCAGTATAGTCCATCCAGCATTCATCAATTGAAAAGTCCTGAGTATCTTCAATTGAGTCGTATTTAGCAGAACCTTCAACAAGAGCAGAACTGTTTCCAAAATAAGAATCAATTTTCCCGGTAAATGAAGTTTCACCCAAAGTCATTCGGCCTCTGGATTTTTCTTTGTCTGTCCAGGGCAAACCTGCTCCCCAGAGAGTTTCAACATTTCCGGAAAAGCGGATATTTTCTTCGGCAAACAAACTTAGCGAAAATGCAAGTGTCAAAAAAATACAATTTTTTTTCATCTACCGTATTCTTCCTTTTTCAAGTGCGGCTACAGTGAGCATTGAGTCGTCAATATCTCCGCCATCGTAAACAATGTTTGCAGTCTCAAAAAGTGACCAGGTTCCGCTCTGAACGTTTTCCATTTTCATTCTTTGCGCAGTTGTAAAGCCCTTGATTGTCGTAAAATCCGTGCAGGTCAGAACGCGGTGAAGCTGATTCTGGCGGTCAAAAAGCTCGCATTTTCTGAGGATGAAATCAGACTTTGCGATGTAAGAAATGTATCGCGGGTCTTTTTCAGTTTTATCTTTTGCAACGCACTCAACCTTGTAACATTCCGTTCCCTCCACGCTCTCTTCGCCCAAAAGATTGTAATCGTAGTCGTTAAGATTTCTGTCTCCCATGTCGCGGTAAGTAAAATCCGTTCCCATAAAACTTCCGTCACTTTCTGAGCCGCTCGAAGCAATTCGGCGTGTCTTTTTCATCGCCGGCATATAAAGCCAGTTGTCAGAATCTTTTTTGTTGCCGTTTGAATCTTCTTCGTAGTCAAACATCAGGTAGCCGGTTCCCGAAACATCTTTTGGCGTCACAAAGACGATGACTTCTTTTTTGACATCTCCGTAATCCTTGCTTTTCATTATGACTTCGCGCTTTCTGTCCGAACCTTTTTTCGTGTGAATCGTGAGAGTTGCAGTTGAAGATGATGTTACAGGCTCAGGAACTTCATCTGCCTTTTTCATAATCTCGTAGCCCGTGAGCGACTGTGCAAAAAGTCCCGCTCCCATCAAAAATGCTGAAAGTGTAAAAATTGTCTTTTTCATGTTATTTTGTCTCCTTTCCGAAAGGTTTTGTAATATAAAGCAGCACCGGCGTAATCGTGTAGTCCGCGATCAGTGCGCTTCCAAGGCCGACTACCGAAAGCCAGCCGATATTTACCAGAACATTCATCGTGCTCGTAAGGAAAATCGCGAACATGGCGCAGAGAATTATCGTCGTCATAATCATCGTTTTTCCAATCTCGCGGTATGAATTTTCTATTGCGCTTCTGTAATTTCCGGTAAGCTCGAAATGATATTTAATGTGATTCGTAAAATGAATCGTGTCGTCAACGGCAATTCCCAAAATCATCGGCATAATCATCGCGGTAATCATGTCCAGGTTTACGCTTGCGTAGCCCATGATTCCGCCAATCAGCGCAATCGGCACAATATTCGGAATCATTGCGATAAATCCGGTTCTAATCGATGTGAATGCAAGGACAAGCAGAATCAGAATTATAATCAGCGAAGTTCCAATCGATTTGATTGAACCGCGGACAAGTTTTCCGTTCATCTGCGCATACTGAACGACTTCTCCAACGACTCCTGCATTTTCTGCATCCGGGAATAACTCTGCGACCCATTTTTTGACTTCCGCAAGATTCCTAACAATTTCTTCGCCGTCGTAGCCCGAAAGTTCAACTTTCAAATATGCCGCGCGGAAATCATTGCTGATGTAATCATACAAATCCGTTCCGCCAGAAATTTCATAAAGGAACATAATCTGCGTTACCAGATCCTGATTATCCGGAATGATGTAAGCGTCAGGATTATCTTCATTCAGCGTACGGTTCATTTCCTTTACGATTTTTGTAACAGAAGAAACCCGCGGCTTTCCGTTGGAAACTTTTGTCTGGCTCAGTTTTCCGATTCGCTCCGCAAGAATGTCCATTTTTTTGAGAACCTGAGGATTTTTAATCGCGTCCTCATCAGAATATTCAATCAGAACCTCGTAATCATACTGGCTTCCAAGCTGGCTCCTTGTGATTTCCAAAAGACGCTTGATATAAGGTGTGCGCTCGCCCATCATATCAGAGTAGTTCATGTTCACTTTGATTTTGAAAATCCCCGAAACCACAACAGCGGCAACAAGAACCGTAAGAATCACGGTAATCCATTTTTTGTTGAGGATTGCTTTTCCCATCGCTTCAACGCGCAAATCTGATTTTGTCGCACCTTCTGCATTCACAAAGTCCGCTTCAGGCTCCTTGTCTTTTCCAAAACTGTAGAGAACTGGAAGAAGAATTATGATGTAAGCAAAAACTGCAAAAACCGTAGCGGCTGTAATTCCACCAACCCAGCGCATCGGCTTAATTCCTGCAGAAAGGAAGGAAAGCATTCCCGCCATAGTCGTGATTACTGTAAAGAACAAAGCCCAGCCTGAATCGCGCACGCCCATTACGATTGATTCCTTGCGTTTTCCAGTTTTTCTAAAGTACATTTTAAAGCTGTTGATATAGTGAACCGAATATCCGACCGCAAGTGCCATCGAAAGAAGCACGGTAATCATAATCATTGAGTTGTTTCCCTTTATTCCCATCCAGCCGGAAAAACCAAGCGTTGTTGTAAGGGCACCGACTGTTGAAATCGAAGGAACTACAATTCCACGGAGAGAACGGATAAAAATTATCAGACAGACAAGCATTACCAGAAAACCCAGTAAAATGCGTGTAACAAGCTGCTTCATTGTCGCCTCTTCTTCCTCGAACTCGGTGTAGCTCATGCCTGCCGGGCGGATTTCCCATTTGTCAGATTTATACTTGGGGTCGTTGAAAACCTTCATGGCAGGCGGCGCAATTTTTACCATTGCGTCTGTCAAACTTTCCGAATATTGCTCAAGATTTACGATAAGCCATGTTTCGGTTGCATCAGCACTGACAAGCGTATTCACAAGCGACTCTCGGCTCAAAATGAAAGCCTTCTTTTGTGCAAGTTCTTCTGCGTCCTCTGGCACTCCGTCTTCAAAAGGGCTTGTAACTTCAAAACCCGCTTCCGTACCAATCGGAACTGAAAGCTCCATGAGCGAAGTAATGCTCCCGGCATAAGGAACATTCTGCAAAAGATCATCACCAAGCTGGTCAATCATTTTGAGAACTTCCGGGTCAAAAACATCGTCCGCCTTGATGTGAGCCAACAGGCTGTCCGTTGAGCCGAAAATGTCTTCAAAGTGGTCCTGATTACGCTTTGTAGTTTCCCAGTCGTCAAACCAGTCTTCTTCACCATTGTCAAGCTTAAGGCGGCTAAGTCCCAGAGTCCCGACAACCGTAACGACAATCAGACAGATAAGAAAAGCCCAGCGATGCTTCACTTCAAACCGCCCGAACTTTTCAAACCAGTCGTTAATCTTTTTTACTTTCATAAAAAGCTCCTTTTAAAACCCCGCGTTAGCGGCGTTGCATGGAAGCAACGAATAAGCAAGTTTTCACCAACGGGGAAAACTTGTCCGTGATAAAAATTACACGGATGTAATTTTTATCATGCCTCCTCTTATGATAACAGCGTTACCAATTACGATAACGATGTTATCATAGCGGTAACAGTGTTATCTTGTCAATAGTTTTTGGTAACATTGTTATCATTTTTAATTGACAAAGACTCCTTTTTATCGCACACTGTTCCTCATGGCAGATTCATCAACCGAAACAAAAAAGAAACTTCTCGAAAGTGCAAAAAAAGAATTTCTCGAAAAAGGTTTTACTGGAGCTTCACTTCGTACAATTGCCGCGAATGCAGGAGTCACAACTGGGGCAATGTACCGCCACTTTAAGGACAAGAATGCTTTTTTCTGTGCACTTGTTGACGATGCCATTGCCGCGACAAAACAAACGATAATGCTTGCCGACCCAAAAAATCACGAAAAGCTCACACCCGCTCAAATGCAGGAGCATATGGAGTTTGAAAAAAAATCAACTGATGATTTTCTGAACTATATGTATGAAAATTTTGATGCCTTCACATTGCTTTTTAGAAAGTCAGCCGGAAGTACTCACGAGCATTTTCAGGAAGATATCTGCGATTTGTACACAAAAAACTGCGAGAAAACTTTTGCCTGGATGTACGAACAAAAAATCGTCACAAAAAAAGTTTCACCAATGACCATTCATTTTATGGCGTCAACAATCATCAATGCTTTCTGCGACATAATTCTTCACAACATGACTCAAAAAGAAGCAAAAGAATACATCTCCGACATCATGGAATTTACGAGTTACGGTTCCTGCAAGCTGCTCGGCATAATGGTTGAATAAAATTTACAAGAAGTAAGTCTTCATCATGCCCTTTCCCTTTACGTCAATTTCTGTATTCTTGCTGTATTGGTAAAGGCTTGAAGTCTGAGCTTTCGTTGTTTCTGTCACGTGGATTCGCATTGGAAGGCCTGTGCTCTCCATTCGGCTCGCAACGTTAACGGTGTCGCCCCAAATATCATAAATGAACTTTGTTTTTCCGATTACACCCGCGACAACCGGGCCAGAATTTATTCCAAGCCTGATTAAAAGTTTGACAGGTGACGTTTCATTGAAAGTACGGACATCATTCAAAAGACCTTTGGCAAACCGAATCATTCTTAACGCACCATCGTTATAATCCTCTTGCGTAAGACCTGTTGCCGCCATGTAAGCGTCTCCGATTGTCTTGATTTTCTCGATTCCTTCTCGTTTGGCCCGTTCATCGAACATCGTAAACATTTTGTTGAGCATGGTGACAACTTCCTCAGCCGTCATTTCACCACTGATTTTTGTAAATCCGACAATATCAGTAAACAGCACCGTAACATTCGGATATTCTTTAGCGATAGTCCTTTCGGGATGTGCCGTAAGTTCTTTTGCGATTTCCTTTGGAAGAATATTCAGAAGAAGATTTTCTGAACGGTTCTTTTCTGCTTCGAGTTCTTTCGTGCGTTCTTTTACAGTGCGTTCAAGTTTTTTGTTTTCTTCTTCGACACGAATAAGTTTTCCTTCAAAAAGCATGATTGTCGTTGAAATAATGAAAATAATGAAAAGCAAAGCAAGGAAAACATCAAAAAGTTTATTCGTAAGCGGTTTTAAAATGCTTGAATAAGTGAATACGATTTGTTGAGAAAGGGTATTATAGTCATGCGGCGTGTACATAATACAACCGAATCCGAGAGTCTTTAAAGGTGTGATTGTGTAAAAATCTACGCCGTGAATGTTCTCAACATCATCTTTGTGAGGTTTTTTGACATTCAATGAGCCTTCCAAAAGCGTAAACGTTCCGTTCCATGGACCAGGATCAACAGAGCAGCCTTCCGGAACAGAAATCGAGAAATTCCAGTCAGTGATGATTGTACTGCCCATGTTGTTGAAAATAACGCCGTCGTACTGCGCTCCAGTTCTGTCAGGATCACCTTCATCAACCCAGTGCTTATCTGCGTTCCTTCCAAAAATTACGCAAACAGATTTTGAAGCATCGTTTTCTGAATATGGTTCTGTGATTCTCAAAGTTTTTTCTGGAAGAGATATACCCTTGATTGAAACGATTATAAGAACCAAAAGGATTCCGCCCAAGCTGATAGAAAGGCTCTGCCAGAAATGATTTCTTGCGACTCTTTTTCGACTTTCCGTTGAAATTGCTTCTGTTTTATAAACCGGGCTAATAATTGAATTTTCCCGCTCCCCTGAATAAAACTCTATTTCCATCAATTTGATTGAAGAGTAGAAAAGATGCAATGCGCTAAGTCCAAGTGAAACATTTATCCACGGAAATCCGTAAACAATAAGAATCATAATTACGCCAATCAAAGGAATGATGAAGTAAAACAAAAGGGAGACAAAAATATTTTTTTCAAGCTTTTTTCTGTTTTGCAAAAACATTGTGAACGTGATAAGCCCTGGCAAAAGCCCCAGAACAACGCTCAAAGGAAAAAAAGCACTTCGGTGATAAAGATTATTTTCGTCAAAATAATAGAAGAAATTTGAGAACTGGCTGAAAATTGTAATCAAAACACCGGCAACACATAAAACAAAAACTATAAAAAGCTGAACAGGAATGCCATTCTTTATAGAAGTTTTGGGATGCAAAACCAATGACAAATTCAAACGGGAATGCTTTATGAATTCACATACATACAAACAAAAGAAAAAATTGATTGAAAAATTGCATATAAAGACAAAAAAATTGCTCAGGCGCACCATGTAATAGCCTGTCACCGTTGTATTTCCACGATAAAAATAAGCCAAAGCATCCGAAAGAAGCAAAAAGCCTGTGAACCATTCAATAAAAATGAGCGTCCTTCTGCCATTTTGCTTTAAATTATGACCTGTCCACAAAAAAACTCCTACCTGGAAACAAAAGAAAGAAAGAAAACTAAGAGATGAAATACTGATAATTCTCGTAAAATCAGACATGGAATACGCCCCTAAAAAAATTGTTTACAATTATAACACGTTTTAAAGTATATTTAAAGAAAAAAATCAAAAGTATACAAAAATATAATAGTGTGTCAAAAAAATCCCAGAATTTTATAAACTTTGCCGCTTCGCAAGTTGTGAAAAATATCCGCCCTTAGCCATAAGTTCTTCGTATTTCCCCTGCTCCACCACCTCGCCGTCTTTCATTACATAAATTTTATCAGCATTGATGATTGTTGAAAGCCTGTGTGCGATTATGATTCTGGTGACTTTAAGCCTGTCCAGGCTCTTTCGCACCGTGAGCTGAGTCAGATTGTCCAAAGCACTTGTCGCCTCATCAAAAATCAAAACACTAGGGCGACGGATAAGTGCCCGCGCAATGATGAGCCGCTGGAGCTGACCTCCCGAAAGTGTGGCACCGCCAGCAGGAATCATCGTGTACATTCCCATCGGCATTTCGGAAATATCCTTATCGAACGAAACTTTTCTGGCAGCTTCCCAAGCATCTTCTTCTTTGAGACCGCTGCTTCCGACGATGTTCTGCAAAACTGTACCCTGCAAAACCGTGTCATTCTGCAAAACTACGCCAAGCTGTCGCCGAAGAGAGCCAATATCGACCGCAGAAATATCCTGGCTATCAAAGAAAATCGCGCCCGACTCCGGTTTTTCAAAACCGAGCAGCATACGGACGAGTGTTGACTTACCCGCCCCGCTCGTTCCGACAACAGCGACAAATTCTCCATCTTTTATGCTCATATTCACATCTTTGAGAACGAGCGGAGAATCCGGGGAATATCGGAAATTTAGGTGACTGATTTCAATATTACCTTTGAGCTTATCAATCGGTGGCTTTGCAGATTCAAATTCCGGCTTTGCATCAAGAATCGGCTGAATTCGTTTTGAGAGCGGGATAACATTTCGGATTTGAAGCAAAGCACCAGCAACGCCCAAAAACGCTCCCTGAAACGAAGAATACGATGTCAAAAATGCCATGAAAGTTCCCGTTGTGAGGTCCGTAATTGCCTGCATTTTTAAGCCACGGCCATACAAATAATAGAAGATAATGCTCACAATTATGGGATAAACCGTGCTAATCAAGGAACTTACTATACCAGCTAAACCGAGACTGTAACTGATTTTTGTCTGACGGATATATTCATTCGACCATTGGGCAAAGAATCGATTTTCAGAATGTGTATTCGTAATTTTTTCAATGCCGTTCAAAAACTGAAGCAGCATACCCTGAATTTTACCCTGACAGTCAATCAACAATCTTTCCCATTTATAAGTGAGCAAGCAAAAAAGAGCCGAAATAATAATCGGGAAAACGCAAAACAAAATTCCCCATCTTGCAAAATAGCCGGAAAATCTGAAACACTGAATCAAATAGACAAAACTGAAAATAAAATTCATGAAAACCGAAAGAACTGTATTGAAAATTACCTTGCGGATTTCAGAAATCGTCATGGCGCGGGCAGCCAAATCACCCGAAGAAAAGTTTTTGAAAAAATCAACCGGCAGTTTTAAAATTCTGTCCATGACCGCAGCTTCCAAATCAGTGTCAGCCTTCGTTTCCATCCTTATGTTTGCAAAATATTGTGCAAGTCCGCCAATCATCGAAGAAATATTACAGAAGAAAACAAGCACACAAATCTGAATTGCCTGAGTTTTCGCCGCCTCCGGGATAACATTGTCGATAAAATTGCGTGTAATCAACGGCGTGATAAGACCAATAAGCGTACACAAAAGACCGATAATGACAAAACTGGCGATGTCACGTTTAATGTCCATGAGAACGAACTGACAAATTGTCTTTATCGAGATTTTTTCTTCGCTCATGCTTTTATAAACCATGATTGCCATCGGATAAACCTGCTTGGCATTTTTCTTGGTTACAGGAATTTCGACATTGCCTGTCGGATCGATGATTTTATAACCCGAAGAATTTTTGTTCTTTATAAGTGCGACAGGAATAAGGTCGGCGGAAGTGTCATTTTCATTCGAAATATCGATGTCTCCGTCCTTCTTATAAAAGCCGATTAAGTGGCCGTTGTCTTCTTTGTACCATTTTTCACGAAGAACGACCTCACGTACGCGAACTGTATTGTCATTGGCAAGCTTTTGAACGCCCGCCTTTGTAGGCTCGTAACTTTTATCCTGAAGCTGATGAATTGAAATTCCGCCCATATTTTTGGCGACAATCTTAAAAACCTTAACTACAGGAAAATCATCAGGTCTGAAAATATTCGTATCCGTTACTTTCTTATTAACCACGGAAGAAATATTCGCAAGCGCATCCGAAAAAGCATAATCAGCCGTTTTTTGTTGCTTCATCGAGCGCAAATTTTCCCAGGCAAAATTAGTTTCCATATCAATGATGATATTTTTTTTCCATTCCGCAGCCTTTTTTTCAAAATCAGGCTCAGTTGGCTCAGTAAATTCAACCTCTGTTCCGTTCGTTCCTGCAAGAATTATGTCATATTTTTCATTACCAGAAATATTAGGAAAAGACTCGCCCTCACCAAAATTAGCAACCTCATGTCGTGCGCCAGTTCGTCCGTCAGCAAGCTTTTTAACAAGAAAAAGATAGCCGTGCCCCCGAAGCACTTTGATTTCATGAGCCGAACCGTCCAAAGTGAGTATATTCGTATTGTTGATTGAGTAGATTCCTTTTTCCATCTTTACATCGTCCTGACCAGTTCGCTGTACATTCCGCCCTGTTTCATCAGTTCATCGTGCGTCCCCCGCTGGACTATGCTTCCGTGATCTAGCACGATTATTTCGTCGGAGTCGCGGATTGTGGAAAGACGGTGCGCGATTATGATGCTTGTACAGCCTCGTCGGCGGATGTTCTGGTCTACCGTCTGCTCGGTGATTGCATCAAGTGCGCTAGTGGCTTCGTCCATGATTATGATTCTTGGATTTGTTGCGAGCGCGCGGGCAATTTCAAGTCTTTGCCTTTGGCCGCCGCTAAAGTTTCTTCCGCCCTCGCTTACTCGTGAAAAATATCCGCCTTGACGCGAAGTGATTACATCGTGAATGCACGCATCTTTTGCCGCCTGAATGTAAACTTCTTCTGGAATTGTTGAGTTCCACATCGTGATGTTGTCTTTGATTGTACCCTCAAAAAGCGAAATGCTCTGGTTGACCACGGAAACAGAAGCCACGAAAGTCTTGCGATCAATCTCGTTCAATGGTTTTCCGTCAAACAACAGCTCCCCGCTCCATAAAGGATAAGTCGCGCTGATTAATTTTCCGAGCGTTGACTTGCCGCTTCCTGTAGCACCGACCAGTGCTATTCGCTTTCCTGGAGTAAATTCTATGTTGAGACCGTTAATCAGCGGAGCAGACAGCGGAGAATAGCCGAAAACTGCATTTTTGAGAGAAATATATCCCTCCAACTTTCTGATTGGCGCATAAAAAGGCAGGTTTGCTACTTCTTTTTGCTTGAATTGATGTCCATTTTCCCCAAAACCGCCTTTATCTTCAAAATCATCCTTAAAAATCTTGGGAGTCGGATATTCCATTACATCATCGATTCGCTGCATGTCCGCGCTTGCCGAAAGGAGTTTCGCGCCCATACTTAAAAACGAATTGACTGGTAAAGAAAAATGTGATTGCAAAATCTGAAAAGCCATGAGCATACCGATTGTAAGATGACCGTCCATCACCCGTACAGCACCGATTGCCAAAATCAGAATGCTCTGAATCTGCGAAATTGTCTCAGGAACAATTGCATTCGCCGTGTTTGACTTTACGAGCCGCTGATTTTCCAGAATCACCTTTGCCTGCTGGCCAGACCACTGCATAAAAAAATCATTTTCCGCCCCAGAAGCCTTAAGAGATTCAATCATTTCGATTCCAGACATCGTGATTCCGCTGAGCTTGCCGCCTTCCATCTCAATTTTGAAAGATTTATTTTTAACCCGTTCGCTCGTAATTTTAAAAATTACCACAAGCACAAATGTGAGCGATACAGAAATCACCGTGAGCGGTACATCGTACAGCAACATGAGCATAAGGAAGAAAATTGTGCTGAAAAGATTTATAATAACGCCGATAAGCTGCCCGGAGACAAGACTTGCAATCGAATCACAAGAAGAAATGCGGTTACAAAGTTCACCCGGAAGTCGCTGAACAAAAAACTGCATCGGCATCCTGAAAATCTGATTGATGAATTTTGAAGCCGAAGAAAGGCTGAGCCGCACCTGAAACCTCATCAGAACGGAATTCTGAATTGCCTGCAAAACAATTGAAACCAGACAGGTAATTGCCATCACGACAAGGAGCGGCTTTAAAAGATTCATCGAATTCTTGACTAAAATTTCATCTATAAAGAAGCGAGAGAACGTTGGATAAATGAATCCTGGAATAAAATAGAGAAAACTCAAAAATCCCAAAAAAGTGAAGATTGAACCAAGCCCGCCCAGCCTTTTTTTGAGTCTGTTCCAAACCTTTGGCTTTTCCCCGCTCGGAACAAAATCCTTTCCTGGAAAGAAAGTAAGCACAACGCCAGTAAAAGACTCGTCAAATTCGTCAAAATCTACGGAACGTCTTCCCACAGCAGGATCATTTATTACAACTGAATGTCGCTTGAATTTTTCAAAAACAACAAAATGATTGAAATTCCAGAAAATAATCGCGGGAGCCTTCAATTCGCGAAGCACATCAACTTCCATTTTAAAGCCTTTCGCTTCCAGACCGTAACGCTTTGCCGCCTTAATCAAATTGCTGGCCTTTGTTCCGTCACGTGAAACACCACACTCAACCCGCAGCTCTTCCAAAGAGACATATTTGTGATAATAAGAAAGAATCATCGAAAGACTTGCCGCCCCGCATTCAAGGGCTTCCATTTGTAAAACCGTTGGAGTCTTAGTCTTTCGGAATAAAGGGAATTTCATTCGTTTAAGTATAATTCAATTCAGTGATAATGTCACTTAAAAAAAAGACGGCAATTGCTTGCCGTCATCGAATGAAACCGGCAAGAAAATAGAGATTATATAGAAGAAACTTTGCTTTCTCTAAAAATATCCGGGATTAGCTTAAGTCGCTATAAATCATGGACACTGCGAGCGCACTGAAAATATCTTCGGAAATCAATGCCGCGCATACAAAAAGAGCAACTCCAACAAGGACATTTTTCCAAAAATGTTCTTTAATACTGGAAGTAAACCTTTCTTTTGAGAAGCCACACAAAGACTTTAATTCTTCGGCCTCAAGATCCGGATAAATCTGATGAATTGCCGAAAAAGCAATTTCTGGGCATGAAGAAGCCTCGACAACCATTGAAATTCTCTCGACATCAAAATTGTACTGAAATTCAGAAATCTTTTCTTTTTTAAGACCAGCTCTTACCAAAGCTTTTTTTAACTGAAAATTCGTCATTTTTTGCTCCACATATATTTTTACGAACAACTTTTTAAAATGGCTAAAAAATCAAGGAATGTTCAGCACTTTTCCTGTTTAATATTATTTTAATACAATTTTGAAGAAAATCAAGTTAAATTTAAGTTTTTTTTAATTAAAGGTGTCCGAAAATGAAATCTCCGAACACCAGGATTTGCTAATTTTTCCAAGCATCAGCAAGTTTTTTGGCTTCTTCGTATGGATTTTCAGCCCCTGCAACAGCAGAGACAACGAAAAATCCGCCGACTCCAGTTTCTTTGAGAGGCTGAATATCTTTGAGTTTTACGCCACCGCCAACAACGACAGGAATCGGGCTTTTTTTGCCAAGCTCGGTCAGTTCTGCAAAAGTCTTTGTAATAACACGGCCAGTTTCGTCCATGCCGCAATCTGGCTTTGTCGCAGTCTCATGAACAGGACCTGCTCCAAAATAATCAATCTGGCTCACGTCAGCGGACTGAACATAGTCAATCAAATCTTTTGTTGGGGCAGAAAGACCGATAATTGAGTCCTTTCCCAAGAATTTGCGGCAGATTGAGACTGGAATATCGCTCTGACCAACGTGAACGCCATCAACTTTGATTCCCATTTCGCGACAGGCAAGAACGATGTCCAGACGATCATCAACAAGAAGTGCTACGGAATCAGTTTTTCCGAGCTTTGCGATTGCTTCTGCGGACTGGCGGCAATCCTCAATCATTTCTAGCGCGCTCGCTGTTTTTGAACGAATCTGAACGCATGTAAAACCAGCCCTCACAGCATCTTCAACGATTTGAGCCACTGGACGACCATTTGTATTCTCTCTTCCGACGACCAGATATGCGCTTATATCAACTTTCATTTTTTTCTCCATTGCGTGCGTTTATTTAATGTGTGCTTCAAGACGATCAAGTTTTTTGTTCATTGTGTCCGTAAAGCCCGGTCGAATATCCATTTTCAGGATTACTTCAGTTCGGATTCCTTTTTCAGCAAGAACAAAAGTTGCTTTTTTTACAACTTCCATAACTTTGTCGTATTCACCTTCAATTTCGGTAAACATCGAGCTTGTTTTGTTCGGCAATCCTGATTCACGGATAACTTTAACAACTTCAGCGACATATTCAGAAAGTTCATCGCCAACTCCAAACGGTGCAATTGCCACTGCAATCAATGTATTCATTTTTAACTCCAATAAATTTCTATTTCAACTCAAAAGGATTGTTCGCGACATCTTCTGACGAGGCAAGATAAAGCTCGTCCAGGAATGCAACCTGGAAACTTCCCGGAGCGTTGACTTTTGACTCAGCACGTTTTCCTGCAAGATTGTAAATCTGTGTTGCAGTGAGAGCCGCAATAAAAGGAGAGGCGACACCCGCGTAAACAGCACAAACTCCGCCCAAAGAACAGCCTGAACCTGTGATTTTTTCCATGAAATGAGAGCCGCCTTTGCAATAAACAGAAATTTCACCGTCTGTAACCAAATCTTCGATTCCGCTTACGGCAACTGCTGCTCCAAGCCCTCCTCGTTTTTCATTGATGTACTTTGCGAGGGCTTTTGCGGCATTTTCGGCATCGTTTACAGTGTCAACAGTATCAACCCCTTTTGGGCCATTAGATGAAGCTGATTCGCCGATTCCCCAGAGTTTTGCAAGTGCGATTACCTCAGAGGCATTTCCACGAACGATTGATGGCGGAAAATTTTTGAAACCTGCAAGCAATTTTGTGCGAAGCGAGCCGATTCCGATTCCAACAGGATCAAGAACCCAATTCTTTTTGAGCTCGAAAAGACGTTTTGCCGTGCGTGGAAGAGTTTCTTCGTAAATCGGGAACATTGTGCCCGCATTGATGTAGACTGCACTTCCGACTTCTGAGACAAATTCGCCTTCGTCCGGAAGATAAACCATAGCTGCCGAACCGCCAACTGCGAGCTGAGCGTTTGCGACAAAATTGATTGTGACTGTGTTTGTGATTGATGGTGCGAGAGGCTTTTGTGAGCGGACTTGCTCGACAGCCTGTGCAACTTGCGATTTGATTTGAGATTCGGTCATTTTTAACTCCAATTAGGCAACCCGCTATGGAAACGAGCCTTTCTGACCGAAACTTTGCTCCCTTCCACAGTGTTAGCTGTCAGGTTCAGAGGGTTTTGCGTCGTTACGCTATCTCAACTCGTTAGGATTTCTCCGTCGAGTTCCCCTGCAATGCGATTATAATAAAACAAACGTGCATTTTGAGCAATAAGCCCTCTTGAACTTTTTTTTGCAAATCACTATTTTTTAGCACATACACCTTATTGCATCATCTTGAGGGCACCGCCTGATGATGCGCTGTTTTGGAGGAATTATGAAAACAGCACTTACTATCGCAGGAAGTGATTCTTGCGGAGGCGCCGGAATTCAAGCGGACATCAAAACAATGACGATGAACGGAGTTTACGCAATGAGCGCCGTCACAGCATTGACCGCACAGAACACAACCGGCGTCACACAAATCATGGAAGTCACGCCCGATTTCCTAAAAGCCCAGCTTGATGCCGTAATTTCGGACATTTTCCCGAATGCCGTCAAAACTGGCATGGTCGCATCCAGCGAATTAATCAAAACCATCGCACAGGCTGTCAAAACTTACTCACTCAAAAATCTTGTCGTCGATCCTGTAATGGTCGCAACGAGCGGGTCAAAGTTGATCAGCGAAGAGGCAATCGACACACTCAAAAAAGAACTTCTTCCGCTTGCCACAGTGATTACGCCTAACATTCCCGAAGCCGAAGTTCTTCTCGAAAAGGCAAAAATTCCCACAGAGAATGATGCGCGGGCTCTCAAAATCACAACAGAGTTTGAAATGGAAGAAGCCGCACGCAAAATCCACGAAGCTTTCGGCTGTTCAGTTCTCGTAAAAGGCGGCCACAATGTAAACGATGCGAGCGATTTCTTATACGGCAAAAACGAAAATGGTGAAATTGTCGCAAAATGGTTCAAAGGACGAAGAATAAACAATCCGAACACACACGGAACTGGATGCACTCTTTCAAGCGCAATCGCCGCAAATCTCGCAAAAGGTGAAAGTCTTGAAAACGCCGTCGAAAAGGCCAAAGAATACATTTCTGGTGCGCTCGAAGCAATGCTGGATCTTGGCAAAGGAAGCGGCCCTTTAATGCACAATTACAAATTGAAATCTGAAAATTTATGAATTCCTCACAGAGCTTAGGAGGGCACAGAGATATGTTTGATAAAAGCATACCTTACATTTCAATCATGTCTTTTACCAAGGGGCACGATTAGGATATGGAACTTCCCATTCATAAAACTCTCTGTGTACTCTGTGCCTCTGTGTGAAATTTAAAAAAAAGGAAATTTATTATGAATAACAAACAGACATCGGTATTTAATAACGCTTTGATTTGGTTCGGTGCAGGAGTTTCTATCGCCGAAATCATCACCGGCACTTACTTTGCACCTCTCGGATTCGCAAAAGGCACTCTCGCAATTCTCCTTGGTCATTTGATTGGCTGTGCCCTTCTTTTCTTCGCAGGCTACATCGGTGGAATCGCACGAAAATCGGCAATGGAGACAACAAAATTCAGCTTCGGCTCATGGGGAAGCAAATTCTTCGCTCTTCTTAACGTTCTTCAGCTCGTGGGCTGGACAGGAATCATGATTTATGACGGTTCGCTCGCTGTAAACGAAATTTTCTCGTTCGGCAAATGGATTTGGGCAATCGTCATCGGTGCTTTGATTATTCTCTGGATCGTAATCGGAATCACAAATCTCGGAAAGCTCAATGTTGTCACTATGAGTCTTTTGTTCATACTCACTCTCGTTCTCTGCAAAATCATTTTCTTCGGAAAATCAGGCGTAAATTCAGCTCTTGAAGAAGCAATGAGCTTTGGAGCGGCGGTCGAGCTTGCGGTTGCAATGCCACTTTCCTGGCTTCCCCTCATCAGCGATTACACAAAAGAAGCCGAAAAGCCTTTCCGCGCAACTCTTGTCAGTTCATTGATTTATGGAATCGTCTCTTGCTGGATGTACATCATCGGAATGGGTGCGGCAATTTTCACAGGTGAAGGCGACATTGCTCAGATTGCCGTAAAATCCGGCTTGGGAATCATCGGCCTCGTAATCATCGTACTTTCAACTGTAACAACAACATTCCTCGATGCATTCAGCGCAGGAATTTCCGCAAAAACAGTCTTTGAAAAACTCGACGGAAAAATCACAGCCGTAGTTGTCGCAGTTCTGGGAACAATTGGCGCGATTCTCTTCAACATGGACAACATCACTGACTTTTTGTACTACATCGGTTCGGTTTTTGCACCGATGATTGCAATTTTGATTGCCGACTTCTTTGTGGTCAAAAAAGATTCTTCCGCAAAAAAAATCGACATCGCAAAAATCATCATATGGATTTTGGGTTTTGTCGCATACAGGCTCTTAATGCGCGTCGATTTCGTATTGGGATGCACAGTGCTTGATATGGCAATCACTTTCGCACTCACTTTGCTTTACGGGAAAGTTATCCGCCGTAAATAAGAAAGTGCCCGAGATTACTTCGAATCGTAATCCATTTCGTGCATTTTCTGCAATTCCTTTATGGCTTCTTCATAACCAGTCAATGCCGCAAACGGAAGGAAAATTTTTGCCCTTTGCGAAAGCGGCATTCGATTCTTTAAGGAGTCTTTTTTCCACTCATAGTCAATGATGTCATCATAATTTTTTTCATCTTTCATTTGCATATTTCTGTCACGGGTTGTAGCACCTTCTTCAAGATTAACACCCTTTAGAATCGCATTTTTTCCAAACTTTCTGATGATTTCAAGCCGAGCTTTCTGTAGATTGTCTTCTTTTTTCTGGTTCAAGCCGATTTCAGTCTCCTGAACATCATCGAAAAGTCCTGGTTGTCTCAGCTCTTTTGGAATCGTATTATTTGCAGTGATATTCATGCGACGTATAAGCCAGTTTTTGTTCGTAATTCTTTCAAAAAGAGAAACAAATCCATCAACAATCAATTTTGAAGAATTAGTTTCCATTCCCAATGACCAGCTTCCGTGCGCAGGCTTTGGAACTTCCCTGCCATAGTAATCCCGAACTACTTCATCACCAAAATCTTTGAGATTAAGGGTTTCGACATCATATCCGACCTGCAAAGTAATCGAACTGGTCACAAGATTCTTTCTGAACAAATCCAGTGCCAAAAGTTCTGCCATCTCACGGACAATTATTTTTGCTTTTTCATAAGAATATGGCTCGTGAAGAACTTGCCCACTCCCAAGACTTTTTGCATCAGATTTGTAATTTTTTATTTCCTTCATTCCAACCGGCTCAATTCCCCAGGCATGATCAATCAGAATTTCAGCGTCAATTCCAAATTCGTTGTATAAAAGTCGTGGATTTCGTAATGAAGTCCTTGCACTATCTCCCATTGTACGGATAAAAAATTTTTCAAGCCGACGTGCAATTCCCTTTCCAATCCGCCAAAAATCAGTTATCGGCTGATGATTCCAAAGCAGTCTTCGATAAGAAGCTACATCCAGCATAGCAATACGCACACCGTCCTTATCTGCAGGAATATGCTTGGCGACAACATCCATCGCAATTTTACATAGATAAAGATTAGGCGCAATTCCAGCAGTTGCAGTTATTCCAGTTTCAGAAAGAACGTCATGAATTACACGAGTCGCGAGTTCATGTGCATCAACATTGTAGAGAGACAGATAGCTTGTTACATCGATAAAAACTTCATCAATTGAATAAACGTGTATATCTTCAGGAGCAAAATATTTGAGATAAATATTATAAATTCGTGTAGAATATTGAATATAAAGTGACATCCTTGGTGGAGCCGTAATATAATCCAAATCCTTTCCGGTCGTTCTTTTAATCTCTCGTGCCTTTGCCTCAACCTCAAAAAGCCTGCTACGTCCGCTCAATCCATAAACCTTCATCGCAGGACTCACCGCAAGACAAATTGTTTTGCTAGAACGACTCTTATCCGCAACAACAAGCTTTGTCGTAAGAGGATCAAGATTTCTCTCTCGACATTCAACAGAGGCATAAAAAGATTTCAAGTCTATCGCAATATAAGTTTTCTCTACCATATTGTTTTAATGTGTAAACCGGCGTAATCCAGTCCCACGTAGTGTAAGTGCTCCCAGAGACATGATCCCGCAGCGGGCAAAAAAAAACGGGCCGAGAGCCCGTGATGATAGATTTAAAAAGAAAAAGCCGGCGGCTCCCTACTTTCCCCCGTATCGGAGTATCATCGGCGCGGGGGTGCTTGACTTCCGTGTTCGGAACGGGAACGGGT
>CACZYY010000030.1 GCA_902785455.1 uncultured Spirochaetaceae bacterium
GATGCAGAGCGCGTAATCGTTGCAATGGGCTCAATCTGTGACGTTGCAGAAGAAGTCATTGACTACCTCACAAAGAAGGGCGAGAAAGTCGGTCTTGTTAAAGTTCACCTTTACCGACCATGGATGCCAAAGAAATTCCTCGCTAAATTGCCAAAAACAGTCAAAAAAATCGCTGTTCTTGACCGCACAAAGGAACCAGGCTCACTCGGTGAACCACTCTTCCTCGATGTCGCTGCAACTCTCCGCGAAGCTGGCATGAACGACGTTGTTCTTACTGGCGGACGCTACGGTTTGGGTTCAAAAGACACACCGCCAAGCTCAGTATTCGCTGTTTACACAGAACTTGCAAAAGCAGAGCCAAAAGCCCGCTTCACAATCGGTATTACAGACGATGTTACAAATCTCTCATTGCCAGAGGTTAAACCTGCTCCAATCACTTCTGCAGAAGGAACTGTTGAGTGTAAATTCTGGGGTATCGGTGGTGACGGTACAGTCGGTGCAAACAAAGACTCTACAAAAATCATCGGTGATCACACTGACAAATACATTCAGGCATACTTCCAGTACGACTCTAAAAAGACTGGCGGTATCACAATCAGCCACTTGCGCTTTGGTGATAAACCAATCCGCTCACCATACTACATCAACCAGGCTGATCTCGTAGCTTGTCACAACCAGTCTTACATCATCAAGGGCTACAAGATGGTTCAGGATGTAAAAGACGGCGGTACATTCCTTATTAACTGTCAGTGGAGCGACGAAGAGCTCGACAAGCACTTGCCTGCTGAGTCAAAGAAATACATCGCTGACCACAACATCAAGGTTTACACTGTAGACGCAGTTGACATCGCTACAAAAATCGGTCTTGGAAAACGAACTTCTACAGTTCTCCAGTCTGCATTCTTCAAACTTGCCGGCGTTCTCCCGGCAGAAGAAGCAATCAAATACATGAAAGAAAAGGTTGTTGCTAAATTCTCTAAGAAAGGTCAGGAAATCGTTGACATGAACTGTCAGGCTATCGACCAGGGTGCAGGTGCTTTGCACGAGGTTAAGATTCCTGATTCATGGAAGAACCCGGCTCCAGACGCAGCAAAACCTGCTCTCAAGGGCGAGAAAGCTACCGTTGATATGGTAGAAAAACTCATGAACCCAATCGCCCTCATGGACGGCGACAACCTCCCAGTCAGCGCATTCAAGGATATCGCAGACGGACAGTTCCAGCTCGGAGCTTCTGCTTACGAAAAACGCGGTACTGCAGTCAATGTTCCACAGTGGGATTCAACAAAATGTATTCAGTGTAACAACTGTGCATTCGTTTGTTCACACGCAACAATCCGCCCATACCTCCTCACAGACGCAGAAGCTAGTGAAGTCGAGAAGAACGGCGGAAAAGCTGTTGACCTCAAACCTAAGGCTGGAAAATACAAGTTCACACTTTCTGTCAGCCCTCTCGATTGTATGGGTTGTGGAGAATGTACAACAGTTTGTCCAGTACAGGCACTCACAATGGTTCCACAGGAGACTCGCCTTTCAGAGCAGCCAGCTTGGAACTATCTCGTTGCAAATGTTTCAAAGAAGGCAGATTCTGGATTCGGCGACAACACAGTCAAAGGAAGCCAGTTCAACCAGCCGCTTCTTGAGTTCTCAGGCTCATGCGCAGGTTGTGCAGAGACTTCTTATGCTCGCTTGATTACTCAGCTCTTCGGCGAGCACATGTACATTTCTAACGCTACAGGTTGTTCTTCAATCTGGGGTGGCCCTGCTGCAACGGCTCCTTACACAATCAACAAGGACTCAAAGAAAGGTCCGGCTTGGGCTAACTCACTCTTTGAGGACAACGCTGAGCACGGTTTGGGTATGTACTCAGGCCAGAAATATATCCGCGACAACCTCATCGAGAAGTTGAACGGAATGGAAGCAAGTGGCGCTCTCAAAGAAGCAATCGACGCTTTCATGGCTACAAAAGACAGCACAAAAGAGAACTCAGCAAAAGCTGCTGACCTCATCGCTGCTCTCGAAAAAGACGGTTCTGCAACAGCAAAAGAAATCCTTGAGCAGAAAGACTACCTCGCAAAGAAGTCTGTATGGATTTTCGGTGGCGACGGTTGGGCTTACGACATCGGTTTCGGCGGTTTGGACCACGTTCTCGCTTCTGGCGAAAACATCAATGTCATGGTATTCGATACAGAGATGTACTCAAATACAGGCGGACAGGCATCAAAGGCTTCTAACATCGGTGAAGTCTGTCAGTTCGCAGCAGCTGGTAAAGAGATGGGCAAGAAGTCACTCTCTGAAATCGCTATGAGCTACGGCTATGTCTATGTCGGACAGATTGCTCTCGGTGCTAACCCGGCTCAGGCTCTCAAAGTCATCCAGGAAGCAGAGGCTTACAACGGTCCGTCACTCATCATCGGATACGCTCCATGTGAATTGCACGGCGTTAAGGGCGGCATGAACCACTGTCAGGACGAGATGAAGGCAGCTGTAAAAGCCGGCTACTGGAACCTCTTCAGCTTCAACCCGGCCCTCAAGGCAGAAGGCAAGAATCCGTTCACCCTCACTTCTAAGGAAGGTGACGGAACTTACCAGGCATTCCTCAACAACGAGACACGATACTCTGCTCTTACACGCAAGTTCCCAGAGCGAGCTAAGGTCTTGTTCGACCGCAACGAACAGGCTGCAAAAGACAGATTCGTTCACTTGCAGAAGTTGGTTGAGTTGTATAAATAAGTCACTTCGACTCCGCTCAGTGACCGAGTGTGGTGGTTGAGCGGAGTCGAAACTAGCTAAAATGACGAACGCCCCTTGTGAGGAAGAGATTCCTTGCAGTGGGCGTTTTTTTGTCTTTAACTTTTGTTTAATATTTTGAGACGGGGTACAGCCGTATCACCCCATCTTCTCTCTTAAATCTTAAGTTCCTTATACACGCCCTGAACAACATCTGCGGATTTTGCCAGCAGTTCTCGTTCTTCTTCGGCTAGTTTGATTTCTACGATTTCCTTTGCGCCGTTTTTGTTGATGATTGTTGGCACGCTCAGGAAGATGTTGTTCAGTCCGTATTCTCCGTTGAGGCCTACGCTAACTGGCAGGATTTTGTTCTCGTTGAAGAGGATTGATTTGATGATTGCGGTTGCGCTGGAGGCGATTCCGTAGCAGGTGTTTCCTTTGCGGGTGAAGATGTCCCATCCGGCTTCTTTGGTGCGTTTTAATAGCTCGTCTTTGGTGATGTCTTTCGTGCGGTCGGCGTTGTCGGCGAAAACGTCATTCAGGTTTTTGCCGCCGATTGTTGCGCTTGCCCAAGAGACCATTTCGCTGTCACCGTGCTCGGCCATTACGAAGGCTTCTACGCTTTTGGCGTCGAGGTTGTACATTTTTGAAAGTTCACAGCAGAGTCGGGCTGTGTCGAGTGTTGTGCCTGTTCCGATTATGCGGTTTTTTGGCAGGCGGGATAGCTTCCATGTGTAGTATGCCATGATGTCCACCGGGTTTGAGATGACTACGAAAACTCCGTCGAATCCGTTTGACATTACGTTGTCCACGATTGTTTTGATGATTTTCATGCTTGGGGCGAGCATTTCGAGCCGGTTGTGCGAGTCTTTTGGCATTGGTGCGCTCGCTGTGATTACGACTACGTCTGCGTCCCGGCAGTCAGAATAGTCGCCCGCTTTGATTGACATGTTTCGGTTCATGAAGTAGATGGAATGCTGCATGTCCATTGCTTCGGCGATTGCTTTTTCTTTGTTCATGTCAATCAAAACTACTTCTTCGCAAATTCCCTGATTGAGAATGCTGTATGCTGTTGTTGCGCCAACGTTTCCCACTCCGACGATTACGACTTTTGAATCTTTGAAACTCATTTTGTTCCTCACATTTTCAAGATTTCTATTTTTCAATTGACTACGATAGCACTTTTGGGTGCAGATTTCTAGACTTTGCAGAAAATTCCCAGGGCAAACGCATTATAAAATATTACCTGTTAAAAATGGCTTCCAGTCGTGAAAACGGCTTATCGAAATCGCATGCTAGCATGCTACACGCGTTTTGTGCTTGTAACTATATACGTTAGCCGCTCACGCGGCAGCACAAAACGAGTGTTTTCGTAAGCCGTTTCGCTCCTTAGCGCCATTTTCAATATAAAATCGTCTATAATGCGTTTACCCTTAGAAAATTCCTGTTTTTGCTTTACACAATTCGGAATCGCCTTTATAGTGTTTACGAGGATAAAAATGAAAAATTCTAAAGTTTTTGCTTTGATTCATGTTATTGGATTTGCCTTTCTCCTTCTTTGTGCAGGTGTTTTTTCTTCTTGTAAAGTGACTCTCGATGATGATTCTGATTTGAAAGTAAACGGAACTGTTCGAGGAGAATATAACGGCAAAGAACGTGTAATTCCTGATATAGTAGTTGAAATTATTGAAAACGGCAGTTCTTATAAAAAATTGACATATACTGATGAATACGGCTGGTTTGAATTTGATGACTTGAAGGCTGGTTCTTACACTCTAAGATTTACCGATACAGATGGTGACAAAAACGGATCTTTCGAACAGCATACAGAACGTCTTTCTCTTTATAGGCGAGATTACTATTTTGACCCGATAATTCTGAAAAAATTGGAAAAAGCAGACTAAATTTTCTCCAACCGTTTAGACTCTACTCCCTCTTTTCTCCTAAAATTTCTGGCAGTACCTGTGCAAGAACGACTGCCGCGAAAATCAGTGCGCACCCGAATCCCATACGGAGCGTAATTTTTTCACCGAGAACGATAGTGCTGAAAATCACGCCGAAAACACTCTCAAACGACAGCAAAAGTGAAGCCCATGCCGAAGGAAGATATTTTAACCCAACATTCTGAAGCACAAAGCAAACCATCGTTGAAAGAAGTCCCAGATAAAGCATAGAAATGACTACTCGCGGATTTTGAATCTGCTCAATAGGAAAAGCTCCGTCGAAAATAGGGGCGCAAATCCATGCAAAAATCGACGCGAATAAAAACTGCAGGACTGTTAGCAAAATCGGGTCATGGTGCTCATTGTACCTCGATGTGAAAATGATATGAATCGCGTAGAAAATTCCGCAAATAAGTGTGAGTATGTCTCCGATATTGACGGTTCCTGTGTCGCTTGTTCCGAGCGCAAGCATTCCGATTCCTGTTATGGACATTATTGCGCATAAAAAGATATAAAATGCCGGGCGACGTTTTTCAATTATCCACAAAAAGACCGGAATCAAGAAAACGTAGCTTGTTGTGAGAAAGGCATTTTTGCCAGCGGTGGTGTAGTTGCAGCCGATTGTCTGAACGAGATAGGCTGTGAAAAGATAGAATCCCAGTATTCCGCCATGTATCCATGCTTTTTTTGTGAGAAATTTTAATTTTTTACAGTAAATGATTGCGAGGGCTAGGGCGGCGATTGTGAAACGGAACGCAATCATCCATACCGCGCCGATGTAGTCCAGGCTGTCCTTTACGATTACGAATGCAAATCCCCAGATTGCGGCGGCAAGCAAAAGCCCTGCGGAAGAAAGCAGGGAGGTCGTGTGTTTTGTCATGAAGAAGATAATATATAGAAAGAAAATTGTTTGCAACCAGTTGCGCTAAGGATTGTAGGGGCGGCGGAGCCGTTGCGGAATGAACGCAGTGAATGAAGCAATGAAGCGAATAGCGAAACCAAAAAAAGCCTGACCTGAAAGGGAGCGCCCACCATTTGCATAAAGTTTTGTTTTGTGTTACTATTTACAGTAACAAGGAGCTTACAATGAAAGAACTTTCTGAATTGATGGATTTCCGGCCTAGCATTAAGGTCGTTGATGCCACTTTGCGTGACGGTGGTTTGGTTAATGATTTTTATTTCCCGGAAGGATTTGAAAAGGCTCTTTATGAGGCAAATCTTAAAGCCGGCGTTGATTATATGGAATTCGGTTATCGTGCAGACAAAGAAATGTTCGACGTTAACAAATTCGGTCCGTGCAAATTTTCCAGCGATGATTTTATCCGCTCTGTTGTCGGTGAGAATGATACTGATTTGAAGATTGCGATTATGACTGATGTTGGTCGCTGTAACTACAAGCAGGACATTCAGGAAAAGGCAAACAGCCCTGTTGATTTGATTCGGGTCGCAACATACACTCACCAGATGCCTGGCGCGCTCGATATGATTGAAGACGCAAAGAAAAAGGGCTATGAAGTCAGTTGCAATATCATGGCTATTTCTAACGCACAGGAAAGTGATTTGAAGGTTGCCCTTGATTTGCTCGGAAAATCTCCTGTTGACATCATTTACATCGTTGACAGCTACGGCTCTCTTTACCCGGAGCAGATTGCCCGAATCGCTGACCTTTACGGTGAATTCGCTGCAAAATATGGCAAAAAGCTTGGTATGCATGCTCACGACAATCAGAAGCTTGCTTTCGCAAACACAATCGAAGCTGCTGGCGATGGCGTTGATTACCTCGATGCAACTTATGCCGCAATGGGCCGCGGTGCCGGCAATTGTGCTATGGAACTTCTCATGGGATTTTTGAAAAACCCGAAATTCAAGCTCCACCCGGTAATCAAATTCATCGAAGATTACATGAATCCAATGAAAGAAGCAGGCGTAAAATGGGGATTTGACTTGCAGTATCTTTTGACTGGCGTTCTTAACCAGCATCCTCGCACTGCAATCCAGTTCACAAAAGACAACCGAAAGGATTACTTCGAGTTCTACAAAGAAATCACAAGCCAGGAGTAACAAAAAAGGACTGTCCGTTTTGAAGTTCAAATCACGCTTCATTTTGGATAGTCCTTTTTTTTTATCGGCTGTCGATTTTTTAATCGCTAAAAATTGATTCAAGAACTTTACTGGCAGTCAGTGGTGTGTCTGCGCTGAATGCCACTGCAACGCCAATGCCAATTAAAATTTTCTTCCAGTTGTTCTTGAACCAGCTGCCCAAACCTCCGCCAGAGACCATCGAGAGTTCATTTTCGGTTAATTCAATAGTCTTACAATTGTTGTGTCCGTTTGTTGCCGCCTCAATCTGTCCCTGAACGAAATCCATCTGGTCCTGTAATTTTTGAGTTTCAATTTCCGGGTAGAATGAGTGAAGATTCTTAAAAGCTTCTTTTGGAGTTGATGAAGATTCTACGATTTCCGTGATTTTTTCAGCATCAAATTTTTCTGTTACTTTCTTGATTTCAGCCTCAGAAACACCATTCTTTTTTAGGATAGCCATAATTTCTTTGTTTGTCATTTTGAATTTGCTCCTATAAACTGAACTTAATGCCTGCGTGAGGTAGGAAAAATCACGGAGAAAATTTAATAAAACATTCTCGCGCGAATCAAAATTCAAAGATTAATTTTCATCCATATATTTATACGAATAAGTTTGTCAAAAGGCTAATTAAATCAAAAAAAAATGCCCCCGACAAGAAAATTTCCTTAATCGGGAGCACTTTCACATACCACTCAAATTATCTGAGCAATCTGTGTAATTTTTTATCGTTTAAAATCGCTTGCGATTTTATCGCTGGATTCGTCCAGATCCGTCGCCGCCTGCGAGCTTGTTTACTTCGTCCTCAGAAACCATGTTGTAGTCTCCGATGATTGAGTGTTTCAAGCAAGAAGCTGCAACTGCCCAGTTGATTGAGTCCTGTGTGCTCATTCCTTTGAGCTGTGAGTGAATGAGACCACCGCCGAATGAATCACCGCCACCTACGCGGTCAACAATCCACATCTCGTATTTCTTTGAGAAAGCGTAGTCTTTGTCGTCAACGTAGAGAAGAGCCTGCCAGTCGTTGCGGTTAGCATTGATTGATGAGCGCAATGTGATTGCAACTTTCTTGAAGCCGAATTTCTCTTTGAGCTGGCGTGCAACTGAAACGTAACCGTCGTTGTTGAGCTCGCCCTTTGTTGTGTCTGTTCCCTCAGATTTGATTCCGAATACGTCGTTTGCGTCATCCTCGTTAGAGATACAAACATCAACGTATTTACAGATTTCTGTCATAGCTTTGCGGGCTTCGTCTTTTGTCCAGAGCTTTCCGCGGTAGTTAAGGTCACAAGAAGTTGTGATTCCCATTTCGCGGGCTGTTTTACAAGCTTCGATACAAGCAGTTACCATGTTTGGTCCCAAAGCCGGTGTGATTCCTGTGATGTGGAACCATTTTGCGTCCTTAAGGATTTCTTTCCAGTTGAATTCTTCTGGTTTTGCGAGCTGAATTGAAGAGCCAGCACGGTCGTAGATACATTTTGAGCCACGCTGAGAAGCACCTTTCTCGTTGTAGTAGATACCAACACGTGGACCGCCACGAACGATGTACTCTGTGTGAACGCCGTATTTGCGGAGTGAGTTTACAGCTGCCTGTCCGATTTCGTGTGTCGGGAGTTTTGTAACGAAGTAAGATTCATTTCCATAGTTAGCGAGAGAAACAGAAACGTTAGCCTCACCGCCACCAAAAGTTGTTGTCATAGAATCAACCTGAACGAAACGATAGTAATCAGCAGGCTGGATGCGAAGCATCAATTCACCAAAAGTAACTACTTTTGCCATAAAAGTCTCCTATAAAAACACCGCGTTAGCGGCGTTGCATGGAGGCAACGGATCTGCAAGTTTTCACCAACGGTGAAAACTTGGCCGTGATAAAATTACACGGATGTAATTTTATCATGCCTCCTAAAAATAGATATTATAGAAAGTATATGTCAGCAACCTGGATTTCACAATTAAAGATTTTGCCATGAATTTGTATTTTAATGACAGTATCGCCAGCAAATGATTGGAAAATTCAGTGGTTTTTCATATGAAAAAATTAAATTTGCGTTTTTCCAAATTTGGGTCGATAATAAAGTATAAATTAAATTTATTTAAAATTAATTTTTACGAGGCTTTAAGTATGAAGAAAAAAAGCATTATTCGGCGGATTGTAGCAATAACCGGAATAATTATTGCCGTGCTTTTCTTTCTGTTAGTAGAAGTAACGACAACCGTTGTTAACAATTCCACCGAGGACATGGCAGAAAGTGACGTTTCTGTAATGGCTGAGTCTTATGCAAACTATGTTGCATCATGGCTTGATGAGAACCTCAATCTTCTTGATTTTTATGTTAAGTCCGATCCTGTCTACAACTTTGGCACTTATGACGAAATCGGTGAATGGCTTGCAACCACTCCGAACCGCCGTTCTCCGGAAATCGATTATGTTCTTTTCATTACTGCAGAGGGAAATACTTACTACGACTCTGGCAAGCGAGGCAATAACTCTGATCGGGCCTATTTCAAGGCAATCATGGCAGGTGCAGATTATTACATCACTGACCCAACGGTCGCAAAGGCTACCGGCAAAGTCTCGATTATGCTTGTCCGCCCGGCTTTTGACATGAGCGGCCGCAAGGTGGGTATGTTTGTCGGCGTCAAGACAATCGATAAAATCCAGAAGAAAATCAACAGCTTCTCTCTCGGTGCAAAAGGTTATGCTTTCATGCTTTCTGGAACAGGTATGGCTATGTGTCATCCAAATTCTGACATGCAGATGCAGAAGAATTTTGCTACTGATTCAATCGACGGACATGAAGATGTTAGTGCGGTTGCAAAATCAATGATAAATGGCGGGGCTTCAAATGCCCTTATTAACAGTTTTGTTCTTCCAGGCGAAAAGGACTTTATTTTCTATCATCCTGTAGAAAAGACAAAATGGTCCGTTGCAATTGCAGTTCCAAAACGTCAGCTTGACGAAGCCGCAATCAAAATCCGCAATGTTTTGATTGTAAGCAACGTTGGCATAGCTTTGGTCGTTCTTCTTGTAATTGTTCTGTTCATGATTATTTCTTTCCGACCGCTCAAAATTGTCGTTGAGAGCATCATCAAAATTGCAAGCGGCAACGCTGACCTCACCAAACGAATCGAAGTCAAGATTCATGACGAAATCGGCTCAGTCGGTCTTGGATTCAACCAGTTCATTGAAAAATTACAGCAGATTATGACTGCGGTTAAGAATTCGAAGCAGTCTCTTTCTGATATTGACGGAAGCCTGCAGGCAAGTATTTCGGATACAGAATCGGCGATTGCAGACATCAACAATAACCTCAATTCATTCAGACAGGTTCTTGCTGAGCAGACCGAAAGCGTAAACGGCACGGCAAGTGCTGTCACAGAAATCACTTCAAACATTCAGTCTCTCGACAACATGATTCACAATCAGTCTTCCGGAGTAACTCAGGCAAGTGCAGCAACAGAAGAGATGATTGGTAACATCAGTGCAATCAACTCATCAATCGAAAAGATGGCAGGAGAATTTGCTTCTTTGCAGGAAAAGGCAAATCTTGGTGCTTCAAAACAGGCAAACGTCAACGACCAGATTGGTGAAATCGAAACTCAGTCGGCAATGCTTCAGGAGGCGAACGTTGCAATCGCTTCAATTGCAAGCCAGACAAACCTTCTTGCGATGAACGCCGCTATCGAAGCTGCTCATGCTGGTGAAGCCGGCAAGGGATTCGCAGTTGTTGCAGACGAAATCCGTAAGCTTTCAGAAACTTCAAGCGCACAGTCAAAGACAATTGGCGATCAGCTTCAGAAAATCCGTTCTTCAATCGAGAATGTCGTTTCTTCTTCTTCTGAGTCAAGTGCGGCATTTACGGCTGTATCTTCAAGTATCCGTGAGACAGATCAGCTTGTTCGTCAGATTAAGGCCGCTATGGAAGAGCAGTCAGAGGGCTCTAAGCAGGTTCTCGAGGCTTTGCATATCATGAGTGACAGCACAGGAAACGTTCGTGCCGCAGCAGAGGAAATGAGTGCGGGCAGCCAGCAGATTTTGCAGGAAGTCTCACGGCTCAAAGACAGCTCAGGTTCTTTGAATTCTTCTGTCGGTGAAATTAATTCATGTGCGCGTAAAATCAGCGAAACCGGAAGTGCGCTCACCGATATTTCTGTAGAGATGAACCGCTCAATCCAAAAGATTGGCGAGGAAATCGATCAATTCAAGGTCTAAAAATTCGATTTTCTTTCTATGCCAATAGCTTCTTGAATGGCGAGTTTTGAATTTGTCGGACATGCCAAAAAACGGTCGGAATCGGGGTTCTGACAAAAGGTCGCTTGAACTTGTTCACCGCGACCTTTTTGGCAGGTTCACGATGGGAGACCGTTTTTTTGATTTTGCCAGCAAGTTTCAAAACTCGACATTCGAGCTAAAGAAGTTTTTTCAGTTTGCAATTTTCAATTCCCGCGTCCCAGAAATTGGCGAGCGGGATTTTTTTTACCTGGCAGATAATGCTGGAATTCATGGCTCCGTGGCCTACAATTAGCACGTCTTTGCCTTCTGCCAGCTTTGGTTCAACGACTTCATGCAAGAAATTGCCGGTGCGTGAAAAAAGCTCGTCAAAGCTTTCGCCGCCTTCGCCCGGAACATAATTTTCCGGGGCACTGAAGAAATTTATCATCGGGCAATCGGGATTTTTGTAGGCGTTTTCAACACCTTCGTAAATCCCGAACGACATTTCAATGAGCCTGTCATCAAAAATAATCGGAATATTTCGTCCTCGGAGAACGATTTGTGCAGTTTCTCGTGCACGGACGAGCGGTGAGCAATAGCAGACATCGAAATGCACGTCTTTGTATTCTTCGCGTGCGTTTTCTGCCATTGCCCGACCTTCCTCATTCAAAGGAATGTCGGTGCGCCCCTGCAGTTTTTTGAGAACGTTCCAGTCCGTGCGACCGTGCCGCATGATATATAGACATCCTGCGACATCCGTGTCGTGACAAGAATTTCTGCAAGTAGAAATTTTTGCGGTTATCTCGCTTTGCGCCGCATCCGTGCGGCAAATTTCCTGCAACATTTTGCGACTTCCGTACGGCTGATTATTCACCGCAACCACAGCTATCGCCGCAACCACCACATCCGCCGCCACAAGATGAGCATCCGCCGCCGCAACCACCACAGCCGCCGCCTACGAATGGGGCAAGCTCTTCTTCGGTTGCATCGCGCACGTCAACTACCTCGACATCGAAGCAGAGTTTTTTGCCTGCAAGCTCGTGGTTTCCGTCAACAGTGATTTTGTCGTCTGTGACTTTTGTGACTTTTACAATCATCGGTCCTGTGGCTGTGTCTGCCTGAAACTGCTGGCCGACTTCAATCGGGAAATTTGCATCGAACTGGCTTCGTGGAACTTCTGCGATAAGTTTTTCATCGTATTCGCCATAGCCCAAAGCAGGTTCGATTTCTGAGTGGAATTTGTCGCCAGGTTTTTTGCCTGTAAGCTCCTGCTCCAAACCTGGAATGAGAGAACCGATTCCGTGCATATATTCAAGTGGCTCACCACCAACAGATGAGTCGAGCTGATTTCCTTCGACATCTTTAAGCGTGTAATGAATTTTTACCATCTTCTGATTTGCGATTTCCATAAATGCTCCTGTGCACTCCAACCGTAGCGGAGATGTCTTTTTACTTTCTATAAAAATAAAGAAAAATCAGTATTTATTCAAACAAATTCTACAAATTCTTCAATAATATGATATAATTCTTATGTTTATGCTGATTTTTGAGTTGTTAGATGGCGATGGGCCAGGATTCCTTCAGGTTCGAAATCAAGTTTTGGAATTTCTCACTGTCAATGAGCACAAAAGTGTTTCGCTGGTCGATCATTTTTTAAAAAAAGACACAAAAATCCTCTATATTCTCGACCAGCGCAATACAATTTGGGGAGTAATTTCCATTTCTGCGGGCGGGCAAATTCTTCACTGTCTTGAAAGTGACATCGTTCTACCCATGCTTCAGGAATATTTTTCAGTTGTCCGGCCTGCCAAAATTTTCAGCATCATCGGTGAGCAAAAATACACTGATGAACTGGCCAAAATTTTTCTGCAACTTTACGGCATTGTTCCCAAAATCCGCAACGAATATGCTTTAATGGAATATAATCAGGCTGTTGCAGAAGAGGTTGCCTCAAAAGAAAAGCTTGATTCCCGTAAAAAGGCATTTCTTGCGGGCTGTCAGATTTTTGATTGCAAGGATTCTGATTTTGATGCGCTTTTTCCGATTCAGAAGGAATATGAAATCGAAGAAGTCCTTATCAAAAAAGAAGATTTCAACGAAAAGAATTGCCGAATTTTGCTCAGGCGGTCATTGCAGGCCGGAGAGGTTTTTGGTGTGCGCTACAATGGCCGTGTAATCGCAAAGGCAGCAATTAACGCAAAAGGTCAGAATTGTATTCAGCTTGGTGGTATTTTCACCGATACAAATTTCCGTAACAAAGGACTCGCCACATATCTCGTAAAGGCTTTGACCCAGCGTTTCAAAAAAGAAGGAAAGACAATCGTGCTTTTCGTTAAAAAAGTGAATGCCACGGCGATAAGTGTTTATTTGAATTGCGGATTTACGAGCTTCGCTGATTATAAAATCTTGTATTATTGAGGAATATATGCAAAATGATTTTAATTTCTGCCCGAATTGTGGCGGAAAGAATATCCAGAACGTGAATATGCGCAAGTGGAAGTGTGATGATTGTGGGTTCACGCTTTACAACAATGTCGCGGCTGCCGTAGGGCTTGTTATTCAGAAAAAAAACGGCAAAGTGCTTTTTGAAAAGCGGGCAAAAGAGCCTCGCAAAGGATTTTTGGCCTTACCTGGCGGCTTTGTTGATCCTAACGAAACAGCCGAAAAAGCATGCTTCCGTGAGTGCAAAGAAGAAATTGGAGTGGAGCCCCTTTCGGTAAAATATATCGCAACATTCCCGAATACTTACGAGTACAAAAACGTCCTGTACAAGACATGCGACATCTTTTTTGAGGCAGTTTTGCCGGAGAATGCCGAACTTCACGCACAAGAAGGTGAAGTGCTTGGCTTTGAGGAAGTTTCGATTAAAAACGAAGAAGATTTAAAAGACGTGCCACTGGCTTTTGAAAGCGCAAGAAAGACATTAACATTGTGGCTGAAGGACAAATAATGACTATCATACAAATTGCTTATTTTTCAATGCTTGGAATAGCTCTTCTGGGCTATATCGGGATTTTGTGTTCGATTCCGCATCGGCGCAAGAAGATTTTTGCCCAGGCCGGAGCTTGCGTAAAGCCGCTCAAAGTTGCTTCTTCAAAAAAATGGGTTGCGATTGCAGTTGCGGGCTTTATTTTGATTCTCGTGGTTCCGTTGCGTAATTATTCTTGGTTTGTAAACATCGTATTGCTTGGCGCTGCTTTGTTTGCCACAGAAATTGCCGCACGAGAGGCGAGTGGATGTGGAAAGGCCGGCATCTACGAGAACATGTTGATTTCCGGCACAAACGCCGTTTTATGGAGCGATATTCTTTCTTTGCCGACACTGGCTTACGAAAATGATCCGGAAACTACGCAGGTTGATTTTAAAACATTGCGTGTAATTTTGAATAACGGTCAGGAAAATCAGATTCTTTTTGCAAGCGAAGAAGAACGCAAAGAAGCCGTGGAGCTGATTTTAAAACTTGCACCAAATCTTAAGCCGTAAAAAAAAGCCACACGGATTCGAGATTCCTACGGAATCTCATTTTTAGATATTAATCTTGTAACATGAGTTTGCGTAGCAAAATCTAATCTGTGTGGCAATATATGAAAAACGAGCCCCAGCCTAGCTTGTAGGGCTCGGAAGGCAAAAAAATGAGTCGCCCGAAAGCGACTCACATTTGCAAGGCGTCTAGCAGAATCGAACTGCTGCATAACGGTTTTGCAGACCGCTTCCTTACCGCTTGGATAAGACGCCAAAGTGATAATAATATACACAAAAGCACGAACTTTGTCTAGTCCGATAGAAAAAATTTATGAAATTTGATAAAATTAATTCACGTTTTATGAAAAAAATATTTTCGTTTGTTTTGTTTTTTTTGATTGTGTTTACGATTTCCGCTCAAAAATCAAAGGGCGGTTCAAATAGTTCAATTCCTTCCGAGTCAAATTTCTGGAGCGATTATCCAAACGAAGAGCTTGCAGATTTTTTGATTTCTAAGATGAGTGACGAGGAACTTCTGGCTCAGATTTTCATGTTCGGCTGGGCGGGAGAGGAACCAAGCGCACTTTTGAATCAGTGGGTAGTCGAGCGAGGCCTGGGCAGCGTAAAAGTCTTTGGCTGGAACACGGATAACACTGAAAAGGTCGCAAAATCTATTTCTATGCTGCAGCAGGAAGCGCAGGGCAGGCCTTTGCAGATTCCTCTTTTTGTGGCAACTGATCAGGAAGGTGGCTGGATTCGGCACGTAAAGGGCGATACCACCGAAACCCCCGGCAATATGGCGATAGGGGCTTCTCAATATCCGATTGATGCCTATTACAGCGCATATTACATTTCCCGCGAGATTAAGGCTTTGGGAATCAATATGAATTTTGCGCCTACAGTGGATTTGTACACAAACCGTGATTCTTCTGTTATCAATGTGCGTTCTTTTGGTGAGGATGCGGAATTCGTGGGACAGCTGGGTTCGGCCTTTGTCGCTGGCTCAATTGCGGCAGGGGTTATTCCTACGGCAAAGCATTTTCCTGGGCACGGTGACACAAGCTCTGATTCGCACGTAAAACTTCCAGGCGTTTACATTGACTGGGAGCAGGCCGAAAAGCGTGAGCTTGTTCCATACAAATATCTGATTGCACAAAATATTCCGGCGATTATGAGCGGGCACTTGCTTTATCCCCGGATTGAGCAGGATCCTGTTTCGCTTTCACGAGGCTGGCTTCATGATATCTTGCGCGAAAAACTTGGATTCAAAGGTCTTGTTATTACTGATGACATGATGATGACCGGCGCATGGGGCTATGCGGGCAGCAGCTCCGAGGCATTCAAGCGTGCGATTGAGGCAGGGAACGACATTATTTTGAGTTCGCGCACGGCTGAGCTTGACGAGAGGCTCTGGACGATGAATCTTTCGAATATCCAGATTAATCCAAAATTCCGGGAGATTGTTACCACGGCGGCAAGAAGAGTCGTACTTTCAAAACTCAATTATTTTAAGGGCGGAAATGCGGCTCCACTTTACCCGGAAATTGCCCGCTTAAAGGAACAAATCCCGGACAAAGAAGGGCAGAAGTTCTTTCTTTCTCAGGCATGCCGTTCAATCACTGTTTATAAGCGGGGAACTTTACCGCTCCAGAACAACAATGCCGGCAAGATTTTGATTGTCGGGCCGAATGACACGATTCAGGGCGGGGAATCTACATTTTTCGCCGAGGCAAAAAAACGCTATGCAGGTGCGGACAGCTACAAAATCAATTTTGAAGGGCTTGGACCAATCGGAATTGATTGGAACGGAAATCAGCTTGAAGCAATGGCTGGCGGTTACGACACGATAATTTTCTACGTTCCGAATGAAGAAGGGGCAACAGTTGCGAAACGGCTCAAAAATTGCGGCAAACGGGTGGTTATTCTTTCAGCCCTTGCTCCAATCCCGGTCATGAGCGGCTTTGACTTTGCGGATACGATTTTGCTGGGCTACAGCTATTCAAATTTCACTTACCAGGCATTGTTCGCTGCCCTTGCGGGTGAATTTGAGCCAGAAGGCAAATTGCCGCTGAACTAAGAGGGGAAAGCCTTCCCCTGCGCGCCCACTTTCGTTGGTCGCTACCCCTTCTGCGGGGACGCCCCTGCAACGCCCCTAAAATTCTGGTATCACCTTCTTCGTAGTATATTTAAAATCCGTGGCGTGGGAGTTTGGGAGCTTGCCGTCGATACGGTCATTTTCTTTCTGGAGCTGGAGTTTTATCAGCTCTTTGAAGGCCGTCATCAGACACTCTGGATTTACGTTCTTGTCCACGATCTCGGCTTCCTGCATTTCCTTAATCAGATAGTAACAGGTTTCAATCGTTGAGACACATTCTTCGCTCGGCTCTTTTTTGAAGGTGTAGATTGATTTGTATGCGCGGGCAAAACTCAGCTTGGGCAATGCCATGATATTCGTGCTGAGCTTAATCATCTTTTTGGAACAGAACCATGTCGAATCTATAATGATTGCGAGCAGTTTTTTGTTGCCAATTTCGGCCTTAAAGCCTTCTTTGTGTGCGTTCCAGGCATCATCACCGGGGTAGAGAAGCACCGGATAATACCGCTCGTCTGCCAGAAGCTCGCAGAGACGCTGGTGCTTCGTAAAATCTATCCCGATTAGAATTTCAGAATCAATCAGCCCTGCATGAGCTACGCGGCCGGTTCCTGTGCGGTTCCGTTTGGCCTCTTTGGGATGCATAAGAAAAACAAATTTAATCCCCGGGTCAAACGGCGGAACATACTTGCAAAGGCAAGTTTCAACAGGTCTAAGGCATTTGTAACAAATTGTACGCATGGTCTGATTGTAAAGGGTTTACATTTTCTTTTCAATCACAACCGTGAGTCCGAGGGCTGCAAGGATAATCACGAGCGCAATAAGGATTGATTTTCCGTCGGATGCGCTTCCAGAATTAATCTTGAAGGCCGTGGCGTTGTATCTTGCTCCAACTTCGGCAGGTACGTTGTCTGTGAGCGCGAACAAATCGCCCAGGTCGAACTCGCCTTTTTCGTTGCGTGGCAATCGGTTGAAAGTCTTGTCGTCAGTGAGGCCGTTTTCGATTGATTCAAATGCTACGCTTACAAATGCTTCTTTTCCGAGCTTTGCGCCGGCTTTGTTTACGGCTTCTGCTCCGTCGAAGAAGTAGTTGTCATCGCTGTCGAGGCGGCTCTTCATTTCCGGATCCTTGCTTTCGTCAAATCTGTCGCGTCCGAGTCCTGCTGCAGAAAGCATTCCCTTTACCTGGACTGTTCTTGGATACTGGTCAGCGTTTCCTTTTCCGTAGAGGTTGAGGTTAGACACTTTGTTTCCATAAGCTGTACAGTTTTCGATAATCAGGGCCGGGTTAGAGTTGGTTGTGATTCCGTTCAAGTCGTTGTTGAATGAAATTGAATTTCGGATGATGTGCTTGACGGCAATTCCGTCGCCACCGAGTTTGAATCCGTTTCCGTCGCCCTTGCCTGTGTTGTCGATTTTGCGTCCGTTATTGTATGCGATACAGTTGTCGATGATTACGGCTCCGATTGGGCCAGTCTCAATCTTAGCGTACAAATCCCATCCGTCGTCTACGTTGTGGTGTGCCACGCAGTTTCGGAATACGTTTCCTTCGCCGCTTGTGAGTTTTGAAGCGAATCCGTCGGCGTTGTTCTGTGCGGGGTCGGCGTTTCCGAATGATTCACAGCCGTAAACGAGGTTGTGGCTCGGCCATTTTTCTGCCGGTTCAGAAGCACGTCCAGAAATCTGAATGCCTGTGTCGCCGTTCAAATATGTGTCAACTCTGATTATCTGGTTGTAATTTCCTGCAATCTGGAGAGCCTTGCAGTCGTCAGGAGTTTTTGTGATGTCAATGTCTTCGATTGTCCAGAAGCTTCCAAAAAGATTGAAAGCTGTCGTTCCTGTTTTTGCGCTGGAGAAGTCGATTACAGCACGGTTGTTCGGGTCTTCTGATTTGAGAACTTTTCGTGCTGATTCTGTACCGTCGTTTCCTCGTTCAATCCAGAGACTTGAAGCCGGATAATATGTTCCTGGTGCGAGAAGGATTGTCTGGCCAGGTTTTGCATACTGAATTGCAGAAAGCAAATCGAGCGGATCAGCCTTTGTTCCGTTTCCGAAAACAGAGCCTTCTTTTGAAACGTAAAGGTTTTTGCCTGCGAAAGTCATTGAGATTACTGTGTGAGAGTAAGTCACTGGCTTGTAATTTTCTTCGTATGCGTTTACGTCGAGATTCTTGTTGAACTGGGCGATAACCTGTTTTGGCTCCGGGCGGAATCCGTCTTCAGGGTCAAAAGTTACGATAAGGTCATTGTTGCCCTTGTTGATTTTGATGACTTTTTTGAAGTCTTTCTTTGCCTCAACTTTGCCTTCTTTGATAAGAACTCGGCCTTTTGTGTCCTCTACGTGGATTGTTCCGTTTGAATTTGCATTGAATACGAAAGGATAATCCTGATTGTACCAGGTTACAGGGCAGTCAATCAAAGTTGTGAGAGGAACAAGCTCTGGCGGCTCTTCAAGTGGCGGAGGATCTTTCTTTGGGTCGGTGATTTTGAAGTCAACGTCGCTGAAAGTTGCGTTACATCCGCGTGCTACGGCAAAACCAACGTAGATGTGCTCCGGGTCGAGCTGAGTGAGTTTTTTATTCTCTGTGTCGTACATCAAGAATTCTTCTACAGAATCTTCTGATGCGATTGCCCGTTTGTAAATTGCGTGATAGCCGGTGTTGTCTTTTTTGAGGGTGATTCTGTAAACGTCGCCTGTTTTGATTGCGTCCGAAGCCTGATCGTAGCTGAATGCCTTGCTTACGCTCGTAGCTTTCTTTGAAATTGCAGCGTCACCTTCCTCAATGATTGAGTCTGTGATTCCAGAAACAAAGCGTGAACCGAGTCCATCCTTGATTTCTTTTTTGACACCGTTGACGTGAGTTGTGAATTTGCGTGAGATTACGCCGGCCGAGTTGTTGTAAGCGATGACCATTGACTCGCCGTTGATTCCAAGCCGGTCGATTGCAAGAAGACCAAAACCTTCCTGACCGTCAGCCGTGGGATTGTGATAGTCAACTGTGACTGTAGCTGTGAGTTCGAAATTTTCTTTGAAAGGATCAAGTGTCGTATAATAGAAAGAAATTCCGTCGAAGAAGGTCTCGAATTTTCCGCCTTTATCGATGATTGTGCCAGTTGCCGGGTCGAAAGTGCAGGAATTGAGCTTGACTTTGAGGTTGTCCGAATCCAAAAGCTGGAAATTGTTGCGGCTCGGATTTGTTGATGTTCCGAATTCTGCGAATTCCCAGACACGTTCCTGATCTGCTTTTACAGTCTTTTTGATTGTGTCAGAAGGAACTGACTCACTTCCGCGGATTGCATTTACTGTAAAGCTTGAAACTGTTCCGACTGGAATTGAAACTTCTGCGCTCAGCTCTTTTGTCTGCGGGAGCGAATTTTTTTTGCCGTTTTCGTCTGTGTAAGAAAGGACATAGCCTTCTGCTTCCGGCACTTCGCTCCAAGTTACAGCCATTTTCCCGTCGCCGAGATTGCGGACGAGAACTGCTGATTTGACCAATGGAAGGGAATATTTGAAAGTGACAGGTGCTGACTCGTGTTTTTCGCTTTCACCGTTGCGCTCTGCATAAGCTATGAATGTGTAAGTTCCTGTTTTTTTAACGTCGAAGCTTACTTTTTTGGCTTCTTTTCGGGTGCGGCCATAAGTTTCTTTGCCGGAAGCCCCCGAATCAGACTTGTAGCTTACATAGCCTTTGTCTGCGCCGTTTTTTGAAGTGTCGCTTTTGAATGAAACTGTGATTTCGTTCGGACCTGTCTGCTCAACCTTAGTGATTGAAGGAGCCGAAACTTCGTCCCAGGGCGTTTTGTCCGCGAAGGAGCCTGTCACAGCAAAGAAAGCGATTGCACTTGCCAAAAAAATCTTCTTTATCATAAGAATCTCCTTATTTTTAGAAAAGCAATGAAGAACTATTAATTTCTAATTAGCCGATAATTGCAAAAAAAACGGCTGGAGTCGAGGTTCTGACACAAACTCGCCTGAGCTTTGCTCACTGCGATGTTTGGGGCAGGTTCGCGACGGGAAGCCGTTTTTTTTGTTATTGCCAGAAATTTCAAAATTGATATTTATTTATTGATTTCGATCTTGTAGATGTACATACCGCCTGAAGTGCTGAAAACACCGTATGTTCCGTTTGCTGCGACTTTTGTTGAGTCGATGTGAACCGGGCCGTCATCTTTGTAAGAGCCAGCTGCGATAGTTTTGATTTCTTCTTTTGTATCAACATTTACGAGGTGAAGAGGGCGAGAACCTGCTCCTGAGTTGTTGCAGTAAATTCTGATAGTTTCACCAGCTTTTGCAGGGAATGTGATGATTCGCTCCATTTTTTTGACACTTCCAGAACCTTTTGTAGAGATTGCCTGAGTGATTGTGTCGTCGCCAATTGTGCGTGTATCACATTTTTTGACTTCCATTGCTTTTTCTGTTGAAGCATGAAGAACGAATCCGTCTTCCTCAGATTTTTCAGAAGTAATCAGGCCTTTTTCAAGGTCGTTAGCGCAGATATATCCTTCTGCGAATGTGAAAGTGCCGAACATAAATGCAGCGGCGAGTACAGCTATAATTTTTTTCATGGGTAAAACCTCCATTAATTTGCAATTTAAGTATATGTCTCCAGTAAAATAAAAAACATACGCATATTTTTAAATTTCCGATATTTCATGGTGCCCCACTTCGTGGCCGCTACGTCCGCCCTTCGCTCACGCTCATTGCTCCAGTACCTTCCGCAACTAAAGGGGCTTCCATCGCTGGCACTGGCTTTTAATAAAGTCTAAAAAATGATAGAGTCAATTCATGAATTTATCTGAAATTTTTGTTTTACTTTTTATTGGCGGCAATTTATTCAGTTTCCTTTTAAACATGCTACTTGAGCGAATTGATTTTTCCTTCCGCAAAAAACATGGGCGTGAAGTGCCGGAAATTTTAAGGGAGCATGTCGATGCCCAAACTCTGGAAAAAACATGTCTTTATGAGGACGCAAAATATAAACTCTGGATTCCGAGCAGCATTCTTGAGCTTGTGCTTTCATTGTATCTCGTTTACTGCTTTTTTTACCCGGCTCTTCTGGAGCGAATCTGTACATGGACAGAAAATTCTTTCTTCGTTGCTGTTCTTTTTATTGTTCTTGGCGGGATTCCTGGTGCGATTCTTTCTGTGCCGTTTGCGCTTTATTCAGAATTCGGGATTGAAAAGCATTTCGGTTTCAGTAATATGACTTTGGGAATGTGGATCGGTGATGAAATAAAGGGATTTTTGATTAATCTCGTGATTATGGCTCCGCTTCTTTTGGCAATGATCGGGCTTTTCAAATATGCTTCGGGCTGGTGGTGGATTTTGCTCGGATGCATTTACCTTGCTTTCAGTCTGGGCATTTCAATTGTCTATCCGATTTTCATTGCCCCGATTTTCAATAAATTCACTCCGCTGGAAGACGGCGAGCTAAAGACCAGGCTTGAAGAGCTTTTGAAAAAGTGTGGTTTCAAGGCGAGCGGGCTTTTCGTGATGGATGCTTCAAAACGTTCCGGCCATTCTAACGCGTATTTCACGGGGTTTGGCAAGTCAAAGCGCGTTGTTCTTTATGATACATTGATCGAGCAGCTTACAATCGACGAAATTGAAGCGGTTTTGGGGCATGAGCTTGGCCATTACAAGCATCATCACATTCTCAAAAAGATGATGTTTATGATTCCGGGCGTTTTTGCGGCTCTTTTTGTCGCCAGTCTGTTTATTAAACTCCCGGAACTTTATATTGGATTTGGTTTTGATGTCGGAGATTTTATTCCTTACCAGATGATGTTCATAGGCGTGTTCTTGATAAGTCTTGTTTTTGGTGAATGGATGGATTTGTTCCGTCCGATTCTCAACTTTTTGAGCCGCCGCGATGAATTTCAGGCTGATGCCTTTGCCAAGAAAATCTGCGGTTCGGGCGAACCTCTTTGTACGGCATTAATCAAACTCAACAAAGAAAATTTGAGTGAAATTCAAGTACCCAAGATTTACAGCGTTTTCAACTACAATCATCCGCCGCTTTTGGAGCGCATTGCAGCTTTGCGATAGTTGATTCTAATCGCAATTTATGATAAATTATCTGCGTTGGTCAGGCGCCAGCAAATTCTTTCTTCAAAACCGTGTCAGGGCGGAAGCAGCAGCACTATGAAGATTAGAGTTGTGCATGGTCTCCCTGACCTTTTTTATTGCCTGCTAGGATAAATGCCGAGTTTTGCAAATTATCGGATAATCACAAAAACAAGCTCTCAGCGGGAACCTGTCATTGGAATCCACCTTCGCAGCACAGCTGCTACGGAGATTCGCTAAAAACTTGCCTCGCAAGTTTTCTTGACGCTCACTAGGTTGCG
>CACZYY010000031.1 GCA_902785455.1 uncultured Spirochaetaceae bacterium
CATGAAAAGATACAAGTAAAGGAGCTAAAACTATGAAAAAACTTATCGCATTGGCAGCAGCAATTCTGCTCTCTTCTTCGGCACTTTTTGCTGAAAATGCATTTCATTTCGGTCTTGGAATTCCAGTCGGAAGCTATTCAGGTAATGACGACGGAGATTTCTCAACTTCCGCAGTTGATTTCTATGCCGACTGGACTCGCATCGCAGAGCGGGGATTCACTTTCAACTTAAACTTCGCAGCAGGTTCGGGCACCCTCAAGCCAAAGGACGGAAATTTTGATTTCGATGTAGACAACTTTGCTTTCGGAGCCGGATTCGGTTATTCTTTCATCCATAATGAAAAAATGACTCTCACCCTCACCGGCGATTTAGGCATTGACATCCTTTCAGGTTCTAAAAATAGCGTAGATATTACAAACATTGAATTCTACATTGGACCAAAAATTTCCTTCACCTACAAGATTTTTTCACACTTCGGACTTTTCGCAAACGCAGGACTTTACGGAACGGCAGGAAGCGCCAGCGTAACAAGCGACTACATCACTTCATATGGTAAGTCTACCCGCACAGAAAGTGAGGGCAACTCAGGCATCTGCTTCCGTCCAGAATTCGGCATTGCAGTTCCACTGTAATCAGATTTTTGCTTAAATCACAGGCTGTCCTTGGGGCAGCCATTTTTTTTTTGACTGGAGGGGAAATTTGAATTAAAAAAGGACATAAAAAAAGCCCGAGCGATTTGCTCAGGCTTTCCGACCCCTGCTGGGCTTGAACCAGCGACACACGGATTAACAGTCCGTTGCTCTACCGACTGAGCTAAGGGATCATTGTTCGTTCGGAACGAGTGTTATATTATACCAAACGAACAAAAGTGTCAACAGGTTATAAAAAAATTTTTTATTTTTTTGAAAAATATTTTTTGATTCGACCAGACGGAGCAAGCCTTGCAAAATCAAAGCCGCCCCTTCATCTCAGGGCTCGCCGAAACAAAACTTCCCCATTCTCAACTTTCCGTACTCAACTCGACGTTGAACTCAATCCTGTGCTCGTTGTTCTGCCAGTCGGTTACAAAAAGCGTGCCTTTGCCGGCCTTGCCTTTTGAACGGACATATGTGCCCGCCATGCCGCCTTTGAGCGAGACAAGCTTTGGTCCAATCAGCTCGATTTCTCCCTCGCAGCGCAAGAAAACGGCTTCCTGACAATACGGCTGCAGATTTCCGTTTTCATCGATGGCCTTAAGACTAACAGAGGCGACATCATAGCTCGATTCTTCGACAAGATTTCGACGTCTGGCTTCTATTTTGAGAGTGGTAGACTTTGCCGGCGTGCGGACGACAGTTTTGACCAGTTTGCCGTCACGGTAAGCTTCGAATTTGTAAACGACGGCCCTTCCGCCCCAGTTTCCGATGTATTTTCCATAAAGGTCGCGGAGTTTGTTTGGATTTGTTACACCCCTCGCCCATAAACACAATCCCTTGAGAACGATCCGGAACGGAAGATTGTCCACGCCGTACTTCTGAAGCGCGAAGAGCATGTCCTTCATCGGCTTCAAATCTTTTTCTTTGATTCCGTCCTCGTCCACAAGTCTGTGTCCAACATAATCATCAATCACAATCGGACCATGACGGAGATTTTTGAACGGGCTTCCATCTGCGGTGTATTCCTTGATAAAAATATCATTCACGTACATTTTTACGCTGTCTGCGTTTGTGATGATATAAACGTCGCCCCTCATGCTCGCAGGATATTCGCCGATGTCCATGCTGGAAGTGACATAAAGCACATCCCCGGATACCTTCGCATCTTCCTGGCTCTGATAGACGTATGCCGCCATCTTTGGATTTCGGAACATATCCATAACACCGTGATAGCAGATATAATCGCCTGAACCAAAATCTTTGTGCGTGTTGTAGTCGAATGCACACCAGCCGCTCGAACCAGAAATTTCTTCGTGCCCTGCAACCGCGTCCAAAACTTTCGCATGACGAATCGCGTGCTCCGTCCGGTGAGATTCACAGTCAAAAGTCTTCGTGGGGAACATATGGCCGTTGTATTCGGTAATCATGTAACCTTTGCGTGTATCCGTGACCTTAGACTTGGGAAGACAACCTTCGTTCGGCCCCCAGAAACTGAAATCATTGAATGTGTAAACATCTTCAAGCAGATGACTGTTTTTGAGATAACGCACTCCACCCGTTGGCCGCGTAGAATCCAGCTCATGAGCAGTTTTGTTCGTCCGCTCATAGAATTCATCATCATCCTGGCTCTCGTTGATTCTCACACCCCAGATAAAAATCGAAGGATGATTGCGGTACTGCAAAACCATATCGCGCACATTCTGAACAGCCTTGTTCTTCCAATCTGCGTTACCGATATGCTGCCAGCCCGGAATTTCTGTGAAAACAAGCAGGCCGATTTCATCACAGCGGTCAATAAAATACTGGCTCTGCGGATAATGCGAAGTGCGCACCTCGTTCAAACCGAGCTCATACTTCAAAATATCAGCGTCCTCAATCTGCATGTTTTTTGGCATCGCGTAGCCAACATAAGGCCATGACTGATGCCGATTGAGACCACGAATTTTGATTTTTTGCCCGTTAAGATAAAATCCCGACTCATCATAGCGAATATCACGGAAACCGAAGCGAGTTTCCTTGCAATCCAGAAGATTGCCAGCCGCATCAGAAAGACAAGTCTCCAGAACATAAAGATACGGCTCATCGACAGACCACATTTTTATCTCTCTGTTCGGGTCAGTCGTAAATTTTACAGAAGGTGCGGATTTGAGAGTGTGCGAGATTTTGTAATTTTTAACCTCGGACTCAGGACAGCCCGCAATTTTAACTTCAGCCTCATACGCACTTCCATGAGTTTTTACGAAAACATCTTCGATATAAACAGAATTTTTTATATCAATATAAACATCACGGTAGATTCCGCCATAAGTCATGTAATCCACGACAAAACCAAAAGGCGGCTGATTCAAATCCTCGTGACTGTCAACACGAATTGCAAGTAAATTCTTCTGCCCGATTGGAGCCAGCTGAGATGTCAAATCAACAGTGAAAGCAGTGTAGCCACAATCGTGAGTCGCAAGCAATTTTTCGTTGAGGTAAACTTCACTTTTGTGAGCAGCCCCCTCAATCGTGAGCAGGACCCGCATTCCTTCCCATTCAGGCTCAGTCTTAAAATTTTTTCGATAAATCGCGTCTTTCTGATAAATATCCGTAGAAAAAGCATTAAAAGGCGTGACTTCAAAAGTATGAGGCAAGCGAACCTTGTCAAACTCGCCCGTAAAATCAAGCTTCACCAAATCTGCCAAAAAAGCCGGGCAATAATCCCAATCGTTATTTAAATAAATTCTAGACATAAAGGATAGTATAAGTGGGAAAAGAAGAAAAGTAAAAGGAATTTTTGGGCGCTTCCCTAGCCTTCGCAGCACAGCTGCTCGGAGATTCGCTCAAAATGCTCCACTGGAGCATTTTGCCGGCTTTCAGCCGTCGCTCCCTAGGGCCGGGTGTTTCACCCTTCCGCTTGCGCTTCATTGCTCCGCTACGCTCCGCAACTGACGGGGTTACATACCCTAGCGCGTACCACGTTTGAAGCACAGCTTCAAACGAGACTCGACTAAAAACTTGCCTCGCAAGTTTTTTCGCCTGTCGGCGACCGTCTCCCTACCTAGCGCAAAAAAAAGACTGTCTTGTAAAGACAGTCTTGCGATTCGGGAGCGAAGGGGCTCGAACCCTCGATCTCCGGCGTGACAGGCCAGCGCGATAACCAGCTTCGCTACGCCCCCAAAAGGTTGTTATAGTATATGGAAAACCTAACAGAGAGTCAAGAGCTTAAGCAAGAAATTTTCGATTTTTTTGTTGAAAAAAAATGCACCTCCTAAAATTGAACTTTTTTTGTCCAACTTTAGGGGTGCACTTCAAAATTTGCTAATTCCTAATTACACATTGCTCATTGCAAGTCTTTTCATTATAATATCTTCCATTCTATTGTAAAAAAAGAGGCATGGGATAAAAAACAGCCTGAAATATCGTCTGTTTTTTATCCAGACAAGTTTCCGTTGGAAACTTGCTTCATAAACTGCCACTTCTCATTTCATTGCGAAGTGGCTTAAAAAGTCAATCGAATATTCAAATATTCTTCTTGACTTTTTATAGAGGAAACTTATGCTTACTCTCAAATTCGGTGGCACTTCAATGGGAAGTGCAAAAAGGATTCTTGATTCTGTTGAGATTATGATTGGTCGTGCCAAGTCAGACAGAATCAGCGTAATTGTATCTGCTGTTGCAGGCGTTTCAAACAGTTTACAGGCCGCAATTGACGGCTGCATCACCGGCGGGAACGCTGCCACCTATGTCGAAAGCATAAGAAAAACACATGTCGAGATTTGCGGTCAGATTGAGGCTGAACTCAAAGGCTTCGACGCAAAAGAAGTTCTCAAAAAAATCGAAATCAACTTTACTGAGCTTGAAAAATTGCTCGCTGGCGTGGCTTCTTTCGGCGAATGTCCAAAATCAATCCACTGCCGTATCATGGGAATGGGCGAACTTTGCTGCGTTCCAATCGTAAACGCCGTCCTGCAGGCAAAAGGCCAGGACGTAATCGTTCTTGACAGCCGCCGCTTTATCTTCACAACAGGAAATCAGGCTGAGGGCGACGTTGACTACGGCCGTACTTCAATCGCCTTTGAATCTTACAAAGACGGTGGCAAAAACGGCTCCAACAGAATCGTTCTCCTGCCGGGCTTTGTCTGCTCATGGAGCGAGCACAACGACGACGAGCCAAAAATGGGCCTGCTCGGACGAAACGGCTCTGACTTCTCAGCCGCTGTCGTTGCAACTTGTCTCGATGCAAAGAAATGTGAATTCTGGACTGACGTTGACGGAATCTACACGGCTGACCCGCGCGTCGTAAGCGATGCAATTCTCGTAGACGACATGACTTACGAAGAAGCAATGGAACTTTCTTTCTTCGGAAGCAAAGTCCTTCATCCAAAAACACTTGCCCCGCTCGCTTCAAAAAATATCGAAGCATGGAGCTTGAACAGCCACAATCCAGAGGCACGAGGGACAAGAATCGGTCGCGGCCCATTCGAATCAGAAAAGAACGTTGGACCAGTACGCGGCATTTCTTGTCTCAAAAACACAGCTCTTGTCAGCGTGAGCGGAAGCGGAATGAAAGGCCGGACAGGTTTTGCTTCACGCATTTTCGCAGCTGTAAGCCGTGCCGGAATCTCAATGCTTCTTATTACACAGTCTTCTTCTGAATATACAATTTCGTTCTGCGTAAAGCAGGCAGAATCACAGGCCGTTGAGGATGTTCTTAATCAGGAATTCTCTCTCGAAATCCGCGAGGGCGTAATCAATAAAATCAAGGTCCAGGAACACACGGCAATCGTCTCAATCGTAGGCGACGGCATGAAGCAGAACTGCGGTGTTGCAGGCAAATTCCTTGATTCACTTTCTGCACGCGGAATCAACATCCTTGCAATCGCGCAAGGCTCAAGCGAACGCTCAATTTCTGTCGTAATCTCAGGAGAATTCGGCGACACAGCTGTAAAAGCCGCTCATCTTTTCTTCTTCAACACAGCTCAGCCAATCGAAGTATTTGCCTTTGGTGCAGGAACAATCGGCGGTGCCCTCATCGACCAGATCCGCGACCAGCACGACAAACTTCTTGAGCAGAACATCGACATCAAAGTTTACTGTATCGCAACAATCGACGGCATGATTCTCGACGGAAACGGCCTCGACCTTTCAAACTGGCGTGAAGATGCCAAAAAAGCAACGGAAGAAGCAAGCGTTGACGAAATTTTGGAATTCGTTCGCGACACAAAGCCTCTCAACCCGGTTTTCGTTGACTGTACAGCAAGCTACGACCTTCCGAACCGCTATCTCGACATTTTCAAAGCAGGCATGAGCATCGCAACCCCGAACAAGCGCGCGAACTCAATGAGCATGGAGTTCTACCACGAGCTTCGAAAAGTTGCCAACGAAAATCACTGCCGATTCCTTTACGAGACAAACGTAGGTGCAGGCTTGCCAATCATCGACACATTGCAGAACCTCTTCAACTCAGGCGACAAGCTCACAGGCTTCAACGGAATCATGTCAGGCTCACTCTCATACATCTTCGGAAAGCTCGACGAGGGCAAAAAATTCAGCGAGGCTGTAAAAGAAGCAAAAGAATTGCGCTACACAGAGCCTGATCCACGCGACGACCTCAAAGGAACAGACGTTGCACGAAAGGCACTGATTATCGCCCGCGAGTCTGGAATGGACATCGAGCTTGAGTCAATCAAAATGAACTCAATCTTCCCGCCGGACTTCTCAATCGAAGGAACGGTGGATGAATTCATGGCAAACCTTCCAAAAGTAGACGCATACTTCGAAGAAAAAATGGCAAAACTCAAAAAAGAAAACAAAGTTTTGCGAATGGGAGCTTCAATCAAAGACGGAAAAGTCTCTGTCGGTATGCTTGAAGTAGGCCCAGACGATCCTCTCTACGGTGTCCGAGGCGGCGAGAACGCATTCGTATTCCAGACAGCCCGCTACACACCGATTCCGCTCACAGTCCGAGGATACGGAGCAGGTGCCGGAGTTACGGCAGCCGGTGTATTCGGAGATATCATGCGAACGGTTAGTTTCAACCCGACGAAGTAAGATAAAACCAGACTAGATTTATTAGGATGGGGATAGATGCTCTCGCTTTGGTGCAATTGCATTGGGGCGGGAGTGTTTTTTTTTACTGGTTAATGAAAATAGAAAATAATTGAGAAGAATTGGGCGTTACCGCCGACAAGCGGCGGTCGGGCTTTTCGTGGTTCCGTGCTAACCGCACTCCATTGCTCCACTTCGTTCCGCAACAGCTACGATGCCCCTACAATCCCTAACGCAGAGATGAAACGGAAATATCGATTACAAAACCATATTTCTATGTTATAATTAACAATATGCTTTTTTATCTTTCTATTGTTTCGATTTTCGTTCTTATTAGTACATTTTTTATTCTTTACAAAAACAATAAAAAGAAAAGGCTGATAGAATTTGAAAAGAAAATCTCTGACTTCAAAAATCAAATAAATCAATTTTTCACTGAATATTACGAATTACAAAATCATTTTGTTCTCGAAAGCGAAGAGAAAGTTTTTTCTGAAAAATGGCAAGGTTTGTTTATTGAGATTTCTAACTATCGTATTCCCAAAAAACATCCAACATTTACAGAAATAGAGCACTTCAAATCAAATTATAAAAATCTGCATAATTATATTTCAGAAAACAACGAAGAAATCAAGCGAAAAGAAGAAATAAAAGATTTCTCGCTAAAACTTTCAGCATTTTTTGCAGAGCTTTTTGAAATTACAAATCAGTATGTTTCACATTCCGAAAAAATACATTTTGAAGAAAAATGGCATTTCTTGTTTTTGCAATTAGAACAACTAAATATGCGAGATTCTGATGAAGAGTTCTACGAAATAAAACGCTTTGAAACAGTTTTCAACTCACTGCATAATTACATTGAAACCTCAAATCAGCAGTTTATTCAAAATGAATCAATGAAGTACGATGATTTGTTCTCAAATATCGATGGAAAATCATTGGACGACCAACAACGAGCAGCTGTTATAACCGATGAGAACAGAATCTTAGTCCTTGCTGGGGCAGGAAGCGGAAAAACACTTACAATTTCGGCGAAAGTAAAATATCTTTGTGATGTAAAACAAGTAAATCCAGCCGACATACTTCTGATTTCATTTACCAAAAAATCTGCCGAGGAAATGACGGAGCGTATTCAGAAAAAACTTGGAATTCCTGCCGATGCAACCACTTTTCACAAGCTTGGACTTGATATAATCACAAATGCAGACGAAAAAAGACCTGAAATTTTAGAAGAAAATGGGCTTAATGAGTTTGTACATAATTTTTTCGAAAGCGAACTTTTGAATCATCCTGGGCTAATAAAGAATCTAACGGAATACTTCGCCTACTTCCTTGAAATTCCAGACGACATGGAAAACTATTCTTCATTAGGTGAATTGTATGAAGAAGAAAAAACTGCCGACCTTGAAACACTCAAATCAAAGTATGACCGTGAGAAATACATCCGCGAGACTGGTGCAGAAAAGGCAAAAGCTTTCACGACGCTGAACAACGAGAAAGTGAAAAGTCTTGAAGAAACAAAAATTGCAAATTTTCTTTTCATGCACGGCGTTAATTACGAATACGAAAGACTTTATCCATTTGAAAGTGACGATCCTATGCGAAAATCTTATCGCCCAGACTTTTATCTTTCTGATTATGACATTTATTTGGAACATTTCGGAGTTTCAAAAGATTTTACTGTTCCGTGGCTCTCTGCCGTTGAAGAAAAGAAATATTTGGATGGAATTCAATGGAAAAGAGTTTTCCATCAAGAAAATGGCACAAAATTAATAGAAACTTATTCATATTATAGTTCTCTGGGAATTCTTTTGAAAAAATTGGAAGAACTTTTGATTTCAAATGGAATTGAGCTAAAATCTCGTGACTTTACGGATATTTTTAATACTGTGTACGCAAGCAAAAGCAATAAATATTTTTCTGAATTCATAAAACTCTGTTGTACTTTTATTACTCTTTTTAAATCGAATAATTATAAAATTGACCAGATTGAAGAATTAAGATTAAAGAGTTTTTCGACAGAAACAAATGAATTTTTGCGAGAAAGGACAAATCTTTTTCTAGATATAATTAAAATTCTTCTTATTGAATATCAGAAATATCTTTCTTCAAATGGAGCGATTGATTTTTCAGACATGATAAACAATGCCGCAGAAAAAATTAATTCTGGCTGTGAAATACCATCATATAAATATGTAATTGTCGATGAGTATCAAGATATTTCAAAATCACGCTTTAATTTTCTAAAATCAATCGCAGACAGAACTGGTGCAAAGTTTTTCTGTGTGGGCGATGATTGGCAAGCAATTTATCGTTTTGCAGGAAGTGACATTTCATTGTTCACGGACTTTCAAAAATTCTTTGGCTATACAAAAATACTGAAAATTGAAAAGACATATCGAAATTCACAGCAACTTATAGATGAAGCAGCTCGGTTTGTTTTGCAAAATCCGCTTCAACTAAGGAAAGATTTGCGTTCAGACAAAAATCTTGATTATCCGCTTGTTTTCTGGGGCTTTGATGACGAGCCAAAAAAGAGTTTGCAACAGATGATTAACAAAATCGTTTCTGAATTTGGAATCAATTCTTCAATTCTGCTTTTGGGTCGAACTAATTACGATAAAGAAATCTTGAAAAAATCAGGGCTTTTCAAAATCAATTCCTTCAATCGAAAAGAATTGCTTGAATATATTCCAATTCCAGAATTGCAGATAGATTTTATGTCTGTTCACAAATCAAAAGGAATTGAAGCTGACAATGTAATTTTGCTGAACTTTAAGAACGACAAACTTGGTTTCCCGAATCAGATAGCGGATGATAATGTTTTGAATCTGGTTCTTACAAATGCAGAAGATTTCAAGTTCGCCGAAGAACGACGACTTTTTTATGTAGCAATTACACGCACCAAAAATAGGACTTTTGTACTTACCGATAATAAAAATCCGTCTCCATTTTTTAAGGAATTCTCAGAATCAAAATCAGTTTGTTTTGTTTCAATTAAGAACGCAGAAAAAGAAAACCAAACGAATTGTCCGTTATGCAGAACAGGAACGCTTTATAAAGTTGCTCACGATGGAAAATATTTTGTTGGTTGCTCAAATTTCCCAAGATGTAGGTACACGCTTCGAGACGCTACAATTCTGACAAGTCCGAAAAAGTGCCCTTCTTGCGGTGGTTTTCTTGTGCGAAGACAGGGGAAAAATCATCATGCTTTCTTAGGTTGCACGAATTATCCTTATTGTGAATATAAGGAAGAGATTGTGAAAGAGTAAATAATCAATTTGTTACCATAATCCACGAAAGAATCTGCCTAGACCAAGAAAATCATTGTCATCATCATCTTCTTCATTGCTTAAATCAATATCGTCAGTTCTATTCCATGGGGAAGTAAAATGAAGATCTCCCGAATCCATTTCCATAGATAAATTGTCGTCCATGCGCATGTGCAGATTACCGTCAGAGTCCATGCCCATGCTGTCGTCTAGTGGCATAATAAAATCACCATCTGAATAATCAAAAATCATGGGAATCCTCCATAAAATGATAGAATGATTTTTATTCTGTTTCGCAATATGTACTTATTTTGAGTGCTGACATTTTATATCAAAAGTATATCAGAATTTGCACAGAAAACAAGTTGCGAATTGAATAACAGAAATGCTTGACTAGTATAATAATATAGTATAAATTTAAATCGTTGGAACACCAAGCAAGGTGGGCTGTCTCCTAATCTTAACGAATGGGAGACTCGTGCAGATATGACGAATTACGAAAAAGCGATGCTTGGCATTGCGATTGTAACTTTGCTTATAGAAGCACTCGCTCTCTTCAAGTAATCTTGTAAGAAGCAAAAATAAAGCCTGCCCGTGTGGTCAAACTCTGGCAGGCTTTCAATCAGCTGAAAGGAGACAACCACATTGCTATGGTGTTCCGTCTTTTTTAATATAGCATATTTCGGGTAAAAGTCAAGATAATGGGATTATTTCTAAAACACATCATCTTGCTCATCTTCGACAGCTTTAGCATTGCTAAAATAATAGTATAGAACAAGATGAGCATCTTCAAAATGAAAGACACTGTTATCAGCTACACAGTCCAAAGCAACTGTTTCTAAATCATCGGCAAGTTTAGTATTTTCACCCCAAATTGCAGAAAGCTGACAAGAACCGTCTTTTAAGTTTTGAAACCAATGCTCAGCTTTTTGTAAAAAAGAATGTATGTTAGGATCAACCTTATCTATGATCTTCGGTTTACCGTAAGTTTTAGCGATTCTGTCTTTTACAGAATTAAAAGCATTTTGAATTTCCGTACCATATTTGTTACATGTAACGGAGTCAGAAATTGCTCTTATCTGATATAAACCAACCTTTTCATTTACATATACCGCATAATATGAAAACAACGGATGATTTTTCTTTGGTTTCACCAGATAGACATCATCTTTCATAAATGATGGCTCTTCCTCACATTGGGCAGAAATTTCATCAATCGTCATTCCCATTTTCAAGCCGAACGGAGCTGCAAAAACTACAAGAGGCAAGAATGCAAAAATTAAAAGCGAAAAAAGTTTCTTCATGTCCTAGTCTCCTTTTCATGTTAATTATACCATGAGTTTTAGCAGAAATCATCGAAAACAAGCATAGTTTTACCTTATAAAAGCATCGTCTGGAAAAACTTCATCAAAAGTATTTTTTAGCACAAAATGCTCTGACTTTCCTTTATCAATTTCTTGTATATAAATTCGCACTGCATTAGCCCATTCGTGAATTTTATTGAATTCTGTTTTTCTGCAATTACATTTTTGAATTAACACAATGAATTCTTGCAAAAAATCTGGAAGTGCTTTTCCACCGAAATATCTGTGCTCAAAAGCTTTCCTATAATATTCCAATCCACCTGCAAAATCGTGACACAAAACATGATATTTTCCTTTGAACCAATTATAAAAAAATTGTTTGCAAACTCCCATTATTGGCCAATTTAATATAGCGTCAATTTCTTCTTCCTTTATTATTTTATTTGTGAATATTCCAAATGCTCTATTTGTAGAGAGTTCATTGAATGTTTCAAAAATAATTTGATAGATTTTGAAATTTGCATCCATCTCAACAGAACTTTGAAAAGGAAAATAAATCTTTTCAGTAGGAATAAAATACAACGATTGGGCATTAGGATTTTCTTTATCAAATGCTTCATAAATATATTCACTAATCAAATTCTTGTTTTTATTAGTCGGCAGAACTAAAAACCGCATGATAGAAAACATCGGGTTTTGAACTTCCTGAACTTGGTACTGTCGAAAATCTTTTACAACAAATACATAACGGTAAAACCATCGAAGTCCATTTTGAACAGTTGTTTTAAAATTGCTCGATACTAGTTTCTGCTCTTCAAGGGTTTTGAAGAAATTCGAAAAGAAATATGCCAAAAACAAATGCGTTTTGAAAACAAAGTAATTGCTTTTTGATTTCTTGAATTCAATAGTTTCTGGAGTAGGAGAAGCAAAAATCGTTTTTATAATTTTCCAAGATGGGGTCACACCTTTTTCTATCCAATCATTAATTGATTTCGCATAATTAGTTTTTGCTTTCTTATAGTTTTTCTCCTGAGAGTCTTTTAATTCTTCCCAATATTTGAACAAGTCTGTTTTCGGATTTTTTATTTCTGAGAAAATAAAATTGAAACAAGCAGGTATCAATTTTACATTTTGCATGTAATTTGTGTTTTTCCAAAAATCTGAAATCATCAGAGTAATTTGAAGTGTGTCCCCCCAACATCTTCCATCTTTCTTTTCAAGATGGTCATATATTTCTCTGAATGTCAAAGCAATGCAATACATAACCTGCAATTCAACTTCTTTTTGAGCTGGATTATTGTATGGATTTGTGTTTGTTATCAAGGCAAGCATATCGTAATAAAGCGTCGGAACAATATAATTATGTGTCTGATTCATAAAATTCTTATCCATTGACCACTTACAAAAATTGACCAAAAGCGTTTCAAAATTCCTAAGCATATCGATTCTGATTTCGTCTTCTTTTTCAAGTCGTTGAATCATCTTTTTAACGCTTGCTTTTTCTTTATCCGAAACAGATTCGAGCAAAGCGTCAAGCCCAATTCCGTCCACAAAGAGTTTCACTATCTGCTCTATTCTTATTGTTCCATACTGAATATCACTCATAAATCAATACCCCTTGTTGCTTGTAAGATGATACCCTTTTCCTTGTGGACAAGCATAAACATAAAGTGTAACGCCAGCTCGTTTTCTTATATTTATCATTTTTTCAGCATCACTTCTAGTTTCGTAAGAATCTTTTCTTTTCCCATTATGGTCGGTACACGAACAAAATGAAGAAAGTTTTTTGCAGTAAAATTCTGTTGGTTTTAAATGATACTTTCCGCAAGTATCACATTGATATGGCGAAAATTTGATTCCAGCTGAGGCAAACTGATAATCTGCACTTTCTAGAGCTTCCGAATAACTCTCATAAACAGAAAGCGGATTTCCATTTTTTGAAAAACAAGTTTCGCTTTTGTTTGAAATATAGATGTTTGAAATATTCATTTTCATAGAGAACTCCTTATAATTGAATCTTATGGAGTTTCTACCATTCGATATATAACTTTTTAGGGACAAAAAAATAATCCCCCGCAAATCTGCAGGGGATGCTAGGCTTCAGCGACTTTCGCAAGCGGACAACTGTATAAATACAGTCCACTGAACTAATTTAATATAATAAATTTTATGTAATTTGTCAGCATTTTTTCAAATATGGTACTTCCCAGCGTTAAAGAATATGATTGGTTAATTACCAGAATCAGACAAAATTAAATTGTTTCCATCTCCCTATTATACTCATCAGCAATATAATCCGGGCCGTTGCACCAGAAGGCGGTGCGCTCGTCAAAAAGCATGTTTGCTGTCTTTGATTTTATAAAACTGTCAAAGGCTTTGATTTGAGGGATTTTCTTTTGTTCTGCAATTGTTTTACATGCCATCGCGGCTAAAAGCTCCATGCTGTATTCATACTTACTTAATGTCATTTTAGTCCTCCAGTTTTACAGTTTTGCAGCCCTTAAAATGCAGATTCTGAAGGACTCTTTCTGTTCTAAAACAAATCTGATCAGATAAATTTTCTGGAAGCAGGAATTTTATTGCAGTTTCATCGGCATCAACCGAGCCCACTTCTCCATAAAAGTCATTTATATAAGCGGTAAGTACCTGATTTGTAGAATCATTTGCAATCTTTCCAGCAATTGCATCAAAATTTTGCCATTTTTCAAGTTCATTTTTAAGAATACCACTTTTTCTGTGAGCTACAACGCAATGAAGCCAGTCCGCATCGCTGGATTTGAATTCAAAATATTTGATATCTGAAGCTTTATCAGCTTTGTATTCAAAAATAGAAATATATCCTGTTTTAGAATCTACATTTTCAACATGGTTTTTAAGGGCTTTACCGATAGCGGTTCTGATAAAACGACCAGCCTGATTATAATCTGTAGTTACATAAAAACCTTGCCCGAAATCTTTTCCATTCGCACAAAGTGATAAATCTATTTTTTCTATAACTTTATAGCTTGCATGATACAATTCTATTCCGTCTGTCAAAATCATATTTCTGCTCCGTTATTTTTCAAGTAGTTTTCTATATCAGCAAGGTTTGCGTCATCTCCCTGAACATGGAAAAATTCATAGCAGGTTTCAATATAATCATAAATTTTGTACCTATTGAAAAGTTCGCTGCACTTTTCTTCATCGAGATTCCATTTATTCTGAGCCAAGCGAAACAAACGAATCTGAATCAAAAATAAATCATCTGCCTGTTTTTCCCCAACAAATCCGCCCATAAGCAAATCCTCTGTAAATATAATATACCACGAATTTGCTGTAAAATCCATGATTCTTATAACTTGTATTTTGTTAGTATTTAAATGAGACTACCCCCTTCCCCCTTTCAATCAACTTTAAATTTCCGCCACATTTTGCTATACTTCCCGCATGGTTATCGTATTAAAGAAAGACATTTCTACTTCAGAAAAAGAAAATATAAAGTCTCTTTTGGCGGCTCGGTCGCTTAAGATTAATGAGCTTAAGGGCGAAGAAAGCACTGTTTTTGCGGCGGTTGGAAAGCTTGCTATGGACGTGCGCGAGGTCGAGGTTTTGTCTGGCGTCGAGAAGGTCATTCCGATTTCTAAGCCTTACAAGATGGCTAGCCGCGAGTTCAAGCCGGAAAACAGCATTGTTGAGATTCCCAACAACCGCGGGCAAATTATCCGTGTCGGTGGCAGCCGTCTCGTTGCTATTGCGGGTCCTTGTGCTGTCGAGAGCCGTCAGCAGATGCTGGACGCGGCAAAAGCTGTAGCTAGCAGCGGGGCGACTATGCTTCGTGGCGGGGCTTACAAACCTCGCACATCCCCTTATTCTTTCCAGGGTCTGGGCGAAGAGGGCTTGAAGTATCTCAAAGAAGCTGGCGAAAAATACGGTCTTCCTGTCGTCACTGAGATTGTTGCCAGCGAATACATTCCTGTGATGAAGGATTATGTTGATGTTTATCAGGTCGGTGCGCGCAACATGCAGAACTTTGAGCTTTTGAAACGGCTCGGCGCGCTTGGAAAACCTGTCATCTTAAAGCGCGGTCTTTCTGCAACTATCGAAGAATGGCTCATGAGCGCGGAATATCTTCTTTCTTCTGGCACTGACCGCGTTATTTTGTGTGAGCGTGGAATCCGAACTTACGAAAAGGCTACTCGCAACACTCTTGACCTGAGCGCGATTCCTGTCCTCCGAAGCATGACTCATCTTCCGATTATCGTTGATCCAAGCCATGCGCTTGGAGTGCGTGACAAGATTCCGCCGATGGCTCTTGCTTCGATTGCGGCAGGTGCAGACGGTATCATCGTTGAGGTTCACTGTCACCCAGAACAGGCTCTTTCGGATGCGGCTCAGGCTCTCTACCCTGCCCAGTTCGACAAAATCATGCGCGATATTGAGTCTCTTGCTCCTGTCATGGGCAAAGAAGTCGCTCACATCCGCTCGGTCGAGTCTCAGAAAAAGGCAAATGCCGAAAAAGTTACTCACAAAAAGCCAATCTGTGTTTTCTCAGGTATGAAGGGTGCTTACGCAGAGCAGGCAATCGAAAATTTCTTTGAGGATTCTGTCGAAGCTCAGACTGTCGATTCATTCGACGAGATTTTCCAGGCGGTAGTTGACGGAAAGGCTGACTACGGCATGGTCCCAATCGAAAACTCAACCGCAGGCTCGGTCTACAACAACTACGACAACCTCACCCGCTACGAGGACATTTCCATCGTGGGCGCTCTCACTTTGCGGATTCAGCACTCGCTCCTGGGCGTTAAGGGTGCAAGTCTCGAAACAATCAAAAATGTCTACTCTCACCCTCAGGGCCTCAGCCAGTGTTCTAATTTCCTTCGAAGCCAGAAATGGAATGCCGTGGACACAGTTTCAACAGCGACTGCGGCAAACCTCGTTGCAGAAAAGGCTTCGGTCGAAAACGCGGCAATCTGTAATGCCCGTAACGCTGCGATTTACGGTCTTGAAGTTATCAAAGAAGGCATCCAGAACGAGCAGAACAACTACACCCGCTTTGTCGTGATTGCGGCAAATCATGTCGAGGAGCCGGCCGGCCAGTGGAGCGAGCAAAAGCCGAATATGGCAAGTTTTGTCTTCACCACAAAGAACGAAGCCGGTGCCCTTTACGATGCTCTTGGCGTTTTCAAAGAGGCAAACTTGAGCATGAACAGGCTTGAATCCCGCCCAATCGCCGGAAAGCCGTGGAAATACTGGTTCTACTGCGATGTCGTGATTCCTCAGTCGGTCGAAAATCCAAATACATATATAGAAGATTTCAGCCAGAAACTGAAGAAAATGGCTGAGGATGTAAGAATCTTGGGAGTGTACGCAGAATAATTGGACTGCGCGCAGTTCAAGGCACAAATCAAGCCATAGCAAATTTTTATGAAATGTGCTATTCTTAAAAAAATTTACGAGGATTATTATATGAAAAAATATGTACTTTCTGTTCTTGTTGAAGACCATGCAGGTGTTTTGAGCCGCGTTTCGGGCTTGTTCAGCCGCCGTGGATTCAACATTGACTCACTCACTGTCTGTGAGACTTCAAATCCTGGCCAGAGCCGCATGACAATCGTTGTTCAGGGCGATGAATATGTCCTTGAGCAGATTAAAAAGCAGCTTTCAAAGCTCGTCGAGGTCATTTCAATCAAGCACTGCCACAAAGAAAACACCACTCAGCGCGAAATGGCTTTGATCAAAGTAAAGGCCTCTGGAACAGACCGCGCCGTAATCATCGAAACATGCGACATTTTCCGCGCGCACATTATCGATGTCGCTCAGAACTCGGTAATCGTTGAGGCAACTGGCAGCGAAGAAAAAATCGCAAGTCTTATCCGCCTTTTGGAACCATACGGAATTCTTGAGCTTTGTAAAACCGGTCTCACAGCAATGGGCCGTGGCGAAGAAGTCTTAAAATAATTCCTTCAAAAGCTCTGCGCAATATGCAGGGCTTTTTTTATACTGTCCGGCAGCTCGTTCAAATACAAAAACTTAACAGTCTTATCACGGCCCTTTTGTGCTAATCTAATGCTATTTATGGCAAGTTTAGATTTGTCCGAAAAGGAACTCCGCCGTCGCGAATTAATGCTTTCGGGGAATCAGTTCAAGGCGATTCTCACAATTTCCCTGCCCCTTGTTTTTTATGCAACGGTCGGGCAGATTTTTCAGCTGATTGACACTTTTATCGCCGCAAATATGAGCGCATCGACCGTCTCTACCGTAAGTTTTGTTTATCAGCTCGAAAAAATGCTAATGGCTATAGCAAGTGCTCTTTCAATCGGTGGCGGAGTAATGATTGCCCGCTCATTTGGTTCCGGTGACATGCAGCGCGTCCGCCGGCAAATCAGCACGCTTTTCTTTTTCGCACTTTTTGTTGGAGCGGGAATCTTATTCATAATCATACCCCTCATGTATCCGCTTCTCAGACTCATGAAAATGCCAGAGGCTCTTCTTTTCCAAGGAACGATTTATTCCTGCCTCGTGGTCGTGAGCGTTGTCTTTCAATTCATCAACACAATTTTCTTTGCTGTCCAGAAGTCACGGGGAAGCACAAAAATCATCATGTGGGGAAATCTTCTCGTCCTTTTCATCAAGACTTTCCTAAACATTCTTACAATCCGACTGATTGCACATGGATTTTTGGAACGCGAGAAAGGCATTTATTTTCTTCCGCTCGCAACAATCACGGCCCATCTCGTCCTCACGGTTATAGCAATTCAAAATCTCACGTCAAAAAATAATCCTTTCCGGCTCAGCTTCAAATGCACAGAATTCAAAAAGACTTTTCTTGCCCCGCTCGCGTCCCTGGGAATTCCTGTCTTCCTCGAAAAATTTGTGTTCGCGTTCGGAAAAGCCCTTGTCAACTCGCTCTGTGCGACAATGGGAACAACAGTCGTGGGTGCGCTCGGCGTAAGCGACAGGATTTGCGGTCTTTCTTCCAATCCAATCAACGGTTTCCAGGAAGCAGAATCAAGTCTCATCTCAAACAATCTGGGAAACAAAAACGTCCGGCGGGCAATCAGCTTCTTTTACCGCACACTTTTGCTCACAATGAGCTACACGGCAGTCTTTTTCCTAATCATGTGTATTTTCCGCACCGCAATCATCGATGCCTTTGCAAAGGGAAATGCCGCATTTGCACATGAAATCGATCAGATTTACTACTGGGAACGGCTCGACACTCTTTTAATTGCGGTCAACACGAGCGTCATGGGACTTTTGTACGGCTTCGGCAAGACAAAAATCAGTATGGTCATAAACATCGCACGTCTTTTCGTATTTCGAATCCCGATTTTGCTCCTTTTCATGAAGGTTCCAGCTCTTTCGGATGTGGTCGGAATCAGCGGCGTGGGCATGGCAATGTGCATCTCAAACGGCCTCACAGGTCTCTCGGCTGGAATCGTAGCTTTTCTATTCATAAGAAAGAATTATGAAAAAATCTCTAATATATAGAATTTAATAGAAAATTATGTTATAATTACGTTCGGACTTTTCAATGGAACACAAAATTGAACATAAGATTCAGGAAAAAGCGACTGAAATAATCGAACACAAAAAAGAGCAGGCAATCGATATTCTTGAAACAAAAACAAGTCTTCTCAAAAAAATATTTCTGATTATGCTTGCTATTGCTGTTGTTGGAATCGGAATCTGGTTCTTTTATGAATACAAAGTAGGTACGTTCCGTGATGTCGAATCTTTCAAATTTTTTATAAATTCATTTGGAGTTCTTGGTCCCATTCTTCTTACCGTTTTCCAATGCGTAAAAACCGTTTATGCAGTCATTCCAAGCACGCTCGGCTGCATCGTAGGACCAGCTCTTTTTGGCACATGGACAGGCATCATCTGCAACTACATCGGGATTTGCACAGGTTCCTTCCTTGCTTTTATCCTGTCACGCAAATTCGGAGTATCACTCGTCAAGCAGATTTTCTCTGAAAAACGATATCAGCGTGGACTCAAAAAAATGGAAAAGTGGCACAGAAGCTATCCTGTCTTTTTATGGATTGCAATTCTTCTGCCAATTTCACCAGATGACTTTTTATGTTACTTCACCGGTCTCACCGAAATGAAGTTCAAAAAATTTGCCATCATTATTCTTACTTCAAAACCGTTTACTATCATCATTTATGGCTTGATTTTTGGTTACGGTTTCAATTAAAATTCAATTATTGAAATAAAGTAAAAGGGGATTTACTATGGATAAAAAACAGAGTTTACACTTGCTAGGAGTTTACAATTATACGGTAATTCTTACTTATGTAGGAATGCTTTTTGCTTTTGCCGGGATTCACTTCGTATTCTCTAATAATGACCGAAGTTTTATTCTTGCCCTGCTCTGTCTCATGATTGCAGGATTGATGGACATGTTTGACGGCAAAGTCGCTTCCACCAAAAAAAACCGTACTCCATCTGAGAAACTCTTCGGAATTCAAATCGACTCAATGGCAGACATTATCAGCTATGGAGTTTTTCCTTCACTCATCGTTTACAAGCTCGCAATCGGCGACAAACAGTATCCGGTCGAGCATCCCTGGCAGGCGCGAATCGTAATCTGCATTTGTGCACTTTATCTCTTGTGTGCGCTTATCCGCCTTTCATACTTCAATGTAGATGAAATGGAACGACAGAATCAGACTTCAGAGAGCCGCCATGAATATCGAGGGCTTCCAGTAACAAGCGTTGCCGTTGTCCTCCCGGCTGTTTTCATTGCATCCTACTTCATGGGAAATTCTCGACCACCAATTAATACTGCAACAGTTTTTCTTCTTATAATGGCAATCGCTTTCATCACACCGTTTAAAATGCTAAAACCGCATCTTATCGGCAAGATTGTCCTTATCCTAATCGGACTCGTTGAACTTGCACTTCTTCTTTTGGGCAAAGCATATTGTGTTCCAACCGCCGAGAAAGATCCTTCAATCGTGTTTGAAAACAAAGCAACGATTCAAGAAATTGAAACCAAAACTGAAGAAGCATTTTAGGGAACTTATAATGGCAAATAACGCAAACGACAAATCAGTACAATTTCTATATGGCACAAAAGGCGGCAGGATTCTGCTTCATGCAATTCTTGCTCTTCGAGTTCCAAAATTACTCGGTGTTGTTTTGCGCTCACCATTTTCGAGACTTTATATAAATTCTTTCATCAAAAAGAACAATATCGATATGACTGACTTCGAGGGTGTAAAATTCAAATCTTTCAATGATTTTTTTACCCGCAAGAAAGCCATTTCTTTCGATTCAGACCTTTCACACTTAATTTCCCCGGCAGATAGTTTACTTTCTGTTTACGAAATCACAGATGATGCAAAATTTCACATCAAGGGGTTCGACTACACTCTTCAGGATTTTTTTGAGCCCAATCGATTCGGTCTGAACAAAGAAGAGACTACAGAACTTTTTAAAGGCGGGGTATGCCTTGTGTTCCGGTTATGCGCGACTGATTACCATCGCTATTGCTATGTCGACAGTGGCACACAAAACGGCAATCATTTCATCCAAGGCTCTCTTTACAGTGTTCAACCACTCGCAGCAGAAAATTTTCGCTTATACACTAAAAATCGCCGTTCATGGACGATTATGGATACACAAAATTTCGGTAAAATTGCCCAAATTGAAGTAGGTGCGTTCAGCGTCGGTGGAATACAAAACTGCATTGAAACAGGATCATTTAAAAAAGGGGATGAAAAGGGATTTTTTGATCTTCACGGTTCAACAATCGTTCTTCTCCTTCAAAAAGACAAAGTTAAGCTCCTTAAAGAAATTCAGGAAACCACAAGCGCAGGCACAGAATATCGTGTAAAAATCGGCCAGACTGTTGCGGTAAAAATTTAGCACTATCATATAACAGTCTTTTTTGCATTAATCCAGCTCTTCATAATAAGCAGGTTTAATTTTTTGATATTATCTGATATATTACATATATGAAAATAATATCATGGAACGTTAATGGCATTCGTGCCGTTGAAAAAAAAGGCTTTACAGACTGGCTTTTAAATTGCGGTGCTGACGTGGTCTGCATTCAAGAAACAAAGGCACACCCTTCACAACTTACACAAAATATCTTGGCACCTGGTAGCGAAGAAAATATTCTTTTTCCAATTCCAGCAAAAGAATCTGCTTCGCCCGTCAAAATCGAAGATGAAAATGCATTATACAAATCGTACTGGTCATCAGCAAAAAAAGCTGGATATTCAAGTACGGCAATTTATTCAAAAAAACAACCTGATAAAGTTGAACTTCTCGGAAACTCTGAATTTGATGATGAAGGACGAGTGCTTTCTGCTTATTTCGGAAAAACAGTCATAATTTCTGCATATTTTCCAAACAGTCAGAATCAAGGAAGCCGCTTGGACTATAAACTCGGATTCTGCAACGCAATATTCGAATATCTGAAAAAACTCGTCTCAGACGGATTTAATATTGTCCTCTGCGGTGACTACAACATTGCACACAAAGCTATTGACCTCGCAAATCCAAAAGCAAATGAAGGAAACGCAGGTTATTTACCAGAAGAACGTGAATGGATGGAATTTTTCACAACAAACGGATTCACAGACACATTCCGAAAATTCTGTCAGGAGCCAAAACAATACACTTGGTGGAGCTACCGTTTCCACGCCCGCGAAAAGGATATCGGATGGCGCATCGACTATCAGTGTGTCAATAATGATTTCATAAACAAAGTCAAATCAAGCAAAATATTAAAAGATGTCATGGGCTCAGATCACTGCCCAATCGAAATAGAAATCCAAGAATAAAAATAATGCACGGGTCTGGGTGATTCCAGTCCTGTGCCCTACAACTCGTCGCTCCGTCTGACAGAAGTCGGGCCCCCTCCGGACCTACACGTACCGAGAGCGGCTTCCCCATGCAGGCGTTCCCCACAGCGGACAAAAAAAACGGGCCGAGCGCCCGTGATGATGGATTTAAAAAGAAAAATCCGGCGGCTTACGCGGCCGGAGCTCAGCCCCGGCCGAGACTCGCTCAAAACGCTTCTCAAGCGTTTTGTCCCCGCAGGCGGGGCCGCTCCCTTCCGCGGTTCGGTCCCGGCCCTCACCGAGACTCGCCTACAAACTCGTCCCACGAGTTTGTCCGCCTCCCGGCGGCCGGCTCCCTACCTGCTTTCCCCCGGTCCGGGGGTCCTGCAAAAGGATTTTTTTATTTAAAAAAGAAAAAGCCGGCGGCTCCCTACTTTCCCCCATATCGGAGTATCATCGGCGCGGGGGTGCTTGACTTCCGTGTTCGGAACGGGAACGGGT
>CACZYY010000032.1 GCA_902785455.1 uncultured Spirochaetaceae bacterium
ATCGAATGAGTTTTCTGAATCAAATCCGCCGCAAAATGTGTCTCGTCGTCCTGATTCGGCAAAAACGCAAGGACAGGAGTTTTCCCGCTGCCCCGCTCCGCACGCAAGGTCTTTCCAAGACGGTCGTGGTTGTTTTTTATAACATTGTCCGCAAGAGAAAGGATTTCCTGAGTTGAGCGGTAATTGCTTTCAAGGCGGACTATTTTGGTTCCGTCAAAAATCTTTGGAAAGTTGAGGATATTCTGGATTTCAGCCCCGCGGAATTTATAAATCGACTGGTCATCATCACCGACAACACAAACGTAAGTGCCGCTGCCTTCATTAAAGCCCGAAAGTGCCTCCAGCAATTTGAACTGGGCAACGTTCGAGTCCTGATACTCATCGACCATAATCACGCGGAAACGACGGTACATTTTTTCGCGAAGGGCAGCATTTTCTTCAAGAGCAAGGTAAGGAAGGAGAATCAAATCGCCGAAATCGACATTGCCGGTTGCCCTGAGACGTTTTTCATAAGCCTCGTACATCTGAGGAAAATCGCTCGGACTCAAAAATGCTTCTTTTGTAAGAAGTTCCGGGCTGTCAGGCTTAAGACAATAATCTTTTGCAAGCGCGATTTTGCGGGCATACTGAGCCGCTTCTTTTTTGGTAAGCTTTGGCTCGACTTTCTGAATCAGAGAAACAACGTCCTCATCATCATAAACTGTGAAATTTGGATCAACGCCAGCGTATTCGGCATACACGCGCAAAAACCATGCGCCGAAAGAATGGAATGTGCGGATTTGAGCTTCACTCGCCAAAGGTTCCAGAGCAACCGCACGCTCGTGCATTTCGTTCGCGGCCTTTTTTGTGAACGTGACCGCAAGAATTGAATATGGATTTACGTTTTTTTCGCCAATCAGCCAGGCAATTTTTGTAGTAATAACGCGGGTTTTACCAGAGCCTGCACCCGCCAGAATCAAAAGCGGGCTTCCTTCATGAACCACAGCTTCGTACTGCTGGGGATTCAGAACTGAAAGATATTCCTTTGCCCGCTCAGAAAGCTCGTCTGACTGAGAAGATGTTATGCCAGAAAGGATTTCGTCTTCAAGTGACATAACATCATTCTAACAGAAACGGACAAGAAATTCCACTTGCCCACTCTTACTTGCTCAAAAGTCGGAAGCATTTGAGTGCATGATTGTAAACTACGCCAAAATCATCTTCTTCTTTAGGGAATTGACCTTTAACGAAAAACAGTTCGAGTAATTTTACGTAATATGCGGCAACTTTATCATGCGGATTTTCAAAGCTTAGGCTCTTGAATTTTTCAAGGGATGCGGCATAATCCTCATGATCAAAGTTTTTCATCGCTTCTTCCCAAACTGCCAGATATTTAAGCAATTTTTCATTTGAGTCTTTTTTTAGGACAAGAGGCTCGTAAAGTGTAAGCGGAGTATTTACGTTAACAACCTGAACTTTATCAAGCCGACGACAGAGGATTTCTTCACCAAGCTGCCTGTAAGTTGCCTCGCTCACAAGAATACCGAATGTTGAATACTGCTTGTTGACGCCTTCAAGACGGCTGGCAAGATTTACGTTATTGCCCATCATGGTGTAGTTCTTTTTGTTTTCGCTGCCCATGTAACCCGCAATCATTTCTCCGGAGTTGATTCCGATTCGAGTGAAAATTTTCTTGCCGTTCTCAACCATGATTTTGAAAGCCGAATACAGATTTTCGTCCATTTCCGGCGGTTTTGGTTGTGAAGCAATTTCCTTAATCTTGGCATTCATGAGTTTTTCACTCTGCTTCATTTTGAGAGCAGCTTTTACAGCCCTTCGTGCATGGTCTTCCATTTTAAGAGGTGCACCAACAAGAGCGATGATAGCATCTCCCTCGTATTTGTCGATTGTACCGCCTTCTTCCATGATTATATCACTCATTTCTGTGAGGTAATAATTGAGAAGTGCGACCAACTCACTAGCCGTAAGAAGCTCTGAGAATGAAGAGAACTTCTGAATATCAGTGAAGATTGCAGTCATCTCACGGTTTTCACCGCCGAGCTTAAAGCTGTCAGGATTTGCAACAATCTGATTGACGACATCTTTTGAAAGACACTGACTGAATGCATTCGTGATGAATTTTTTGTCTTTTGAAGCTGTAAGAAAACCGATTACAACAGTCGTGATATATGTGATAAGGGCAGAAATCAGCGGAACAGCCTCACCGACATAAATTTTTGTGCCACGATAAATCAGAAGAAGAATAGCCGAACTTACACAAATCGTAAGGAAACCTGCTCCGATTTTTCCGAATGTCGATTTGATCAAATTAGAAACAAAGACTACAAACAGGGCAAAAACAAGAGCGTACAAAACAGAAACCCACCGGGGAGCTTCGCCGACAAAATCACCGTTGAGTATTTGATTTGCAACAGTGTAGTGAACGCCAGGAAGCGGGTATTGCGCCTCATACTGGTTAACACCGTAATCCGACGTACTTGAAGCACATGTTCCGATGATACAAATTGCCGACGAAAGTTTGGATTTTAATTCATTGTAAAGCTTTGTATATTCATCAATATACGCCTCTTCGCCATCTTCCTGCATGTACATTCTCAACTGGGCAATTCGATAAATATCGTAAAGGGAAATGTAGTTGTAATCATTGAACTGCATTTTTGGATATTTAAGGATGAATTTTCCATCGTTGCCACGTGGAATCACGAGATTTTTTGTTGCACCGCCGATTCTAGCGTTTTCGAGCGTGATTTTTCGGTTTTCTACGATGACTTTTGGATTTCCAAGCTTTTTGAGGACCGCCGGAATCGAAAGATGTCCATAGTATTCGCCGTTATATTTTGCAAGAGCGTTGACTCTTCGATAAAAATTGTCATTATCAGGGTCTGTAGACACGCTGCCGGCCCCGGCCGCATATTGCAGGAAATCAGGGAGTGTAGGAGTTACGCCAGTATATTCCTGAGTAACAGTATCACCCGCTACCTCAAGATTTTTAACCGAAGCGGTTTCACGCAGGATTTTTTTGGTTTCTTCATCAACATCAGTTTTATTATCAAGAATATAGCTGAGATAAGTAATTTTGCTTTTCTGCAGGGATGATTCAAGCGCATCATCAGGCCAGAACGGCTGAAAATTATCGTCAACGCTTGCAGGTGCTTTGTCAGAAAAAGTCAAATCGAACACAATTGAATCTGCGCCAAGTTCTTCCATAACAGAAATACAATCAGCGTAGATATTGCGTGGCAAAGGAAACGATGCGATATTCTCAATCGTATAATCATCGATTCCGACCATTATTACATCATCACGAATCTGCGTAGACGGCAAAACCCTCTGAAACAAATCAGAAAGTTTTGCGTCAAGAGTGGTGAAGAAAAGCAGAGAGCTGATCCCCACGCTCAGAATCGGAACGAGAAAAGGAATTACTTTTCGCTTAATCATCAAGTTCGCCTTCTGCCATTACGTCAGATGCACGAGAAGCGGCAGTTGCGGTGCCCTTGCCTTTTTTGGATACAGAACCAGACATTCCAAGCTTTGCCTCAATCTGCTCTGCGACAGTGCCCTTTTTTGGAGTGCGGAGAGTAATGTCCTTGCCGTCGGCTGTGAGCACGAGTTTTGAATTGGTGCCGAGAGTAACGATTGTCTCATCGTTTACAGTCATTCCTGTTTTAACAGGATTTGCCTTGCCCTTTTCTGACTCTGAATAAGTCACTTTGCCGGAAACACTTTTTACCTCATAGTCTTTTGCAGAAGCAAAGAATGCTGCGAATGCGAGCAATGCGCCCGCCATAACCATAGTTTTTTTCATAAAATCTCCTCCTTATTTGAGATACCTTAATATTCGTTCGACAGATGGGAGTTCAATATCAGTATCAGATTCTGGAACACTCACCGCCTTATATAATTGCCAAGCATCGCTCATAGGGTAAAGTTTTGCCTCACCCTTCTTGCTCGCACTCTTCCATTGATTATAACCCGCCGCACGCGAGATTTCAAAATTTTCCTGAGAAATTGTTGCTTCAAGCGGAATCCATGTTTTCCCGCCCTGAATTACATATCGCCCGTCCTTCAAGACTTCGGCCGCCTTTTTGGGATCAACCCCGGAATCAAAAGCCATAAAAATATGACCAGGGATTGTGATGAATGCAGTTGAAATTCCGATTGACTCAAAAATAGCACAATTGAGGATTGAAAGGTCGTCACAGTCGCCGCCAGAATACAAAAGAGTCTGGTATGGGAACTGAAGGAAGTCAACATCCTGAGTTTCGCTTGATGAGAACGGACTTGTCGGATCTTTTACGTAGCTGATTCCATATGCCTTGAGAGTTGCAAAAATTCCCTTTGCAATAGAAAGATTCTGCGTAGCCTCGTTCTGCGGATTTTTTATGATGATTGATTTTGCAAGCTTGGAGATTTTGTTTGCCGCTCCATCATGACTGCTTACAAAAGCGGCTGCACGCTGATCATCTTCCCAGCTCATTGCATTTCGGTTGAGCGCGGTAAAATCAAGAATCTGCTCGCTCGTGACACGTTTTCCAAGTGAAGTATATGAAATAATAATTTTTCCCTCTGTTCTGTGAACCATGAGAGATTCAAGGATTGTCTCGTTGATAAAAGCCGTGAGTTCTGCCGTAAAATATTCGTTTCTCTCGATGCTTTCAAATTCTGCACAAACTTTTGGATTCTGCATATATTCAGGGATAAGGACAGAAACCGTAACATCACGAATCCGATTTTCTTCGCCGTTGTAAAATGCAAGTGACCCAAAAGAATTTTCGTTATAATAGCTGTAGAATACCGGGAAAATCGGCTGAAATTCGTGCTCGTCGAGCTCAACACCGCCACTAGAAAGAATACCCCTGGTAAAACTGTATTTAAGGCTCAATCCCAAATCAAATCTGGTAGCAAAATCTTCTGGAGTAAAGCGAAAATCACTGTACCCCGCAAAAACTCCAAGCTTAAGTTCTGGGAAAACATAAAAATCAGCAAAAACACGACCACCAAAAAGACTTCCGCCCATTGCTTCGGTGCCTTTTGACTCGACCGCCGGGAACTGCCATATTCCACCGTAGAACTGACCACCAGCCGCAAATCTGTCATGCAAACGGCAAAGATAAGTGAGAGCCAGATCTCCGTAATATAGCGGAGTTAAATCCAATGTCTGAGCCTTTATTCCTGCTGCGCCAGCCTGCAATCCGAATCCAATTTTGTCACGGCCACGGATTGTAATCGGATAAAAGTCAAAAGAAATCGCCCCGGAAACGGAATTGTCAAAATCACCTTCTGTGTGCAAGTCAAACTGAGGCATAAGAGCGACTTCAAAATCAAGACAGAATATTGGAAGAGAGATGAAAACTACAAGAAAAATCGCCGCAAATCTCTTCATTTTTACTCTCCGATAAGTGCTTTGATTTTCTTGGAACCTGCAAGGGCCGATTTGTTATCTGGATCTTTTGCAAGAACTCTATTGTACATTCCCAATGCCGATTTGTAAGATTTTTGAGCAGAATAAACCATGCCCATGTTGTTCATTGCAGAAAGAGTGTTGAGTTTTGAATATTCTGCAATAGCCTCGTTGTACATTCCTGCACGCACATAAGTGTCAGCAAGTTTTTTAGTGTCGCCTGAAGCACGGAATTTCTTGATAAGCTCAGATAAATCGTTGTTTATATAGTAAGAAGTTGCTTCATTTACAGCCTTGATAATCGAATCTTTACCAGGATTTTTATATGAACCACGGTAGCCAGAGAATGTGACCGGAGGATAGTATTCCCATGCCGCATGTACATCGACAATTTCATAAGGAAGCTCCGTAATCTCACCAGTTTCATTAAAATCACCAAGACTTTCATAATCTTTTTGGACGGCCTTTAATTTTTGGGCAGCCGCAAGACGCGCCTGGGTGAAACCTTTGCCAAAATTCTTCATGCTCAAACCAAGCCATGAGGTGTTTTCATCGGAAATTACGTCACTGCCTGTAAACTGATTTTTTTTCTTTCCTGGAGCAATTTTTGTGTCAACAAGAACGATAAAATCATCTTCAAGCGCGATGAAACCTGTGCCAATTCCAAAACTTTCAAGACATGAGCACACAAGAATTCCCAAATCATCATAATCACCGCTCAAAAGAGAAAGTGTCTGCAACGGATACTGTACTGAATCAACATCCTCGCTGTTACGGAACTGAGTATAAGGCGAAACCGTGTCTTCTGAATAAACGATACCGGCAAGTCGCAAGCCTTCCATAATTGCAGCAGCGTACTGGAACGGAGAGTTCATACCAGGTTTTAAGTTGATGATTTCTGCTCCCGCGATATATTTTGCGGCTTCAAGAATTTCTGGAGCACCGTTGTCGATAAAGCATGAGAGAGCCGCAGGATCATTCCATAAGAAGCTGTTCCGGTGACGCACATCAAGAACAATATTCTGAACCTCTGTCATTTTTTTGCCAAGGAAACTGTATGAAATTACAAGCTCGCCGTTGATTTTACCATCCTCGCTGTAACGAAGAATTTCAGAGCCGAAATCCGCGTAAACAGGAATTTCAACACCCTTATAACGATTGAGCCGAGAAAAGACAGCACATTCCTTTTCGGCGGAAGTGTATTTTCCTGCACGGAAAGCAATATGAACGTCACGAACTTCAGCAGAACTGACATTGCGAATCGTAGCGTAACCGAGCGGAACCTGTTTGTACATTGTAGAATAAGCCGGATAAAGCTGAGAATCCTGATCGAATGAAACCCAGAAATTATCGGAACTCGTTGTTTTGTTTGTTGAAAAATTGAATTTTGCCCCGATTCCGGCAAAAGGCGTGGAGAAAAGTGAAGAATCGCCAATACTGAAAGATTCGTAGCCACCAACGGCGTTAAGGACAATACTCGGCGTAAAACGGAATCCCATCTCTCCGAAGCCCCGCCAGTACGAGCCCCTGCCGCTGCCATCAACGCTAGGAGCATCAATCGATGTGCTATGGACTCCGTAAGAACCATTCGCGCTCAGATAAAGGCGTGAAAACGGGTAATAATAAATACCAGCACTCGCCCCGCCCATGAAAATGCTGTAATTTTTATCAAGGGCTTCTTGTTTTATGGAAGAATATCCGCCCTCGGCACCAATAGTGATGAAGTTGAACAAATCCAAATCTACATTCACCATTCCGCCAAAGCCATTTCCAAGATTTTCATCACTGGGGAAAACCATATTCGGTGTAACACGGAAGGAAAAATCAAAAGAAAAAACAGCTGAAACTAACACACTAAATGCAGCACAAACAAGAAAACCTTTTTTCATTACTTTTAAAAATCTCCAATATTTTGAATTATAACTTAATTCTTATAATTTTCAAAGAATTAAGAAGAATTTATAATTATTTCTTATGCACATTTGAGAAAATTTTTTGCTCCTTAGCGTCACTGCTAGTACAATTTCTGAAATATACGCCAACAACGTAAGAGCAACCATCTGGAACATCTTCATAACCAGTATAATTAGTGATAGAGGTACTAAAATATTTAGATGACAACGGTTTTCCAAATCGCTCCCATTTGTCATAATCTGAACCATATCCTTCACCTTCACAGTAATAAGTTTGGGCAAGACTACCAGATCCCAAAATTGACAATCCAGCTACACCTTCAATCATATTGTAACCAGGAGTTGTTTGTGTTCCTGTATAGAAATAAAAAATCACAGGTTTTGAATAACAATAATTATTTTTTTTATCCACATATACATAATATCTATCAGGATAAGAATAAGCACTATCTTCCCAATGATATTCGTAACTTCCGACTACCCAGAGACGATAATAAGAACCAGAAGTTAGAGGAGAATTAAAACTGGTATACGAAGTTGGTGTTAAAATATTTTCAGATGCAAAATATTTCCATTTATTTGTACTTGTATCATATTTCTCCAATACAGCAACCCATGTATTTCGTTCACTAGAATCTGTCTCTGCAAGTTTTACATAAATTTTTTTATTACTGTCCGTGTACCAATCTGGTGTCTTTGAATATGTTTTGATACTATGATAAAGGAAAGGTTTTAATGCATAATTTCCGCTTGGATCTGAAATTTTTACACATAAAAGATATTCACCATCCACAAGACCATCAACAGGCACAAACATCTTCAAATTATCAGAGTTCATATCACAACTTTCAGTATATGCTTCAAGAGTGTATGTATTTGAATATTGTGTAGAATTTGGTTTAGAAAATGTAAAATAAGATTCGCCTGATTTTACTGCGTTTTCAAGAATTACATTTTCTTCAAGTTCCGGAACAGCTTTATTATCCCATGAAGAATCTTTTTTAAGCCAATAATATTTAAAATTCACCTTGCTTGTATACGCATAATCAGAAGAATTAACACCAAACATATTCTGTGTATCAAGGCATTTGTCTGTAAAATATGAATAATATTTTGTTATTGAATTAGAAAACTCGTCATAAATAATTGGAAGTTTCATTACATCGTAAGAATTATCATCATATAAAGAAAATTCTGCCCTGCTGAATGAATCTTTATCAGTTATTGCATAAACACTTGGGGAATAATTGTCTTTTACAACAAGAGGAATATCACTAATCGTTTTTACTATAACAATAGATTCATCGTTTTTATTAACAGCTTTTACACCTAATTCACACTTTTGGCCAGTAGCAAGAGCGGAGTTAAAATATATAACAGGCTCATCATAATATTTTGTCGAAGTAGACTCCTTTGAGAAATATGAAATATTGAAGTCATCAATAACATTTTCCCCTTGCAAATTTGTCACTTTTATATTTTCTATCTCAACCTTGCATTTTCCTGTATTTATTCCAGCATCCACTGGATTTTTAACATTGAAACTCAATTCAAAATCTTCCGTACTAGAAGCATTTTGCGCATAATTAATTGATTTCTTTACAGGAACGCCGTAAATATTTCCATCAGAATATGTATAAACTGGAACATAATAAATTGTTATCTTTCCATTGAAAAAATTCAACGATGTATTTATACCAGTCCTTGTATAAAAATGCGAAGACTCGTCTATTCCATTTATTTTTGAATTAAAAAAATATCTTGCGCTACTATCTTGCCGATATGTATCAAAAATTTTCTTTCTGCTTCCGTCTGCATAAGTTACCCACCTATCAAACCAGCCATAAGTATAATATCGAGACCATTCATTTATATCACATATATACTTTTTGTTAATCTGAAATCTTTTTTCTTCTCCCTCAGATTCAAGCCAATCATTCAACTCCGTTATAGCCTCTTCTATCGAAAAATGATCATCGACTGTAAGCTCACTTTTTCCGTAAGAATCTGAACTATACCATTCCAAGCCATGCCTAGCAGCCTTAAATCTCTGAATACTTTCATTATCCCACATAGCTTCATAAAAAATTCTGTACTCAAAAGAATTTATTTTTGAATCTTTGCCAGAAGTTTTTTCTGGATATGGATAAATAGATCCGTAAGATATTGTATAAGCACTTGCATCTGTACCATTTGGAATTGAACGACAATGCACACATTCATTTCCTACAGAATCATATATAACAACTTCAATTTTGAGATCTGAATCACTAGAATTATCGATTTTGTCAAATTTAAATACAAATTCTTTTGAACTATCATCATAAGCGACAAACTTTGCGGTATAATTTCCACATTTCACTACAATATTGGCTTCTGAAATTTCTGTAGAACCTGCACCCCAAATATCATTTTGTAGTCCCTTTACGTAGAAAGTTTTGTAAGCTTCCATAAATTCATCATACTCATAATAAAGATTCTCATAATCTTGAGTACCAGGTTCTCGAAGCAAAATGAAGTCTGGTTCACGTAATTTATTATAAACAACAAGATTTGTCTGAGCGGTTACTTCCGTGTCCCTGATAAACGAATACACCTTCTTAATCAGGCACTTATTGTCACAATAGTCATAAAGCTCGAATTCGACATCAATTTCGCCATCAGTGTAATCATCCGAAGAGAATTCTGCCATGAACGGGCCTATTTCGTAGATATTTTCTGCGGTCGAAACGAAATTTGCTGACATATCATCACTTGCGCTTGCATAAGTCAGTGGGATTTTTTTGCCGTTTGCTGTGAGGTAATAAGCACCGCTTCCTTTGTCTTCGGCCTTACAGTAAATCCATACGAAATCTCTGATGTGGAAGTCTTCTGTTTCTTCATATTCATTTGATTCGCCGATAAGTTTCTGACTCTCGCCCTTGTTAAGTCCTAGTCCTTCCTTTGTTTTAGACACACGGAATTCAACAAACCTTGGTGGCTCCGTGTCAAAGCTTGAATTCATTTTGAATTTGTAACCATCAAAACCTTCAAGGACTTCTCCATTGGCACTTCTCACGCCCTCGTCAACATTTACGTTAATCATTGTCGTGCCGCTTGTGATTACAGGAGAATCTCTGCGAGGTGAATATTTTACTGTTGTATCATTATTTATCAGAACTGGCTCTGCATAATGTGACAAAAGATCAGAACTATTCGCATCCGTGATTTTGATTTTGCCTTCGATTGATGCAGGATCAACTTTATCAGAGAAAGTAATCAAAATTGCAGAATCTCTAGGCACGCCGCTGTCTTTATTCTCTGGCGAAACAGATTTTACAATAAACTTTTCGGTGCACACAGGCCTGATTAAAATATCGCTATAAGAGTTAAGCACGGTTACGCGGATTTTATAAATTCCGTTTTCTGAGTCTCTGGAAATTGTCTCAATATTTACGGCACTGCTACGGCTCACAGAAGTGTTATCAGAGCTGACAGCTTCGAGTTTCACAAAATTATATTTGGATTTGTTCACATTAAATTGAAGATCGACTGAATAACCCAATGTGCACGACTTTGCTCCATCGGAAAGGAATGTTCCCATGCCATCAATTGTGCGTACATTGAACGTAACCTTTTGCTGATTTCCATAAGTATCTCTTATTCGATAAGTGTGAGGCTCAAGCTGAGTAAGCGCGATTCCATCTTCATCCTTCACTTTACTGAAATCTAAACGTACAGAAATATCGAGTTTTTTGTCAGAATCTGGCGCAAGAATATGCAAGCCTGGATACGGACGAATATAAATGACAGCTCTATCCGCAGAGAATTCTGGCGAACCAAATAGCCAGTAAGGCTTCCCTCAGAAGAATAAATCTCTATGCAAGAAAAATCCCCGAAACTTTCTGTGTCTACAGGCTTGTTAAACTGGATTGAAATCGGAGTGTCCTGATCATAACCGGTCGAAACAAATTCTGGTGTAATTTTCAGAACCTTAGGAAGCAAAACACATTTTGGCTGAATCACAATATCATCCTTCTGTTCAAGAAGTTTAACACTGATTTTATAAACGCCCGTCTCAGAATTTCGCTCAAGTTCTTCAAAACTTACAGCGTCAGTGTACTTAATCGAACTATCACTGGAACTGACAGCTTCAAGGCCTCGGAATTCATATTCTGATTTTTTGACCGTAAACTGAAGGTCTACAGAATAGCCAACCGTGCACCATTTTTCTCCCTCAGAAAGGAATGAACCTGTGTCCTTATTAACAGTCTTTACAGTAAGTTTTGCCTTCTTTTGATTTGTAAAACTATCATTGATTCGATAAGTGTAAGGTTCGGCTGCAGCGATTTCTACTCCATCAACATCCTTTACGCCAGAAAAATCAGTCTTAACCGTAATATCAAGGACTTGTCCCGAATCAGGAGTGAGAATGAGCTTGTTGGCCTTAGTCTTTATATACAGAACTGTCTTGTCCGCAGAGAATTCTGGAGTATCAAAACAATCGCTGTGGCTTCCACGAACAGAATAAATAGAAATGCACTGAAAATCACCAAAACTAGCTGGATCTACAGGTTTATTGAACGTAATTTTAATGGCATTGTTCTGTTCACATCCAGAAGACTCAAATTTTGGCGTTATTTCCGTGACTTTTGGAAGAAGAACGCACTTCGGCTGAATGAGAATATCATCAAAACTTTTGACAATCGAAACCCTGATTTTGTAAATTTCGGCCTCTTGGTCACTCTCTGGCAATATTTCAAAAGAAACTGCATTATCACGGCTTTCGGAATTATCATCAGTACTGACAGCCTCAAGCCCACGGAATTCGTATTCTGATTTTTTTAGTGTAAATTGAAGGTCGAATGAATATCCCACGGTACATTCTTTATAGCCATCTGAAAGGAAAGAACCAAAACTGCTCGCTGACTTAACAAGAACCTTAACTTTTTCCTGATTGCCATAACTTTCTTTGATACGATACATGTGAGGCTCAGGCTGAACAATTGGCAGACCGTCAACATCAGTTACATTTTTAAAATCCACCTTAACCGAGACCTCAAGTTTTTTCTCAGTGTCTGGTGTAAGTATGTGCATATCCGACTTTGCCGGAATAGAAAGAATTTCTTTATCTTCTGAAAGGAATGGTGTTCCAAAATATTCATCAAGACTTCCGTTTTCAGAATAAATCTGAATGCAAGAGAAATCCCCGAAACTTTCCAAATCAACAGCTTTATTGAACTTGATTTGAATCGGACTATCCTGATCGCATCCAGCGGATTCAAATTTCGGCGTGATTTCAACAACTTTTGGAAGACGGAAACAGTATGGTTTGATTACAATTCCTTCAACACCTTTAACAAGTTTGACGCTTGCCTTGTAAATACCGTCATTGCTTTCTTTATTATAGGAAATAAAATCGATGTAATCTGAATTTAACTCTGAGAAAGTCCCGTCAAGAGACTTCTGGTATGCCTTCCAGCCTGCAAACTGAACACCAGAACCAAGCTTGAACTCAACGTTGAAGACATCCGTTACTTTTTGGGAAAGAAGGGAAAGAGAAATAAGTGAACCGGCCCAGTCATCGCACTCAACACGAATTTCATAGGGAGAACTTCGGGCGTATGCAATATCTCTGTCAAGCTGCTCCTTAAAATCACCGCTATCAAGAATATTATTGCATGACAGAAAAATTAAACATATTACAAATCCCCACCATGCATCCCGTAAAATACGTAATTTTTTCATAGCCATTTCCTTTTTTTATTAATATCACATTTTTGCCACACTTTGAGACCTTTAGTGCATCATGCAGATCTCACTTACATTTTATTTTAATGTAAAATCTGTGATTTTCAAAGAAAAAACGAGGAAATGTTAAAATTTTATTAATTTTTTATTAAATTTCTTGTGCAAACTCAATTGCGCCGGACTTTGCGATTTTTGCATTTAATGGAGAATCACACACAAAGTCACCGTTCAGGTCAACGTCACCGCTTGAAACAATTTTTACACGAACAAGCCGCCCTGATTGAACGACATTATTCTCGCTTTCATTGCTTCGGTCGTAGCGCACGACTACACTTCCGTCAACTTCTGGAGCCTGGAACCACGCTCTTCCGATTGCAAGACCTTCGTCGGGATTTTCTTCGCTTTGAGAAAGAACTTCCTCAATCAGAATGTCATATTCGCCACCGCATCGAGTCTTTAATCGTTCACGGGTAATTTCTGCCTGAATCTCAACAAGTTCACTTGCGCGTTTTTCAGCAATTTTGTGCGGAACCTGTTTTTTGAAACTATAAGCCGGAGTGTCATCTTCTTTTGAATATGAAAAGCAGCCGCTCCAGTCTGTTGCAGTCTCCCGCAAAAAGGCTTTTGTGTTCTCAAATGCCTCGTCCGTTTCGCCCGGAAAACCAGCCATGAAAGTGGTGCGGATTGCCGCATCAGGGAAAGTCGCCCGAATTTTTGAAATGAGAGCCTTGTATTTTTTTGCGCTTCCTACACGGTTCATTGATTTGATAATCGCATCGTCTCCATTCTGGAACGGAATGTCAAAATAATGCAGGAATCGAGAATCAGCCTTCATAACCGGAAGAATATCTTCATTGAAGTGGTCCGGATGAATGTAAAGCAAACGAACTGCAAAAACGCCCTCAATCTGAGAAATCATACGGATAAGCCGAGCAAGGCCAGATTGAGAAGGCTGGGGCGTTGCGGGTAGGGAGCGACCCGCTAGGGGCAAAACCTGCGAGGCAGGTTTTGAGCGAGTCTCCGAGCAGCTATGCTGCGAAGGCGGAACCATCCCTACTTCACTACCTGGCGTTCCGTTCGGCAATTTTGTCCTTCCGTCACCAAAGCAGTTGTCCTCAGCTCCAGTGCCATAAGCGGCCAAATCCTGACCAATCAGGTTGATTTCGTATATACCTTTTGAAACCAAGTCTTTGATTTCTTCGATAATTTCATTTGCCTTCCGGCTGCGCAAATCACCGCGGATAATCGGGATTGCACAGAATGAGCATCGGTTGTTGCAGCCCTCAGTGATTTTTACGAAAGCTGTGCCTTTAAATGAAAGAAGAAGATTTCTGTCACCGCAGCAAACGCCCTTCTGCTCAGGAACCAGAACCGGCCGTTCATCTTTCATCAATGGTTCGATTACTTTGTAAATCTGGCTCAGATCTCCGTTGCCGAAAAATCCATCGGCTTCAAGCAAATCATCTTTGAGATCGTTAGCATAACGCTCGGCAAGACAGCCCGCAAGCAAAATCTTGGCTTTCGGGTACATCTGACGTGCGCTCATTACGGCATTGATACTCTCAGTTTTGGCAGATTCAATAAATCCACATGAGTTCACGACGATTAAATCAGCCTCGCCAGGTTCAAAAGTCTGTTCCCAGTCCTGTTTCTTGAGAAGATTGATGATAAGCTCACCGTCAACCTGATTCTTAGCACAGCCATGCTGGTCTATAAAAAATCTCATGAAAAAAAATTACTCCAGATATTTCAGTTTACAAAACAGAAAACACAAACTTTCCGTTTTCCACTTTCCACTTTCTAATCAATATCCACAATTACGACTTTGTAACGACCGTCTGTGTCTTTAATCCACTTAATATCCTGGGCAATTACCTCGCCCGCTCTTGGAACAGCCAGATCATAAGTCTTTGAGTTTGCGACAATCTGCAATTTTACTGCATTTCCGTTTGAAATCCACATTCTTATGCCATTGCTTGCCGTCATGCTCAGAACGTCACCGCTTGCAAAATAGTCTTCGATTGTTTCTTTTCGATCAATGCGATAACGGAACAAACATCCGCCACGGAAACTTGCGTTAACAGTAAACGGATAAGCACGTGTGTCTGCGAAAACCTCCGTGCGAGCCTGCTCTTTTGGCAAATCCTCAGCATTTGGAATTTGATTTTCGTCTGGTGAAGCCACCGCAACATTTGAAGAATTTTTGAGCATGATTTTAACTTCTGCGCCACGGTCAACATTCTTCTGTGAAACGTCAGAAACGTAAACAATAAGCTCAGGAACTGAATCTCCGTCAACATCAATTTCAAGTTCTTCAGAAAGTTCTACATATTGCATTCCGGCTGGAGTTTCAAGCCCAAAGATGCCTTCAGTTTCTGCAACCGTAAGGAAAATATTTCCTTTGTCGCTTCCCATAATAAGCTGGTCGCTTTTGAAAAGTCGGCCCGTGAACGGTTTTTCTGTCAGTTCGTATTTTTTAAACTCATTTGTCCTTGAAAGAGCAACTGAATCTTCATTTTTTGCAAATTTTGCCTTTAAAACAAGAGTGAGTACGACTGCAGCACCTGCCACAAGAAGAACACTAAGAACAACAATCAGAGGAATTAAAAATCTTGGTTTTTCACGCGCTGTAAGAGCCAGCGGTGGCGGAGTTTCCTGAATTTTTTTTGCATGATACAAAGTAAGTATATGATTTGTATCAACTTCAAGATAGTCTGCGTAATTTTTTAAGAATCCGACAAGATACGGCTCCCCAGGGAACACGCCGCAGTCTTCATTTTCCAAAGCCTCAAGATATTCCTGAGTGATTGAAGTTTCACGCGCAACGATTTCTAATTCTATACCTTTTGCTTCTCGTGCTTTTTTTAAAATTTCGCCGTAGCTTTCCATTTTTAATTACTCCGAAAACAAGAAATTATTGTAATTGTTCGCCGAAGTTGGCGGATCATAAATAAATCTCTGATCAGAGATTCCAGAATTCAGCTTGTAATTTTTAAAATCAAAAGAAAAAGTTTCATTCTGCGGAGTTGTTGCCTCAATACGTCGAATCAACATCGTGTTTGACGAAACCGACATTCTGATTGTAGAAAATGCCTCGCTCATATTTCGGCGGCGAAGAATAAGATTCACAACCATTTCATCACTGCCCTCTTCAAGAGGAACTGGTTCCTGGCCAGTTTCATAGGCAGGAGAATAATACCGGCCGAGCAAAGACAATCCCTGAGCAGTTGCAAGATTCGCACCTGTGTTGTTTGAATTGTCAACAGACTGATTGAGGATTGCCGCACTTCCCGGAAGATAAATTGTGAGCAAGTCACCGTTAAAACAAATCACCTGCTCTTCCGGATTCGTAAAATCGATTCGAAGAAGGTTAGGATATTTGTACGAAAGATGAGCGCTCATCGTGTTTTTTGAAGCCTTAATTTCTACATCAGCCTCATAATCCTTGATAGTTGCGTAATTTTCTGAAACTGACTTAAAGAAAGAAGAAGCCGTTAGAATTCCCTGAGCAAAAGAAAAACAAGGCGTCAAAAGCAAGAGCAAAACAGTGAGCAGTGAGCTGTGAGCTGTGAGCAACTTTTTCATTATGCCTCTCCTTCTGACTCTGAAACAGCCCCAGTTGCTTCGATTTCAGTATTTGTATTTTCTGACTGAGGTGCTGCAACAGGTTCTGTGACAGGACTTTCTGCGGCTGCATTCTCCGCCAAATCTTCACAATGCTCGTGCGCTTTGATAATATCGTTGAATTCTTTTGCATCCATTGTTTCGATTTCGATGAGACGCTTTGAGATATATTCGAGCAAATCCTTTTTTGAACGGAGCAATGAAAGAACATGCTCATATCGCTCGTTCATGATTCGGGAAATTTCTTCGTCGATGAAATTCTGAGTCTGTTCACTGAATTCACGCACAAGATTCGGCTCTCCGCCATGTCCACCAAGCACGCCTTTACCCAAAGTCATGTTCTTGAACTTGTCGCTCATGCCGTAATCAGTAATCATGCGCTTTATGATATCAGTTGCCTGCGCGATGTCGTTTGAAGCACCAGTTGAAATGTCACCGAGGATGATTTCTTCGGCAGCACGGCCACCCAAAGCACTGTCAACCTCGTTGAGCATGTCTTTGCGGGTCAAGAAATTCTTTTCTTCCTTTTCTTCGCGGAACTGAGTGAAACCACCGACACCGTGAGATCGAGGAACGACAGTGATTTTATTGACAGGTGTGTGGTCAGGAGTGAAAGCCGCAACAAGTGCGTGGCCAGTCTCATGAACCGCAACCAGTCTCATTTCTTTTTCGTTATCTTTGCGAGACTTCTTTTTGAGACCAATGCTGACTTTATCGATTGCCTCGTTGAAATCGGCCATAGAAACCTTTTCATGACCATTTCGAACAGCAAGAAGAGCTGCCTCATTGACGACGTTTGCCAAATCTGCGCCAGCAAACCCCGTAGTTCCATGCGCGATTGACTCAAAATCAACATCGTCAGCAAGTTTTACAGGCTTAGCGTGAATTTTAAGGATTTCTTCACGGCCTTTTACATCCGGGCGCTCAACAGGAACCTGACGGTCAAATCGGCCAGGACGAAGAAGAGCCGGGTCAAGGACATCAGCACGGTTTGTAGCGGCAAGAATAATCAAGCCTTTTTCGTTGTCAAAACCATCCATTTCGACCAAAAGCTGGTTAAGAGTCTGCTCACGCTCGTCATTGCTTGAGAAACCGTTCATTCGGCTCTTACCGATTGCATCAATCTCATCAATAAAGATGATACACGGAGCCTTTTCACGCGCCTGCTTGAACAAATCACGGACTCGGCTCGCACCGACACCGACAAACATCTCAACGAAATCAGAACCAGAGATACGGAAGAACGGAACGCCCGCCTCACCAGCGACTGCCCGTGCAAGCAAAGTTTTACCTGTTCCCGGAGGGCCTACAAGAAGAACGCCTTTTGGAATCTTACCACCAATGTCAGTGTATTTTTTAGGGGATTTAAGAAAATCAACTACCTCGACAAGCTCATCTTTTGCCTCGTCAACACCTGCGACATCAGCAAAACGCGTTTTGACCTTGCCCTCATCAACGGCTTTGTTTCGGTTTCCGCCACCAAAAACGGAGCCAATTCCACCCATGCCACCTGTCATTTTGCGGAACATAAAGAAATAGATAGCCAGCAAAATGAGGAACGGAAGAATATTGATAAGAATCTGAATGAGGATGTTAGTCTGCTTGCGCACGAATTTATATGGGATTCCACGCTCGTCAAGAAGACTAAGAAGGTTTTCTGAAAGCCCGAGATAACCCACCGTTCGATAATGCTTACGATTTGAAAGCTGAGCCTGCAACTGTTTTCGCATGAATGGAAGACTTCGCAAAGCTGAACCTTCAGAATCATCGGTGTCAGAAGGATAAAGCTCAGGGCCATATCCAATAAAATCTGTTTCCTGAAAATCAACCTTGACGATTTTGCCGTCTTTTATGAGCTGAACGAATTCTGAATAATCAATCGGCTCGTCACTTGGTTTTTGCAAAAGGAACATATTCACAAATGCAAGGGCAAGCACAACCGCCACCATCAGCGTGAAAAACGGAAATTTGAACGGCTTTTTGTTGCGGTTCATATCATCATCCCCGTTATCAGGATCTAATTTGAAAAAATTGTACGGATCTTTATCAAATTTTTTGTCGTCGTCTTTTTTTGTTTCGTTATTATCTGCCATTATTTTTCTCAATTTAAAAAAATTCCACTATTAAATATAACGAAAAAACTATATTTAGAGAAGAGAAAAATCTAAAGTCATCATCATAGAAACCGAAAATTAAAGAGTATATCTGTTTTTCGGGAGGGAAACATGGCATTTGGAAATCCTTATGCAGCTTATCAAACAACCGCTGTCAAAACAGCAAGTCAAGGCAAACTCGTTGTAATGCTCTATCAGGGAGCAGAACGGGAACTTACATCTGCACACAGCTGCTTTGGGTCTGACGGAAAAATTCCTGCCTCAAAAATCGAAGATTTCGGCAAACATATCATGAAGGCGCAGGAAATCATCAATGAACTTCAGGTTTCTCTTGACATGGACAAAGGCGGACAGATTTCACAAAACCTTATGTCCCTCTACGTTTATTTCAACAAGGAACTCATGAACGTAAACATCAACCAGGACAAAGAAAAGCTTAGTCAGATTCTGACAATGATTAAACAACTTGGTTCTGCATGGGAAGCTGCGGCATCAAAAACGTCAGCAGATTCAGTTCCACAGGCACAGAGAACGCTCAATATTACGGGCTAAGCGCAAAAATCGGGAGCAAAATATGGCAAAAGAGCTTTCAAAAGAAGAGTTGGATGAAAGAATCGCAATTCTCAAACGATTCAGGAAACTTCTTGAACAGCAGAGAAATAAATTTCAGGAATATCTGATGGTTCTTGAAAGTCAGGAAGGCAGAATCGAAATGGAAGACGGCGACTCGATTGCCGCACATGCCGAGCTTGAGAATCAGATTGTCAAAAATCTTGCGAGCCTTCAGAAAGTTATCGTTCCGATGCAGGGAATGTACAATGCGATTATGCCGGGCGTTCCTGTCGCGGACAATGCAAGCGTAGAACAGCTTCAACTTGATCTTGCCAACCTCCAGAAGCAGGTTCTTGCCCAGAACGAGCGCAACCGCAATCTTTTGCAAAACCAGATGGGCAAAATCAAAAATCAGCTTGGCAATATGAACCTGAGAAATCCATACCGCGGAAGAAGCTCTGTCTATGCAGAAAAAACTGCTGTTGGCAGCATGATTGAATACAATGTGTAATCAGGAATAAAAAAAACCGGGGCTTCCTCGTGCAGGCACGAGTCGGGCTTTTCGTGGTTTCGCTGCCGCTCCATTGCTATGCAACGGCTACGCCGCCACTACAATCCCTAAGCCGAAGTATCAACACCAAGCCCAAACAATGCAAAATCGGCTTTAACAGGGTCGTCGGGGAAAATCCCGGCGACTTTTTTTGTAAGCTCGACTGCTGTTTTGAGATTAGCGGATTTTGAATTAATCAGCCCGAGTTCATTCGCCTGCTGCATGACGTGAGTATCCAGCGGCATGAGCAAGTCCTTTTTTGAAAACCAGGTCCAAAAGCCCAAATCAACAGGGGAATTATCACGCACGAGCCAGCGAAGCAGCATATTCACTTTTTTGGCAGCAGAATCTTTTGAATGAGGAAGAAGACTGCAATTTTCTGGGAACGCAGAAGCAATCACCTGATGGAGATATAATTTTTGCTTCTCATTAAATGGCGATTCTATAGCTTTCGCCCACTTTTCTTTGAAGTAAGAGCCAATTGTCTCCCCCTCTTTTAGAATCGAACATAATCCGTCAAAAAACAATCTCATGTCCGTGTTCGTGTACATTCGATAGAAAGAAACTTGATTTTCCGGGAAAAAATCTTTGTATTTTTGTGAAAGAATCCAGTCGCAGGGAGAGCTCCCGGCCGCCTGAAGGATTTGCTCGACGTGGGAAAGAATCTGCTCGCGGCGGCCAAATGCAAGATTCGCCGCGATAAAAGCGACCGCCTCAGACTCACGCAAATCCTTGTAGCGGTGCATGAACTGAGACGGATCTTTTTTGAGAAAATCGGCTGACTCATATTTGCAAGCCAGCCCGATTAATTTTTCTGCAAGTTCTGCAGGAAGATTACTTTTTGAGGATGAATTCAACTCGTCGGTTCTTCCATGCATTGTCTTTGTCACCGCGGGCAGCAACTGGCTGACGGCCACCGCGACCAACAGCACTCAAGCGACCGCCGTCAACGCCGTATTTCTTGAGTTTTTCGCGAACGAATTCTGCTCGTTCTTTAGAAAGTGGCTCAAGTGCGAGACCGTGCTTGTTAGTTGTTTCCTCTTCTTCGGTTCCAGTAACAGAGTTTGCGTGACCTTCAACAGTGACAGTGTAGTTCTTGAACTTGTTAAGAATCTGAGCAATTCGTTTGAGGATTCGCTCGTTGTTCTTAGCCTGTGCCTCTGTGATTCCAGGTTTTGTAACCTTGCCGTTACTGTCAACAACCTGAACACCGAAGTCAGCTGCATCCTGACGGAAGATAATAGAAGGAACTGCCATTTTGAGTACGTCGCCGACACGGATAACAAGAATATCAATCTCGATTTTGCCCTCGACTGTGCTTGTCATGCCAAGTGTGTCAGTTACAGTGAATGTGTAAGGATAATCCATAGCAGACTGAACCAATTCACCGTTCTTACCGCGACCGTCCCAAATGATTCGCTCTGTGATAGAAGATTTTCCGCTTGTTGACCAGAACGGCTTGTTGTTCGGGTCCTTAATCTGGAATGACCAGCTCTTGAGAGGAACTACGTCATTGCCCTTAAGCTGAATGTAGAGGTCGTCGTTCTCACCATCGTTATCAGGAGAGAAGTACTGAGGAGCAGTTTTGACTGTGAGCTGAGGAGGAGTTACAGAGCAGATGAACAATGAAGAATTGACATCAACTTCGTTACCCTTTGCATAAGTCATCTTGAGGTTTGCTACAAATGCGCCCTCTACGACTTTTCCGTCTGAACCAAGTCCGTCCCATGTGATTTCAGCAGGCATGTCTTTCTGATCTTTGTCTGACCAAGATTTAACAGTCTTGCCTTCTGGAGTTACGATTGAAACGCTCCATGATTCAACACCGTCTTTGAGTGACGGGCGGAGGGAAAGTTTCTGAGTTTCGAGGAAGCCGTCTCCGTTCGGGCTGAATGCGTCATGCTCAACAGTGAGGTAAGCCTTTGCCTCGCGGTTATCAACTGTGATGTTTGCGATTTCTGCACTACCCTTGTTGCCGGCTGCATCCTCAGAAGCAAATACGATTTTGTATGTGCCGTCTGCAACCTTGTTGCCAGAAGCGTCTGTACCGTTCCATTCTACGCTTGAAGGAACCTTGCCCTGCCATGTGTACGAGCGGACAACTTCGTTCTTTGAGTCGAGGATGTTTGCAGTCCATTTTTCTTCGCTTGAAGTTTCAGCTGCAATCTTAAGCAAGTCTTTTTTGCCATCGCCGTCAGGTGAGAACAATGTGTATGGTGTTGAAAGATTTACGCTCGGAGCAACAGTATCGATGATGAAAGCCTGTGTTGAAGTCTTTGCCTCGCTTCCGTTTGTAGATTTTGTTGCGAGAGTTGCGACATATTTGCCGTCGTCACAACGAGAACCGCTTGAAGCCAAACCGTTCCATGTGATTGAAGATGGCAGCGAAGTGCCGCTCTGAGACCAGACAGTTTCACCGCTGGTA
>CACZYY010000033.1 GCA_902785455.1 uncultured Spirochaetaceae bacterium
GAAGAATAGGCATATAATAGTGTATCATGAAAAAATTACTATCTTTTATCGCACTTTCTTCTATTTTATTGCTTTCTTCGCTTTTTGCAGAAGCGTACCCGCTCAAAGTCACTTCCCCGAACGGTGCTCCGGCTCTTGCCTTAGCCTCGCTCGCAGAACAAAACCCTGAGAATTACACTTACATCGCAGCCGAAACAATTGCCGCAGAATTTGCGGGCAACAAGGCGGATTTTATCATCGCGCCGATTAATGCCGGTGCAAAGCTTTTCAAAATGGGTAAATCCAGCTACAAACTGGCTGCCGTCGTCACCTGGGGCAACCTGTATTTTGCTTCGCAAAAAAAGAATTTCAAGCTCAAGGACATCAAAAAATCAGAAGTCACTTTGTTCGGTGAAAATACAATCAATGCATCTGTCGCGCTTGCTGCCCTTCAAAAAAACAAGCTCGCTCCCAAAAGCGTGGCTTATCTCGGAAGCGCGGCGGCAACTCAGTCACTTCTCCTTTCTGACGCAAATGCAGTCGTACTCACAGCAGAACCGATTCTTTCAGCCGCAATATTGAAGAACAAGGCAATCATTTCTTATCCGCTCAACGATTTGTACAAAAAGGCAACAGGCTTCGATGGGTTTGCTCAGGCAGGTCTTTTCGTGCGTGCCGAGACAATCGAGCAGCACCCGCAGGAAGTAGCAGACTTCCTTAAGCTCGCCCAAGAATCTTGTGAAAAATGCACGAACGATGTTCCGGCAGTTGCAAAAGCTGCGGCTAAGCTCGAAATCATGCCGAACGCAAAAATCGCAGAATCTGCAATCCCGAACTGCGCGATTAGATTTGTGTCGGCAAAAGAAGCAAAGGCTCAGGTTGAGACCACTGCAAACATCGATTTAAAGCAGTACGGCGGCACGCTCCCAGCCCCGGAATTCTATTATGGAGAATAAAGCAAAAAATTCATTCATTTTTTGTCTCGGAATTATCTTAATCGGCGTGCTGATTCAGATTTTGGGGAAGGTCAAAGACGATTCTTTGGTCTTCCCAAGCATTTTTGTCATCTTAAAGGCATTTTTCCGCCTTTTGGCAACGCCACGCACTTATCACCTGATTTTCACAACTCTTTCACACGTTTTTGTTTCGCTGATTATTTCCACAGTGCTGGGGATTTCAATCGGTATGCTCGAAGGGTTTTCGAGCTTTTTCAAAAAACTTCTCAAACCTCTAATGACTATGCTCCGTTCCATTCCGATGATTGTGCTTGTCGTGATAATCATGGTTCTCACAAAATACAAAAATGTGCCTTACATCGCCGCCAGCCTGATTCTTGTTCCGCTGATTAGCGAAGCCACGGCAGAAGGCTGCAAAAGAATCGACACGGAGCTGATTGATGTTTACCGTCTCAACAGCAGCTTCAGTCCGAGGATTTTATTTTCGGTGTATCTCCCGCTCATGGCCGGCTATCTCAAACAGGCCTACATAAACTCAGTGGGAATGGGAATCAAAATCGTAATCACGACCGAATATCTCGTGCAAACAAAAAACTCTCTCGGAAAGGCCGTCTTTTCAAGCACCTACTTCAACGACTACGACGAAATCTACGCCTGGGCACTGATTATGATTCTTCTGGTGCTTATACTGTCAGAAATTCCCAGATTTGCAATGAAATTTTTGCGCCCGCTATGGAGTGGCGGCGAAGCCGTTGCAAAGCAATGTAAACGAGCGCGACAACGAATGCGCTCGAGCGTGAGCGAACCACGGAACAGCGGTTGGCAGTTGACGCGCCCTAAATCCCCCTGATTGCTTTCATTTCCTTTTTGCGAGAATACATCGCCTTGTCTGCACGTCGGAACACATTCTGAACGCTTATATCGCTATTTTTGTTGTATATGGCATATCCGAGCGCGGCCGAAACTTGCTCCCACGGCTGCAGATCGTCGTTTTTGGAAAGAGCGTCAATCTGAATATTGAAATTCATGCAAAGCATATCGATATCTTTTAAATCAGCGTGCTCCAAAATTACAACAAACTCATCACCACCAATTCGGAAAACAGGAGAATGTTTGAAAACCTGACAGACAAGCGCACAAAGATGTTTGATTGCCATGTTCCCCTGCTCATGACCAAAAGTATCGTTTATCCGTTTGAGGAAATTCAAATCAATCATTGCGATACCGAACTCAACATTGCCTTCTGCAATACGCCATTCAAGCCTGCGAAGTTCATTATCGTAAGCAGTTTTGTTGCGGATTCCTGTGAGTGCATCGCGATTTGCAAGGGCGTCCATCTTTTCGGCACGCGCCTGAGATGCTTTGAGTTTTTGAGAGGTGTCTAAAAGGCTCTTGATGTAATCTTCGATTTTTAAAATGAGAGCTGCAAGTTGACTTGAAAGAGAAGCGATTTCGTCATTGCCGGTAATTTCTGCTTCGATTCTTTGAGCAATGGTCGGATCTTTAAGGTTAGAATACTCAATCAAATTTGCTTCGAGACGGACAATTTTATGAATATATCGTTTGTTGATAAAAATCAGCAGCATTGTGATACAAATAACCAGAACTACACCAACACCGAAAGTCTGAACGACTGCATTCCGTAAAATTTCTTTATTTACATCCTCAACCTGAAATTCCGCACCAATCAGACCAAGTTTTTGCCCTTTTATGTAAAGCGGAACATAAAATGCGTAAGTGTGCCCCCATTCGTTATTCCAAACCTGAAATTTGTTTTGTCTTTCGCCGGTAAACCATGTGTCCCACTGAACAGGACATTTTTCGTAAGGGTCATGATATTCATCACCAAGATAGAGGTATGGTCCTTTGGTGCTTTTTTGACCGTTAAAGCCTCGCGGAGTACGCTCACCGTCAATCATGTAGACCATGTTGTAAATTTCTTCTTTGGGAACTAAATAATACGTGTACGGGAGATTGAACGCTTTTCTGGCATTTTCAAAAGTGAGCAGCCAATATTCATGAATATAAACGAAATATGCCATTTTTGCTTCTTCTGAGAATGAATCAAAATTGAACTGCGTATTCTCGTCTTTTTTAAGCCCCATTTCTGAAAGGACTTTTTCGTAATTGCGCTGGGCTGTGTGATATTCCGTAAAATTGAACGGAATTCGAGCCTCGCTAAAATGTTCCATGTAATATTTTTGATAAATGATGAAATCTTCGCCTGATTCCTGAATCAAATGTTCGATATAATCACAAATGCACTTTAAATTTTGAAGGGCAGCCTTTTTGTAAGAATTTGTCTGACTGATGTATGTCATTATGCTTCCAAGAAACATAGCAACCATTGCAAAGACTGTGAAAATAAATGCAAATTTAAAAAGAAGTTTCCCTCTGCGCTTTTTCATCTGAGCCCTCGTTTTTTAACATACTCTTAAAAATTATAACACGGGCTATGAGATTTTTAAACCTTTTTGGATTTTTTTAGTATAATTCGATTATTTTTTTTCGATTAAAGAACTAAGGACTTCGTGGAAAGCCGGATAATCTTTTTTAATCATGACGATTCGGCCAGCTTCGTTCACAAAGCAGTGCTCGCTTTCACCGCTGCAGCAGACTTCGCCTTTTTCATTGGTCATGGTGTAGCTGAGGGTGAGCTTGATTCCGCTGTACTCGGCGACTTTGACTTCAATCGTAACCGTGTCGGCAAATGTGGTGGAATGTTTGTATTTGCAGCTCACTCCCACGACAGGCGAAATGATTCCTTCGGCTTCAAGGCGGGCATAATCCCAACCAATCTGGCGCAAAAAGTCAACGCGGGCTTCTTCCATCCAGCGGACATAATTTGAGTGATGGGTGATTCCCATTTTGTCAGTCTCGTAATATTGAACGTAATGTGTGTATTTTTTAATTTCCATTTTAAAACCTTCTCAGCGGGCATTCCGATAATTTGATTTTGTCGCAAAGCTCTGCCATGCCTGTTGAAGCAAAATAGTCGGCAAGCACGTCCTTTGTAACACGCGCCTGAGGCCCGATGCAGATTTGCGTAAAAAGCTCGTGGTAGGGAATCGAAAGGCTCTCACAAACTTCGCGTAATTTAAGGATATAATATTTTTTGATGTTTGTCTCTTCCACAAAAAAATGCGGCTCCCCAAGATATTCGCTCACATTATATGGAAGGGAAACCAGCCTGTATTCCTTTTCGCTGATAAAAGATGGATGCTTGAAAAGCGGCGAGCTTGTGACAAGTCTGTTAAAGACCTCCCTGCACTCTGGCGCATCATTTTTGCAGTCCGAGCGGGCAAGGCGGGCAATTTCTGAAACGATTTCAAGGCCGTCGCAATTTTGTGAATAATTGACTTTGCAGAGTGGAGCGTGCCCCGCATCACCTATTTTTTCGAGCAGTTCTTTGTTGAACGCGATGCAGACACCCATTCCATTTTTGGCATAACGCGCCCACTGAGCCGCATCGTCGGAATATTCGCTGAAACAGCTTGCGTAGCTTGAAAGTTTGTTAAAGTCCTTGAGATTTTCGATGAAAAGACATTCAAGTTTGGCATAATGTTCCGGTTCAAGCGTTTTTTTGACGGCAGATTTAAGTTCCTTGATGAAGTAGTTCATTTCCTGGCTGTCATTCATTCGCCGCAGGTTCCAGAGCCAGATTTCGCCGTTCATGATGATTCCCCGCATGGCGTTGAAGTCAGTGTAGTGATATAGACTTACCATAATTCATTTTATAGATTAAAATAATTTGTTGTCAAACAATTTATGGAGAGCATTATGAGTTTTTTTAAGTCGATTATTTTATCGCTCAGCATGTTTTCGGCAATTCCCATGCCACGTATCGAATGGAATCAAAAAAATATGCGCTACATGATGTGCACGTTTCCATTCGTGGGCCTGGTGATTGCCTTTTTATGCGGCGGCTGGTTCATTTTTGGTCAGTTTTTGGCCAGATGGCATAAAAATCTTTCTCCAGCTCTGATTGCCCTCGGATTTACGCTGATTCCAGTTTTTGTGAGCGGCGGGATCCATCTTGACGGCTTTATGGACACTTGCGATGCCCTGGGAAGCCATGCCAGCCGCGAAAAAAAGCTTGAGATTCTTAAAGACAGCCATTCGGGAGCCTTCGCGGTTCTCGGATGCGTGATTTATTTTCTCTGCTATTTCGTTCTTTCTTTAGAAGTTTTCAACCAGCCTCTTCATCTGATTAATCTTGCTCCTTTTTTGGGCATTTTTGTGATTTCCAGGATTTTAAGCGCATTTGCGGTCTCAACTTTTCCGATTGCAAAGGACAGCGGCCTGGTTCACACTTTTGCGACAGCCACCATCAAAAATTTTACGGCACTCTGGTGCAGTTTCTGGCTGATTCTGATTTCAATGCTGCAAATTTATTTTTTTAATTATCTCGGAATCGCGCTCGTTGCGATATGTCTTTCTGTGTTTTGCCTTTATTTTGTTATGGCGGTAAAGAATTTTGGCGGAATCACGGGCGACACGGCGGGATGGTTCGTCCAGCTATGCGAAATTTCTGCACTTGCGGTGTTTGCAATCATGCTTTGATGGATGCGCGCAAATCATTGAAAGATTCCTTAACTTGTGCTAAAGTCTTTTAAATCTATTCAATCGAGGTAAAAAATGGCGAAAGATTTGGACTGGGCAAACTTGCCTTTCGGTTACATGGAAACAACCAAGAGCTTCGTTGCAAATTATAAAAACGGAGCATGGGACGAAGGAACTCTCACGAGCGACCACTCAATCACAATTTCTGAGTGTGCGGGAGTCTTGCAGTATGCACAGACTTGTTTTGAAGGTCTCAAAGCATACACAACAGCAGACGGAAAAATCGTCACATTCCGCCCTGATTTAAACGCTGACCGCATGAAGGATTCCTGCGAGCGTTTGGAAATGCCAGTCTTCCCAAAAGACCGCTGGATTAAAGCCGTCATCGACACAATCAAAGCAAATATCGAATGGGTTCCGCCTTACGGAAGCGGTGCCACTCTTTATATCCGCCCATATATGTTCGGTTCAAGCGCAGTAATCGGCGTAAAACCAGCAGAAGAATATCAGTTCCGCATTTTGGTCACACCTGTTGGACCATATTTCAAGGGCGGCGTAAAGCCAATCACAGTTCGTCTCTCAGACCTTGACCGCGCAGCTCCACACGGAACCGGCGACATCAAGGCAGGTCTCAACTACGCAATGAGTCTCCACAACATCGTTGACGCTCACAAAAAAGGCTTTGCTGAGAACATGTACACTGATCCGGCTACACACACATATATCGAAGAGACTGGTGGCGCAAACATTCTTTTCGTCACAAAAGACGGCAAGCTTGTAACACCAAAATCAAACAGCATTTTGCCATCAATCACACGACGCTCACTCGTTCAGGTTGCACGCGACTATCTCCACATGGAGGTCGAGGAGCGACAGGTTAACAAAAACGAACTTAAAGACTTCGCAGAGGTCGGCTTGTGCGGTACAGCGGCAGTTATCAGCCCAATCGGTTGCATCGACGACCACGGAACAAAAATCAACGTTCCGAGCGGCATGGATGAAATCGGTCCGGTTCTCAAAAAACTCCGCGAGACTTTGACTGGAATCCAGATGGGTACAGAAAAAGCACCAGCAGGCTGGATTGTCGAAATTAATTAGGAATCAGGAGGGGAAAGTCTTCCCCTCGCTTCAAAACTTCGTTTTTCCGCTACCCCTTCTCCTAAGGGGCTTCGCCCCTTAAAATCCCCCCTTAAAATGAATTCTTTAACATAGCCAAAATTTTCCCTTAAAATTTTATTGAGAATTGCACTAAGTAGTTTTATAATATAGGAATGAAAAAGTGTATTTTTGCAGTGATTTTTTTCCTTGCGCTGCATTTTGGATTTTCTCAAAAAACTTATCTTGACAATTATGTTTATCAAACCTGGACTTCTTTCGGCGGGCTTACAGGCACAATGGCCACAGATATTCTTCAAACAAAAGACGGTTACATCAACATCGGCACCTACGAAGGATTAGTTCGATTTGACGGAGTTGGATTCAACACCATTCGTCGCTCCAGAACAAACGACTACAAATTTTCTTCCGTGCGCGCACTTCTTGAAGACACTAACGGCAACCTTTGGCTCGGTTCAAACGATGAAGGCGTCCACAAAATCATGCCAGACGGTACCAGCAAAACCATCACCACGCAGAACGGGCTTCCGAACAATTCAGTCCGGGCACTTTGCGAAGACAGGATGGGCAACATCTGGATTGGAACGGCAGCCGGGGTCGTTTATCTCACTCCAAAAGGTCACTTGATTACGCCACAATTTCAGGCAGGAACTGTTTCCAAAGGAATCATCGCTGTCGAACTTTATTGCGACTCAGCAGGCAGAGTCTGGCTCATTACTTCCAACGAAGACGGTCTCTTTCTTTTTTCGGACGGGCTTTTTCACACGATTCCGCAGATCGACAAACATTTTGACAGTTACTTCGCCACTTCGATTATTCAGGATTTGAGCGGTACTTTCTGGATTGGCATGGGCGACCTCGGTATCGTCTGTCTCGAAAACAATGAATTCAAAAGAATCAAAACGAACACGATTCTTGACACAATACCGACCTGGGCAATGTACGTCGCTCAGGACGGCACTATTCTTTTCGGCACGGAGCATGGCGTCGTTTCTTTTAACAAAGGGCGTTTTGAAGAATCACACAACAAAGATTTATCATCAGCCAAAATCAACAGAATTATCCGCGACCGCGAAGGCAACATCTGGTTTGCAAGCGATCGAAACGGCATCGGAAAGCTCACACACGGCAAATTTCAGGTCACAAAACTTGAAACAACCGTCAATGCAATTGCCGAAGACAATGTTGGCCGAATGTGGATTGCCACTGACAGAGGCGTAAGATGTTTTGTCGGCGAAAAAGAAATCAAAAACAAGCTCACCGAATTCACAAAAGATTTAAGAATCAGGCATGTCGGAATCACTTTTAAAAGTGAGATTCTTGCAACTTGCTACACAAAACCCGGTCTGATTCTTTACGATCCGCGGGCAGCCACAATAAAAAACTGGACAACCGATGAAGGTCTTGCAGGCAACAAAGTTCGTCTCGCAATTGAAACAAATCCGCGCGAATATTATGTCGGTACAACAACAGGTTTGAGCATTATCCACAATGACGGCACAATCAAAAATTTCAAGCAGGCAGATGGTCTCGAAAATGAATACGTAATGTGGATTCACAAAGACACAAACAACGTGGTCTGGATTGGAACGGACGGTGGCGGCATTTACCTCATGAAGAACGAGGAAATAATCGCGCACATCACATCCGAGGACGGCTTAATCGGAAACGTAATTTTTAAAATCTCACAGGACAGCGAAGGCGCATACTGGATTTGTACAGGAAGCGGAATCAGCTATTGCAAGCCATTTGACTCCGCACACACAATTCCATCCTCTTTCGAAAATATGAATTCCGACAACGGACTTGGCACAGATTCAGTCTTTCAGGTAATTCCAGACACTTCGACAGACATCTGGATTACAAGCCTTTACGGTATCGCGTCAGTCAACAAAGAAGAATTGCTCCAATCTGCACACACTGGCGAAAAGGCCTTAAGCCTCCAATATTATTCACGGAACGACGGTCTTGACTCAGACGGCCCGACTTCCACATCGTTGAGCATTTGTGACCTTCACGGAAGATTATGGTTCACTATGATTGACGGATTTGCAGTCTACGATCCGATTAAAATCCGCGAAAATCCGGTTTTGCCGCTCGTTCATATCGAAAGCGTCACAATTGACAACACAAAGTTCGATTTCAATTCAAAATCTCATGAGTTTGTTTTAAAACCTGGCACCAAGCGAGTAGAAATTCAATTCACAGGTCTAAGTTTTGACGCCCCGGAGCGAATCCAGTTCCAGCACCAGCTTACAAATTTTGAAGAAAAACTCAGTCTTCCGAGCAAAAGCCGCACAGTATCATACACGAATATAAGCCCGGGAAGGCACACATTTCTGGTCATGGCCATAAATGGCGAGGGCGTTCCTTCCGAAGAAGCCGGTGCAATGCTCTTTGTGCAAAAACCATACTTCTATCAAATGCCGATTTTCTGGGTCATCACGGTAATTATTTTTATAAATTTAATTATCGCACTCTTCTATTTTAAGCAGCGCAAAATCAAGCTTGAAAATATCCGCCTCGAAGGAATGGTCCAGGTGCGTACTCGGGAACTTGCCGCCGAAAAAGACAAATCCGAGCAGCTCCTGCGTGCAATTCTTCCGGACAAAATCGCAGACGAACTCAAAGACAACGTTCATTCCGTTGCTGAAGCATTCACGGACGTTACCCTTCTCTTCTCTGACATCGTAAGTTTCACAAAGGTTTCAAGCAATCACTCCGCAAGCGAAATTGTCTCAGCCCTCAACGATTTGTTCACGAGATTCGACGAGCGGGCAAAAGCAATGGGCGTCGAAAAAATCAAAACAATCGGAGACGCTTATATGGCAGCATGCGGCGTTCCAAGTCCCAACGAAAATCACGCCCGCATCATGGTTGAATTTGCAAAGGGCATGTACGAGGATTTGGAAGATTACAACCGATGTGGTAAGATACAGTTCAATATGCGAATCGGACTAAACTGCGGCCCTGTCACAGCAGGTGTTATCGGAAAAACAAAATTCGTATATGATGTATGGGGCAATACAGTCAATGTTGCAAGCCGAATGGAAACAGCCTGCAGTCCCGGAAATATCCGCGTAAGCCAGACAGTTTTCGAGCATCTTAAAAATTCAGACGTAAAATTTACAGAACCTATCGAATGTGAAATCAAAGGCAAAGGCAAAATGATTACATACGAGGTATTAAAATAAAATTCGTTGCCTCCGTGCAACACCGCTAACACGAACTAACACGAAATTTTTAAGGGAGAAGATTATGAAAAAAGTCAAAATAGGAATCATTGGAATTACACTTTCTGCACTTCTGCTTGTATCTTGTAATGAAAAAAAGGCTGAGACCGTCAAAGTTGGTCTTTTGCACTCTCTTTCAGGCACAATGTCAATCTCCGAAACGGCCGTACGTGATGCAGAATTACTGGCAATTTCAGAAATCAATCAAAATGGCGGCGTCCTAGGCAAGCAGATCGAGGCTGTTCAGGCCGACGGCGCAAGTGAACCTCAGGTATTTGCCCAAAAAGCACGCGAGCTTCTTCAGAATGAAAAAGTTGTCACAGTCTTTGGGTGCTGGACAAGCGCTTCTCGAAAGGCTGTCAAACCAATTTTCGAAGAACTTTACGGTCTTTTGTGGTACCCCGTTCAGTACGAAGGCATGGAAGCCAGCCCGAACATCATGTACATGGGAGCCTCTCCCAACCAGCAGATTGTTCCAGCAGTTGATTATTGCGCCCAAAACATCGGCAAAAGAATGTTTCTCATCGGAAGCGATTACGTTTTCCCCCGCACAGCAAACAAAATCATCAAGGCTCAGATTGCAGAGCTCAACGGAGAATGTGTCGGTGAAGAATATCTTCCAATGGGTGCAACAAATTTCAGCGAAGCAGTTTCAAAAATTCTCGCTACAAAACCGGATGTAATTCTCAATTCACTCAATGGTGACTCAAACGTGTCGTTCTTCGCAGCTCTCGCAAAAGCTGGCATCACTTCAAAAACAATCCCGGTCATGAGTTTTTCAATCGCAGAGGAAGAAGTCGCCAAAATGGACCTGGCAAACCTTGCAGGTCACTTAGTTTCATGGAATTACTACGAGACAACTCAAACACCCCGCAACGAAAAATTCGTCTCTGACTACAAAGAACAGTACGGTGAAGACCGCATGACAGGCGACCCGATCGAAGCGGCTTATATTGCGGTTTATATGTGGGCGGCGGCTTGCGAAAAGGCGGGCGGATTTGAAGTTGAGGCAGTCCGAGTGGCTTCAAAAGGCCTCAGTTTCACAGCCCCGGAAGGCACGGTCACAATCGACGGCGGCAATCAGCATTTGTACAAACAGGTAAGAATCGGTAAAATTAACGACAAGGGCTTGATTGACGAAGTGTGGTCAACTCCATCTGCAGTCAAACCAGACCCATATTTAAGCACATATTCATGGGCACGTGGGTTGTAAGTCAGTAGTGAGGAGCTGGCAAAAGCATTGAAAAACGGGCACTTCCTGCTTCGCAGGTCGGGCTATTCGCCATTCCGCTTTCGCTACAGCCGCTCACTCACTCGCTTTGCTCGTTCAGCTTGCGGCCGCCTGCGGCGTGGCTACTATCCCTAGTGCAAAAAAGGAATTTTTATGACACACATAATGGAAGAACTTCAAAAAAAATCACTTGAAAATGGACCGCTTTGCGTCGGCCTGGACACAGATCCGTCTTATTTGCCGGAGTCGGTATTAAAGGCATTTGATTCGCCGGTTGAGGCTGTTCTGGCTTACAACAAAGAGATTATCAAGCGCGTTGCTGCCGACAAATCAGCTTGCTGTTTTAAGATTCAGATTGCTTACTACGAGGCAATGGGAATCGAGGGCTTAAAGGCCTACATCGAAACGATTAAGGCTGTCCACGAAGCAGGCTTCATCGCAATCAGCGACATCAAACGCGGTGACATTGCGGACACAGCCAAAGCTTATGCCCGCGCACATTTAGGAGCCGGAAGTGATTTTGAGACAGACATCATCACAATCAATCCGTACATGGGCTTTGACACTCTCAAACCGTTCACCGAATATTGCAAACCGAACAACGGAGGCAAAGGCATTTTCGTGCTTTTGCGCACATCAAATCCCGGCATGGTCGATATTGAGCAGCAGGAACTCAAAGCCGGAGGTCGCGTTCTCGACAAAACTGGCAGCGAATTAGAACGAATTTCCACAGAATTCAAAACACTTTACACAGAGCAGAAATGTTCCCCGGTTGGAGCCGTTGTTGGCTGCACCGAAGAAAGCGATGCACGCGCACTCCGCGATGCTTACCCGGATATTTTCTTCCTTATTCCAGGTTACGGCGCACAGGGCGGAGCTGCCCGAATCGCAGCAACCCTGCTTGATAAGGCTGGCGGCACAGTCAATTCAAGCCGTGGCATTTTGTGCGCATGGAAAAAGGACGACTCTTTGGCAGATGCCCGCGAAAAAGGCATTCTCTGTCTCAAAGATATTTCAGATGCAGCAGGCAAAGCTTGCCGTGACTCAACAGCAGACTTGCTGAATGCAAAAAAAGAATTAGGGATTTAGCTTTTCAAATCAAACCCAATATAACAAGGTGTAAAAATGAACAAAGTGACTGATTGTAAAGGCGAACCATTGCCTGTTTTTGGAAAAGGCGTTGTAACTTATTGTGATGTTGAAAAAGGAGCAGTTCCTTTTGACAGCGTATGGAATCTCAAAATCTTGATGCTGGTCGATTTATCGAACGGATCAACAGATGTTCCGGTTCCCGCGGCGGGTCAGTTTTATCTTCTCCGCTCTACAAAATCAGGTGTTCTTCTCGGTCGCCCAATCAGCATTTATGTTTCACGTAAGGCTGGCGAAGCGGCTCATCTTGAATTCCTTATTCTCAAAAAGGGCAAGGGCACAGAAGAGCTTTGTTCACTCGCAAAGAATGACGAAATCGAGCTGATTGGTCCGCTCGGAAACACTTTCCCTGAACCAAAATTCGGTGACAAAGTGTGTATCGTCGGAGGCGGAATCGGAATCGCGCCGGTCGCAGGCTTCGCATCAACCTTGCCCAAAAAATCTTATGATTTTTTTGCCTGCTTCAAAAGTGGCTCTTATGGTCTGGATTACATTGAACCAAACGAGCTTACAATCACCACTGATGACGGTTCTGCTGGCATCAAGGGCATGTTACCGGCCGCACTCACAGCTCAAACCATTAAAGAAAAGGGCTACACACACCTTTATGCTTGTGGCCCCACTCCCATGCTCGCATATTTGCAAAAAATCTGTGCAGAGGCAGGAATCAAGTCTTATCTGAGCATGGAAAACCGCATGGCCTGTGGTGTTGGAGCCTGCTTGGGCTGCACAATCACCACCACTCAGGGCAACAAACGCTGCTGCAAGGACGGTCCTGTCTTTGATGGCGAAATTCTGCAGTTTGATCCGCCAAAGTACAAGCCGATTTTTGGAAGCGCAAAATCTCAGGATGGCAAAATCTCAGAATTTGAGCCGGATTTGAGCGTAGAAGTCGCAGGCGTTAAATTTGAAAACCCGGTTATTGCGGCCAGCGGCACTTTCGGCTACGGTTCAGAATATTCAAGCATCTTCGACGTGAACAAACTGGGCGGTATCTGCTCAAAAGGCCTCACATTGCAGGCTCGACCTGGCAACACAGGATGCCGCCTTGTCGAAACTCCATCCGGCTTAATAAACTCAATCGGCCTTGAAAACCCAGGAATCGAACATTTTATCAAGCACGAACTTCCTTCAATGCTCGCCTTAAAGCCAGTAACAATCGCAAACCTCTCAGGCTCTTCTCTGGAGACTTACGTTGAGGGCGCAAAACTTCTCGACAAGACAGACGTTCCGATGATTGAGCTTAATATCAGCTGCCCCAACGTAAAGGCAGGCGGCATGGGCTTTGGAATGGCTCCAGAAACGGCGGCAAGCGTCACAAAAGCCGTTCGCGAAGCAACAAAAAAACCGCTCATGGTAAAACTCACCCCGAACGCCCCGGACTTAATCGGAATCGCAATGGCAGTACGAGAAGCAGGAGCAGACGCATTGAGCCTCGTAAACACGTTCCAGGCTATGTCAATCGACTTGAACACAGGCCGCCCGGTCTTCGACAATATCCGTGCAGGATTCTCTGGCCCTGCAGTCAAGCCAATCGCACTCCGCATGGTTTACGACGTAGTACAGGCAATGAACAAATTGCCAGAATCAGAGCGAATCCCGGTAGTGGGCCTGGGTGGAATTTCATGCGCTCAGGACGCAATTGAATTCCTCATGGCGGGAGCCAGCGCAATCCAGGTGGGAACGGCAACATTCGCCCACCCGAACACAATGCTCGAAATAGTACAGGGATTGCGAAGCTACATGAAATCTCGCGGATTCAAATCAATCGACGAATTCAGAGGAATTGCTCAGTAAGACACCTATTAAATATTGAACAAAAAAAGCTTCCGATGCAATTTGAAGTGCACTTCACACTTCACTTAGCACCGGGAGCTTTTCTATTTTGGAATCATGAGGCAATATTAGTCAATTGCTGTCATGTCTGTTATGTCTTTTTCGTAGTCAACGCCGTCAACTGCGAATCCGTTGATGTTGAGGAAGTCTTTGCGGATTCCTTCGAGATCAATGTGCTCTTTGAGATTTTCCTGAGTGATGGCTTCCATGTGCTTATCAAGCTCAGCCTGAATCTCCGGCTTCATTTCCAAATCATCGATTCGGATTCGGCCCTGCTCATCAACAGGAACTTTTTTGTCTGCAGTGTAAAGGCGGTCAGCAAAGAGGCGGTCAATCTGCTCTTTGCAGCCTTCGTGTGTACCGCAAGCTTTCTGAACCTTGAACAGACATCCAAGGTAAAGCATGATTACAGGAATTACCGAGCTTGAACGTGTAACAAGGGCTTTGTTTACAGAAACATAAGCTGCACCGCCGATTTTTTTGAGCTGTGCGTCAATGTTCTTTGCACGAGCTTCCAAATCTTTTTTAGCTGCACCGATTGTACCTTCGCGGTAGATTGGCTGTGAATATTTTGGTCCGATGTAAGAATAAGCAACAGTGCGGCATCCTTCAGCGATTACGTCTGCTTCTGAAAGATACTTCATCCAGCGTTCCCAGTCTTCGCCACCCATTACTTTGACAGTATTTGGAATGTCGTCACCTTCTGCAGGCTGTGCTTCGAGACGATTGAGCTTTTCGGTCATCATGTCGATTGCCCAGCCACCGTAAGGTTTGCCGACAGGTTTGATTACTGATTTGTAAAGGACTTTTGTGTCAGGGTCTGTGCGGACAGGAGAAGCCAGAGAATAAACAACGAGGTCAAATTTAATTCCCCATTTTTTTGCTTCATCAATTACAGCCTGACGACATTCATCGCTGTATGCATCCATGTTGAAAGTTGTTGCCTTAAGGCCAGCCTTTGCAGCGGCCCTGTCAAATGCCTTGTTGTTGTACCAGCCTGGAGTGCCGCCCTTTGTGACAGTAGGTTCTTTTTCAAAAGAAACACCGATTGTGTCAGCTCCGTATTCAAAAGCTGCAGTGATTCGGCTTGAAAGACCATATCCAGTTGAGCATCCGAGGACGAGTACATTTTTTGGAGCGTATCCGCCTTCTTTTGCAGTCTTAATTCCACGTTTTGCCTTCTGGGCAATTGCATATTCAATCTGATTCTCAGTATCGCGGGCACATCCAATCGGGTGAGCGTTGATACAAATGTTTGAGCGAACCATTGGTTTAATTACAGCCATTATTTTCTCCTATAAAAAGCCCAGACAAAAACAGAAGGGCATTATTTATAACTCTATCCTATCTATTTTGACAAAAATAGTCAATTTGTCGAAATAAAATTGTCGGCCAAAAAAAATTGCCCCGCTGTCTGCGAGGCTGATTTAAGACTGACTACTGATTGTTTACAGTGATTACAAGGTCATTCTTTGCAACATTTACTGTATATTTGTAATCTTTCTCTTCACGGGAAATGATTTTTACGTATTTGAACAAGTTGTATTTCTGACCTTTAGCAGTTGTTTTGAAAACTTTTGTGTCTTTTGGCTTAGTCAAGATTGCGATTGTACCAGATTTTTCTTCGTCTGCCTCATCATTGTAAACGAGGATTCGGAAAGAAGCAGCAGAACGCAAGTTTTCACCAGCTACAACACGGAGATTGTCAGTGAAAGTTGGGAGCATTGACAAGTCGAATACCTTGAAGTGAGACTCATCGATTTCGCGGTCATCATAAATCCAGACGTTCAAGTCGTTGTTTCCTTTTGCAACGCTGTAAGTGAAAGGATTGTCAGCAGACGGTTTGATTGCGAAATATTTGTAGTTCGCAAGTTTCATCATTTTTTTGTTGATTGATTTGATTGTAGAAACATCGCCCAAATCTTTGATGTGACCTTTTCCGAAAATCATCCAGCCTTTTGACTCTTCATCATAAACAAAAATTGTGATGTCGAAATTTGCAGCCAAAGAAGAAACGTTTGTTACAACAACATTATCCTTCATATTGCCTGGAAGAACTGATGCGTCAACAACGTAAGCTGTCTCATCAGTGAACTCAGGTACATCTGCGAACAAGCTGGCTGTAAAAGCAAGACCTGCGACCAAAATAGCAATAAGTTTTTTCATTTTTTTCCTCCGTATGAAAAACTTGTCTTTACCGGTAAACCCGATAATCTATTTAATTTTCTTAAAAATAAGACTTGTGTTGATTCCACCGAACGCAAAATTATTGTTCATTACGTATTCGGTGTCGATGTTCCGGCCGTCACCAGTGATGTAATCAAGAGGCGCGCATTTTGGGTCAACCTCATTCAGATTTAAATTTGGAAGGAACCAGCCTTCATTCATCATATTTATTGTGAGCCATGATTCAATTGAACCGCAAGCCCCAAGCGTGTGGCCGATATAATTTTTGACCGTTGAAACAGGAACAGGTCTCTTGAAAACGTCAAAAGTTGCCTGAGTTTCTGTAATGTCGCCGGAAGTTGTTCCAGTTCCATGAGTGTTTACATAGCCAATCTGATCCGGTGAAAGATTTGCGTCCTCCAAAGCAAGTTCAAGCGCATGTGCAATCGTGGGGCGGTTGGGTGAAGTGATGTGAGTTCCGTCAGTTGTAGTACCGAAACCGACAATCTCTGCATACATTTTTGCCCCGCGTGCTTTTGCGTGCTCGTATTCCTCAAGAATCAAAGTGCAGGCACCTTCGCCCAAAACCAGGCCGTCGCGGTGAACATCATACGCGCTCGGTGTAAGCTCAGGAGTGCTATTCTTGGTTGATGTTGAGAAGAGAGTATCGAATGTGGCAGTGTCCATCGTGCAGAATTCTTCGGCACCACCGGCAATCATCATGTCCTGCTTGCCGGATTGAATCGTTTCGTAAGCATAGCCGATTGACTGGCTGCCGGAAGTACAGGCTGTGTTCGTTGTGATTATTCGCCCAGTAAGATGATAATAAACTTCGAGATTGCAGGCACAAGTCTGTGGCATGGCCTTGATGTAGGTGGTTGAACTGACTTTGCTTGTATCGTTTATTACAAGCATTGAGTACATTTCCATGAGAGGGTCAACGCTACCAATTGAAGAACCGTAAGCAATTCCTGTGCGCCCCTGAGTGATTTCTTCGCTACCCAGCAATCCGGCATCTTCAAGAGCCGCATCTGTGGCGACAAGTGCCATTTGTGATACGCGCCCCATTCCTCGGATTGCCTTACGAGGATATTTTTCTTTATCAATCTGAAAATCAACAGGTGCTGCAAGGCGTGTGTTCATGAGAGGATATTTTTCGTCCCAGTCCTTCATGTATTTTACGAAATTCTTTTTGGCTTTGAGGTTGGCAAGAATTGTGTTCCATTCTTTTCCAAGAACACTGACAATTCCACCGCCAGTAATAACTACACGTCGTTTTTCCATAACAATAAAAACCCTAACTATATAAGATTATTTTATAATTTAAATAAAGATTTCTCAACCGATTGATTTGCAAAAGAACAGGCAGATTTTATATAAGCCCGCCATTGACAGAAATTACTTGCCGCGTGATATAACTTGCCCCTTCGCTAAGCAAATACACCGCAAGGGAAGCAACCTCTTCAGGCTTGCCCGCACGCCCCATCGGAATTGTGGAAAGCATTTGCTCAAGAGGCAGCTCTTTTACCATGTCAGTTTCGATAAGACCTGGCGCGATACAATTCACGGTGATTTTTCGGCTGGCAAGTTCAGTGGCAAGGGCTTTTGTGGCTCCGATAATGCCCGCCTTGCTAGCACTGTAATTGACCTGACCGCGGTTCCCGATTATGCCCGAAACGCTTGCAATCGTAATGATCCGGCCACGTTTTTTGCGGCACAAAGGCATCACAAGAGGTTTAAGCACGTTGTAAAATCCGTCAAGATTTGTGTGAATCACACTGTCCCATTTTTCATCAGTGAGAGCCGGGAAAACATCATCACGGGCAATTCCTGCATTCAAAATGATTCCCCAAAATGCACCGTTTTCTTCGCTCCACTTTTCGAGCTTTGCGGTACAATCGGCCCTGTCAGAAATATTGAACTGAAGAAGCGAACATTTCCCGCCCAAAGATTCAATTTCTGCCTTTAGATTTTCAGCCTTTTCTTTTCCATTATTGTAGTGTGCGACAATTTCATATCCAGCCTGAGCCACAGCCAAAGCAATAGCCCTGCCGATTCCACCAGAACTGCCTGTCACAAGCACCTTTTTACCATTATTTTCGTTCATCATAGTATTTCCATTACAGTGAGTTTTCCTTTTCCACAAGGATTTCCATCAACCCAAAGCTTTGCGCTGAAAGAATAAACGTTGTCCATCGCAGATTCACGCACAGCTTTTGCCCTTACAGTTTGACCATTTTTTATTATATCAAAATCAAAGCTAAGATTCGACACGCTGAGGATAAATCCCATGTTCGGCGGAAGATTATTTTCGCGCGCATAAAGCCCGGTGAGAGCCGAAACTGTCTGTGCAATAATTTCAAAGCAGGCATAGTTCGGTACGCCATCCGCAGATTTTTCATAAAACATGAAATCCGGGGTAATTTTTGTCTCGCTCTCGATAATCCAGTCGTTCGCCTGAGCCTCGGTAATCCGGTCAATGATGAACATCTTTCCGCTGTGAGGCACAAGTGTCGCAAGTTCTTCATGTTCTATCGTCATTTTATTTTCCTTATAATCAGACTTGCGTTACATCCACCGAAAGCAAAAGAATTGCTCATGCAGGCAGCAACATTACATCCGCCAGCATTTGCAGTCACAAGATTCAGAACAGGCATTTCTTCGTCCGCCACACCGTCCCAGACATGAACAGGAATTTTCTGGCTTTTGATTGCATAAAAACAGGCCGCAAGCTCCAGACTTCCAGCCGCTCCGAGAGTGTGACCAGTGAGTGGCTTTGTTGAAGAGCACAGGATTTTATTTTCTGAGCCAAAAACAAGATTCACGCCTCGTGCTTCCATGCTGTCATTCAGATGCGTGCCGGTTCCGTGCAGATTTATGTAATCGATTTGAGACGGAGAAAGATCAGCGTCCGACAAAGCCGCTTTCATCGCCTGCTCTGCCCCAGTTCCATCTGCAAGCGGGGCGGTCATATGACTTGCATCAGAAGATTCGCCTGTGCCAGCCAGAATTATTCCTGTGCCGTCCAGATCATCTTTTGAAAGGACAAAAACGCTTGCTCCCTCGCCGAGATTGATTCCGCTGCGATTTTTGGAAAATGGATTTGTCTTTTGGTGATCAATTGCTTCTAGGCTGTCAAATCCAAGCAAAACAGTGTCGCTCGCAACATCAACTCCGCCCGCAATCACCGCATCGCACAGACCAGCACGAATCAGTTCCTTTGCCTTAATAATCGCGCTCGCACTTGAAGAACAGGCCGTAGAAAAAGCAAGGCAAATGCCCTTTGCGCCGAATTTTCGGGCAGTAAAAGTGGCTGGATAATCTGCCCCCTGAACCTTTAAGTCATAATCGGCAGGGAAAGCACCTTCCGTAAAAAAAGACTTGTGCCCGGCCAGCGAAAGCTCGCTTCCGTTATCGCACGAACCAATGCAAACGCCCACACGAGCAGCCCCGTAACACGAAATTGCCTTTTCGACGACGGATTTTATAGAAGAAAGTGCAAAATCCAGAATCTGAAGGACACGCATATCAAAGGCATCGCCGGTTGTTTTAAGCTTTTTGTCTTCGATTTTGCCGACGAAAAAAGATTTTGCGCCACCCTCACCGATCAAACCGCAGTCAACTTTTTTGATTCCATCACGATTGCCAGAAGCTAAATTTTCGACAAAACCAAAAGGATTTTGAGAATCCCCCGCCGCACAAATAAATCCTGGGTTTGAGAGAAATATATTTTTAGTTTCAACACTCATTCAGATACTCCAGCCAGTTCATAAGAATATCCACGAAGAAAATTCTCATACTTTATAGATTTTAACTCATTTACTTCAGTCTTCTGATTTTTTTCAAATTTTTTTGTGACTTTTGAAATGATTTTATAATTTTGACTCATGACTCTAGTTTCGGTACAGAATCCGTTCGGTTCGTACTCAGAAGAAACATTAAAATCCAGGCCAATTTCAGCAAGTTTTGACTTTAAAATCTCCGCATCATACAGACAGAACTGAAAATCCGCAACGATATACTCAGGCTTTAACTTTTTTGGAAAAACCGAGGACTCAAAATCAAGGTTCTCACCATCATAAAAAAGCTCCGCAACCGTGGTTCCGAACTCGCTCATCAGAATCATCGAAAGCTGCTCGGAATTGGCAATCACATAAATATCCGCCTCAATCTGATTTTTGCCAAAAACTGCTTCCATCCGCTGAAGTTCCTCAATTGAACCACTCATAGACTCCGGCGGCAAAATCTTATATTTTGAAGAATTTGTCACAAAAACAGGCGAAAAATCAGAGTCAATCTTTGTGCTCGTGCAGGAAAAAAATAGAAAAAAAAGCCAGCAAGCCAAAATAAAAAAAATAATCCTACACCAGCTTAATTTCTCATTCCTCATTTCTAATTCCTAATTTTATTCTAGCATTTTTTTGTTGTTGTGAAAATCGCTATTTTCTTATACAATTTTAAGGTATATGAAGAAATTTTTTGTCGGGCTTTTGCTTGCATTCATTTTGTTTTCGGGCATTGCTCAAGAACAGCCTGAACCAGAGCAAAATCAAGAACAAATCTCAGAAAACCTCATCATTTCCAAAATCAATTTTTCAGGCCTCAAAAAAACTCGCAATTCTTACGTTCAGTCAAAAGTCAAAAAATTCATCGGGAACCCACTCACGGAAGATGAATTGCATGAGCTTGAAACCGCAATCCAGCTCGAAGGAATTTTCAACGAAATCAAAATCGAAACCGAACAAATCTCCGGCTCAGAAGCTCAAGTCAACGTCTCGGTCAAAGAAAAAATCACGTTCATTCCGCTTCCGTTCGCAATGTATTCAAATTCCGGCTATCTTGCAGGCGGAATCGTGCTCGACACAAACGCTTTCGGTCGAAAAGACATGTTCATGCTTGGCGGATTTTTAACAAACACAGCCAAAACAGGCATGGCATCATTTTCAAAGCAGCCAAAAGGACACGGAATTCCAGGTTTTTCGATTTTCTTCTCCGGCTCAAAGCGTTCACCAGAATTCCAGAATCTCGACAAAAATCTCATTCTCAAATATAACGACGTGCTTTTCAACTTTGCATTCACATTGACCGAAAAACTCAGCGAGCATTTTTCATTCGCAAATAATTTCAAATTCGTATCAAGCGCAACCGAAGCACATTCTGATTTTTTAGGCGCAAATCCTGAGTCAATCAAAGTTGGTTCGACTTCACTGGCATTCGGTTACTCAAATTCTGACTGGAATGGCATTTTCATGTCCACAAATTCTGCATCAATTAGCGCGGAATTTGGCATAACGGACTCAGACTTTTCAGAGTTCCGCTATCCGCTCAGCTTTTCCTTTTCAATCGGCGAACAGCACATAATTTTTACGGACAGACTTCGTTTTTATCAAAAATATTCAGGATTCTACGCAAAGGACTTTAATATCGCGTTGTTCAGGGAACAGGATGCAGGCTCCGTCAACATTTTGCCTGGCGATTTTTCAACGGACAGAATTATCGGCGGAAACCTCGGGCTTGAAGTTTCACTCAAAAAATTCAGCTGGGGAATGCTTTCACTTTACGGAGACTATCAGCTCGTCTACACAAGAGATTCCGATAAAGAATACAAATTTGAACACGGTCCGAATGCAGGAACCAGAGTCTACCTTGCCAAAATCGCCTTCCCTGCCCTCGCAATGGGCTTAGCTTACAACGTACCGCACCACCGCTGGCAGTTCAGCGCCGCAATGGGCGTGAGTTTTTAAACAGGACATTTTATTTTAAAGGCATCTCCAATCCGCGCCATTCTCACCTACAAATACTTTGACCTTGCATTTTTGTTTGCCGCAATTTTCGGTGAAGAATTCAATATCCGTGCCGTATTCGCTCATCACGTCGTCCGGGTGATAATGCGTTGTGAATGTGGATTCCGTGCCGTCGAAAGTGCAGCGGCCGAGTGCCGAATGGATTCTG
>CACZYY010000034.1 GCA_902785455.1 uncultured Spirochaetaceae bacterium
TCCCGGAAGAAGTCTTTGGAATCGCATCAATGCTTTCATTCGCTTTGATTGACATCGGGCCGTTAAAATGGCTCGGCCTCACAGCTTCCGCAACAGTTTTCGTCGTATTCCTTTATGTAATCGTTTTGATTCCTGTTTTGCTTTCATTCGGAAAGGACAAAACACCGGAACAGCTTACAAAAGATTCAAAAGTCCTGAAAACTGACCTGCGATTTGAAAGTTTCGGAAAATCTGTTCTCGCTCACAGCAAAAAAATCATGATAATCTGCATTGCAATGCTCGCTGTCTTTATTCCTGGAATTCCAAAAATGTACATCACACTGGATTATGTTCAGATGATGGGATTGAAGATTCCTTACATTCAGAGAATTGACAAATTGCAGAAAAGTCAGCTGGGAAGCGTTTACTCTTACAAGATTCTTGTCGAGTACCCGGAAGCCGACGAATTCAAAAAGCCTGAGAGAATGTTCGCGCTGGAAAAACTTGAGGAAAAACTGGCAGGATTAAGCCTTACACGAAAATGCAACGGAACGGCCAGAGTCAAATCAGTCCTCGACATCGTGAAGGAAACGCACCAGATGCTTAACGGCGACAAAAAAGAATTCCACGTGATTCCAGAAAATCAGGATGAGCTTACGGAAGAACTGTTCCTTTATGAAATCACAGGCGGAGAACGGCTTTATGACTATCTGAACGAAGATTACAACACGGCTCATGTAGACGTTGACCTCGCATATTACGACGGAACTCAAATTTCTGAAAATGTAAGACTTGCCGAAAAAGCCGCAAAAGAATTGTTCCCGGACGCAAAAGTAAACGTAATCGGAACCGTGGCAGAATTTGCAGAAATGAACGGAAAAATCGTAACAGGCGAACTTAAATCATTTATCGGCTCATTCATAATGATTGCAATTCTTCTGATTCTCGCTTTTGCCAGCATCGGAACTGGCTTAATCGGCATGATTCCGAACATTTCGCCAGTAATTGTTCTTGCGGGCATTATGGGCTATTTCCACTTCCAGCTCGACATGATGACAATGACGATTATCCCGATGATTCTTGGTATTGCGGTTGATGATACGGTTCACTTTACAAACCACGTCAAATACTTCTTTGAGCTTACAGGAAATTATTACGAGGCAATCATAAGGACCTTCAGGGAAATCGGAAAGTCAATGTTCATGACCACGCTGATAATCTGCGCGATGTTCGCAATCTATGTCACAAGCGTAATGAACACAATGCACCGCACAGGTCTGCTTGCAATAATCGGATTGAGCACAGCCTTGCTCGCCGATTATCTTCTGACACCAGTTTTGATTTATCTGACAAAACCATTTGGAAAAGAAAATAAATGACAACGGAGGAAAAAATGAAAAAACTTCTTATTAAATTACTTGCATCAGCAGCACTTTTATGCGCATCCCGCTCATATTCTCAGAGCGCATACGACATCATAAAGGCAAACCGTGATTTATACAAAGGCGACACGGCAGTCTATCAGATGAAAATGACTCTGACTTCAAAAAGCGGCAAACCCCGAATCCGTGAAGTCGCCTATTATTTCAAGGATTACGGAACCACAGACAAAACAGTCATGGCTTTTCTAACTCCAAAAGATGTTGAGGGCGTGGGCTACCTTATGTGGGGCTACGATGAGGAAGGAAAGGACGACGACACCTGGCTTTACATGCCAAAATCTGGAAATGAAAGGCGAATCTCAGGCTCAGACAAAGACAATTACTTTATGGGCACGGATTTTACTTACGACGACATAGGTGACAGGGAACTTTCAAAAGATGACTTCAAACTTCTGGGCGAGGAAGAAATCGAAGGCGTTGCCTGCTGGAAAATCGAATGCATTCCGCACGACAAAACCGAGCGGTCAAGCCGAAGAATCTACTGGTTTAGAAAAGACAGCTATGTCTGTCAGAAAGGCGAACTTTACAATCGTCAGGGCAAACTGGAGCGGGTTCTTACCATGAGCGGAATCGAGCAGATTGACGGAATCTGGACAGTCAAGATGATGCACATGGAAAATCTCGCTTCCGGTCATTCAACTTTGCTTGAAACAAAGAACATTACTTACAATCAGCCTTTGAGCGATTCAATGTTCACGGTCGCGGAGCTTAAAAAAGGTCGTATCGGAAGATAAACACAAGAGGCAGACTGAAAATGAAAAAAAATCTGTTTACATTCAGTCTGCTGTGTTCGGTTTTTCTGGCGCAGCAGGCTTTTTCACAAGAAATAAAATTCGGTGGATTTGTTGACACATTCCATTCAGCGCAAATCTTTAAGCCGGAATTTGATTCAGACGGGAGCGATGGCAAAAATTCAGACCGAAAACTCCTTGATTCACGCACGCGCTCAGAGTTTGAATTACAGGCTTATAATGAAAACGTAAGCATGTTCTGTTCGGTCGGGGCAAGCTACGACGCCGTATGCAAAAGCCGCTCGGAATTCTATTTAAAGGAAGCGTACATTGATTTTGGAAACGATTGGGCAAGCCTGAGAACTGGCAGACAAATCATAATCTGGGGAAAAGCGGACGGAGTTCAGATTGTGGACATAATTTGCCCGCAGGACAATAGAACTCTGGCAGGCTCCAGCATAAAAGACAAAAGAATCGCAGTTGATGCGGCTCTTCTCAACCTTCACTCGGAAATGTTCGCGCTTGATTTGGTTGCGGTTCCTGTTTTTACACCCGCGAAAATGCCAGTGGAAAAGGACAATCCTTTGAATCCGATATTTTTTCCGTCAAAATCAGGCAAGGCGCCGATTATCTGGAGCGATGAAGAAAAACTTGACTTCGACCTGAAAAACATGCAGGGTGGCGCAAGATTTTCAGCATGGCTCCCATTCGCAGATTTTGCCGCAAGTTTTTACACCGGGCTTGATCACGACGCTGCTTACACAACAAGCCTTACAGAATCAGGAATTCAAATGACTGGCGAGCACAAACGGCTTTGGATGGCAGGACTTGAAACGGCAATTCCAGCCGGAAGTTTTGTTTTGCGTGCTGAGTCAGCTTTTATCAAAGGACGAAACTTCACTGGCAAGAAATGGGAGAACATGACTTGCAAGCCTGTCGATTCAAATCAGATTTGCGCGCTCGCAGGCTTTGACTGGAACGGCGGAGGATTCACAATCACAGCCCAATATATAGAAGATATTATTCTTGATTTCAACAAAGATGAGTTCGAAAGAAAGAGACGGCTTCCAAAAGCGACATTAAGCGTAGAAAAATCCTTTTTGAATGATTTAATGACTCTCAATTTTTCGGGTGCGATAAATCTCAACGACAAAGACTGCGCCCTCTGCCCTTCCGCCGAATACGCAATCAGCGATTCCCTCAAAATAAAAGGCGGCGCGGACATTTACACAAAAGGCACAGACAAAGCCAGCACTTACGGAAAGTTAAAAGAAGCAAGCTGCGGCTACTTCAGGCTGACATATTCATTCTAAGAAAATCTTTTCAAAACAAATCAAAATTTTCAGAATACTCCATTGACATTTATATTTAACATTGTTAAATTATCAGTGTTAAATAAATATCAGTGGAGTCACAATGCGAAATCCAAATCCAAACATAATGCCGCTAATAAAACAGCGAACCCTCGAATTGTTAATGGAAAAAAATCCAGAGCAAATCGGAATGAGGGACATTGCCCAAAGCTGTGGCATTACGGCAACAAGTATCTACCACTATTACAAAGACAAGGACAAGCTTTTTCAGGCTATTTCCCTGGATTGTCTCTACGAGCTCAACGAAAAAATAAAGGCGGCGTCTCAAAAAGGAGATTCAATCAAAGCCCAAACTCAAAACGCAATTTCTGCATTCCGCGACTGGTGTTTTGAAAATCCCCGGCTTTCCCTCCTTGTGATGGAAGGAATCAAATCCGCGGATGATGCTAGCCCTGAGCTAATCGAAGAATACTATGTCTGTAACCGAACAGGCGAAGAGCTTCTCAAAAAAGCAATCGCGCAGGGCATGGCACATTCAGAAAATCCCCGGCTAGACGTTGGCATTCTTGTCTCAGGCTTGTGGGGCTGCATCGAGTCAGTTCTGCTCAAAAAAAGTGACGTGGAATACTGGGAAAACAACAGGACATTCACAGACAGATTCATCAGCTTGTGGATGGATTCAATTTTTGAAAAATAATTAATTATAAGGAAGAAATATGAAAAAAATTACATCAATCATCGCCCTTCTCGCTTTGGGAACGGCATCAATCTTTGCAAGGGAAGTCACAATTTCTGTTGGAGTCGGTGAAAGCTGGAAAGGCAGACACGGGCCTCAGTTCGCAATCTGGCTTGAAGATACGGAAGGAAATTACATAAGCACACTTTACGCAACAAAAAAAGCAAGCAAAAAAAGCTGGATTTTCGCCCCGAAAGAAGGCCGTCCAGAAAGTCTTCCTGTATGGTACCATGCTTCAAAACAGGATCCACGCAAAGGAAAAGAAGCCAAAAAAGCAAACGCAGCCCTGGAGCTTGATGCGGTTACAAGCGCAACCCCAAAAGGCGGAATCGTCTTCAATTCAGAAATTCCAGACTCTAAATGCCTCATAAAAGCTGAATTCAACGTCAGTTTTGATTACAACGAATTTTACACAAAGGAAAACTCAACTGACAACGGCCAGCCATCCTTAGTTTATGCAGCGGTAATTTCAGAATCAGAAAGCGAGGAAGTAAAACTTGCATACACAGGAACAGGCTCGCTTGACGGCTCTGACGGCAAAATCTACACGGATACTCAGGGGCTCACGACAGCCACCTCAATCGTAAAACTCACAACGGTCTCATTTCCAAAGGAATAAAATTAAAGAAAATTCGAAAAACTGAATTTTTCGAGATTTCCTTAAGAGGTAAACTCATGAACATTTTAATACTGAACGGAAGTCCGCGTAAAAACGGAAAAATCTCGCAGCTTCTTCACACCGCCGAAAAATCCCTGCTCGAAAAGGGAAATTTCGTAACTTTTGTTGATGTTTCTTCTATTGAATTCAAACCTTGTATCGGCTGTATGGCCTGCCGTTCAAAAGGAAGTTGCATTCTTCCACAAGATGACGCCCATAAAATCGCCGAAGAAATCAAAAACTGCGACAGCATCATCGTGGGAAGCCCTGTCTACTGGGGCAACATGAACGGTTATCTGAAATGTCTTTTTGACAGGCTCGTAGGAGTCATGATGGGAGAATCAAAACACGGCATGCCGATTCCACTTCACAAAGGCAAAAAAGCCGTAATCATCACAAGCTGCACCACGCCTTTTCCTTTCAACATCCTTGCAGGCCAGACAACAAAAGCCGAAAAAGCCATCAAAGAAATCCTGGGCTACTCAGGCTTCAAAGTTCATGCAAAAATCCGGCTCGCTGGCACAAAAGGCATGAAAGAAGTGCCGAAAAAAATCCTGAAAAAGGCAGCCAAAATATTTTAATTCTTGCAAAATCCGCAATTCATGCTAAACTGAAATCCTTATGAACGAAGAAAAGAAATCTTTGCAGGAAACAGTAAGCGAACTCCGCACAAAATGGGCATACTACGACAAAAAGCGTGACGAAAAACTCATCGTGCCAGAAAATATGGCAAATTTTTACGATATTTCTTACGGTCCGCACGGTGAGAGCAACCTTTTGGACATCTACAAAACTTCTGACGTAAACCAAGCCCAGGCCACAATCGTGAACATCCACGGGGGAGCCTGGGTCTACGGAAGCAAGGAAGTCTACAAATTTTACTGCATGAGCCTTGCACTCCGGGGATTCACGGTGGTGAACATTAATTACCGTCTAGCCCCGGAAAATCTTTTCCCATCAGCCCTCGAAGACATCAATTCTGCCATCACTTTCATCGAAAAGCACGCAGGCGAATACTGCATCGACAAAGAAAAACTTGTTCTGGTGGGAGATTCTGCGGGTGCACAGCTGGCAAGCCATTACGCGGCAATCTTCACAAATCCTGATTTCGCAAAACTTTATGGATTTACCATTCCAAACGTAAAAATCAAGGCTGTGGGCTTAAACTGCGGCATCTACGATCCGAACACTCGCCTTCAAAACGACTTGGACGACATTTTCTGGGCTTACATCGGCCAAAACACGGACATAAAAAGCAAAGATTTCCAGCAAAAAATCGACGTGCTCTCAAACATCACGCCGGATTTTCCGCCAGCATTCGTAATGAGCAGTCACAGGGACTTTTTGCTTCCCCAAGCCCAGCCCATGTACGATTTGCTCAAAAGCAAGGGAATCGAAGCCGTCATAAAAATCTACGGTGCGCCAAACCGCAAGGACATCGGCCACGTTTTCCACGTAAACATTAATCTTCCCGAAGCAAAGCTCTGCAACGATGATGAATGTAACTTTTTCAGAAAATTTATTTAGGCGCAATCAACTTGCTAAGGGCTATCCGTGGTTCCGTGCTAGCCGCACTCCATTCCTCCGTTCGCTTGCGCTCTCTACGGAACCGCTTCCGCGGCCACTACTATCCCTGGCGGCATTATTTCTATATATAGAAAAACTTCTCCCTTTTTGATAGAATAATTTCACTTTTTATCTGTACATACTCGCGAATCTGCGTTCATCTGCGTTCATCCGCGTCAAAAAATTCAGGAGTTACAAATGTATCCTTAGTTACAAATGTATCCTTTTAAAACAATTGAGCCTAAATGGCAGAAATACTGGGACGAGCACAAGACTTTCCGTGCTGTAGAGGACGAAAACGTTCCAAAAGAAAAACGACGTTACATTCTTGACATGTTCCCTTACCCAAGCGGTGCGGGCCTTCATGTTGGTCATCCGGAAGGCTACACAGCTACCGACATTTACTCACGATTTTTGCGCATGAACGGCTACAATGTCCTTCATCCGATGGGATATGATGCATTCGGTCTTCCTGCCGAAAACTATGCTATCAAAACAGGCACTCACCCTGCTACTACCACTTACGAGAATATCGCACACTTCACAGAGCAGATTAAGGCGCTCGGTTTCAGCTACGACTGGGATCGTCAGGTAATCACTTGCGGCCCGGACTACTACAAATGGACTCAGTGGATTTTCCTTCAGCTCTACAAAAAAGGCCTGGCTTATGAGACAGACACACCAATCAACTGGTGCCCAAGCTGTCTCACGGGTCTTGCAAACGAGGAAGTAAAAGAAGGCAAATGTGAGCGATGTGGTGCCGTCGTAACACACAAAACAATCCGCCAGTGGATTCTCAAAATCACAGCCTATGCAGACCGCCTGCTCGAAGATTTGGAAGGCTTGGACTGGCCAGAGAGCGTAAAGGCAATGCAGCGAAACTGGATTGGTCGCTCAGAAGGTGCCGAAGTCAACTTCACCGTTGCCGACAAAGACGGAAAGCCGACCGACCAGAAGCTCACAGTCTACACAACACGATGCGACACTCTCTTCGGTGCTACCTACATGGTAATCTCTCCTGAGCACAAACTTGTAAAAACTCTCACAACTCCAGAGCAGAAAGAAGCCGTCGAAAAATATATCGATGAGGCAGCAAAAAAATCTGACCTTGAGCGCACTGACCTTGCAAAAGACAAGACAGGTGTATTCAGCGGAAGCTATGCAATCAACCCTGTAAACGGCAAGCTTATTCCAATCTGGATTGCAGACTATGTTCTTATTTCTTACGGAACAGGCGCAATCATGGCCGTTCCTGCCCACGACACACGAGACTGGGATTTCGCAAAAAAATTCAACCTTCCAATCATCGAAGTCCTCAAGAGCGAAGTTGACGTTCAGAAACAAGCATGGACAGAAGACGGAATTCACGTAAATTCAGAATTCCTGAACGGTCTCAACAAAAAAGACGCAATCGCAAAGATGCTCGAATTCCTGGGCGAAAAGGGAATCGGCAAAAAAGCAGTAAACTACAAGCTCCGCGACTGGGTATTCAGCCGCCAGCGATACTGGGGCGAGCCTATTCCTCTGGTTCACTGTCCTGACTGTGGCATCGTTCCAATCCCGGAAGAAGAGCTTCCTCTTGAATTGCCAAACGTCAAGACATATCAGCCGACTGGAACCGGTGAGTCGCCACTGGCAGGAATCGATTCATGGGTAAACTGCAAGTGTCCGAAATGCGGAAAGCCAGCCCGCCGCGAGACAAACACAATGCCTCAGTGGGCAGGAAGCTGCTGGTACTATTTGCGTTACATCGATCCTACGAACACAAAATGCTTTGCTGACAAGGCCAAAGAAAGCTACTGGATGCCGGTTGACTTGTATGTAGGTGGTGCTGAACACGCAGTTCTTCACCTTCTCTACGCCCGATTCTGGCACAAAGTTCTTTATGATCTGGGAGTTGTCTCAACAAAAGAGCCGTTCCAGCGTCTTATCAACCAGGGCATGATTACTTCATTTGCCTTCCAGCGAAAGAACAAGTCTCTCGTTCCAACTGACATGGTTGACGAGCGCGACGGAAAGTTCTATTCAAAAGAAGACGGCGAAGAGCTTGAGCGCGTAATCGCAAAAATGAGTAAATCGCTCAAAAACGTCGTAAACCCAGACGAAATGATTAAGAACTACGGTGCAGATTCAGTCCGAATGTACGAGATGTTCATGGGACCGCTCACAGTTAGTAAACCATGGAACACACAGGGCCTTATTGGCGTTAACCGCTTCCTCGACAAAATCTGGACTTTGAGCGAAAAGCCATTGAACGACACAGATATCCGCGGAAAGCTCGACAAAAACCTGGCTTCACTCCGAAAGACATACGCAAAAACTGTCAAAAAGGTCACAGAGGACACAAACAACCTCGACTTCAACGTAGCGATTTCTCAGATGATGATTTTCGTGAACGAAGCAAGCAAATTCGACTCACTTCCACGCGAAATGTGGGAAGGATTCGTTCTCAAAGAAAGCTGTGCTTACGCAAAATGGCCTGAGTTCAGCGAAGAGTTCTGCAAGGACGACACAAAAGAGTTCCCGGTCATGATTAACGGTAAGCTCCGTGCAAAATTCGAAGCCGCCGCCGACACGGACAACGCAACTCTTGAAGCAATGGCAAAAGAAACCGAAGGCTTCAAAAAGTTCACCGAAGGAAAGACGGTCGCAAAGATTATCGTCGTTCCAGGCAAGTTGGTTAACGTTGTTGTCAAATAACGAAGCAAGTTCAGCGTAAAAGAAAGCTTTTAAATTGCCACACAGATTCGATTTTGCTACGCAAAATCAAGGATAAAAATTATAAAGTCTTTTAAAGGGATTCCGTAGGAATCCCAAATCTGTGTGGCAGTTTTTTTTATCTTTTCCATGACAAAAATTTGATATTTTTATAAAAAATCTTGCTATACAATTCACCAATTCTATAAGATAATTCTATCATAATTTTTCACATCTTTAGCGTACACTTCCCCATTTAAAAAAACGTCTTTTTATATCTATTTTGGAGGAAGAATGAGCAAGCGCAAATTTTCATTCAAATCAATCAGAATGAGCCTTATCCTTTCGTTGGGTATTGCTATGGTTGTCATATCACTTTTTATGACATTCATGATTGGCAAAACTGTCCTTAACAACAACAAAGAACAGATTACCAAAAGCATAATCACACTCACTGAAAACAAAAGCAATTCAGTCGAAAAGAAAATGACGGAAATGGTTTGTTCAGCAGAGGCTTTTGCAGGTCTTTTGGGCGGTTCATGGGCAATTCCGGAAAAGCAACGCTCAACTTCAATCGAACAGGAAGTTCGTGCAATGGTCAAATCATCTACAATTGATTCGGCCTGGGCTTACTGGCTTCCAAATATGTTCGACCACAAAGACGAAAGGCGCAAGGATAACACGGACAACCCGACAGGCCAGTTCAAAGTTCACTACATCCGTGACAAAAATGGCCGAATCAAAAATGATATTGTCACCGAATTCACATCACAGCAAATAAAAGAATACACTGATGCCGCAATCACTTTCATCAACGAGCCAAGCATCACCACGCTCGACGGCGAAAAGGTTCTGACCGCAAAAGTTTTCTCCCCGATTCAGAACTCATTGGGGCAGCGAAACGGTATCGCAGGAATCGACATCGTTCTTTCTGGGCTTGAAAACATGATGGACGGCTCTTCAATCTACAAAAAGACAAACTGCCAGTTCCTCACTTCAACAGGCGTTGTTCTTGCTTCCAGCGACGGAAGCTCAGTCGGCTCAAAAAGCACACTTTTCTCGGATTACAACGGATTCTTTGAGACTCGTAACGCCGAGAGCGGGAACTTAGACCCAGCCACACAGCATTTTACGACAAAGCTTAATGGCACAAGCGTATTCGTCACAGTCGTTAAAACTCAGGTCGATCGTTCCGGCGCATACTGGTACTTCGTTTCTATCACGCCGCTCAAAGTAATGGAAGAAAGCGCATGGAATACAATCTGGAACATCGTTATTGCATTTATGCTCCAGATTATCATCGTAATGGTGATTGTTTATCTCGTCGTTTCAAAAATCACTAATCCGCTCAAAACAACAGTAAACGCCCTCCAGAACATCAGCGAAGGTGACGGAGACATGACCGTGCGGCTCAAGTCAAATCAGGCAAACGAAATCGGGGCAATGTGCGAGAGTTTCAACAAAACAATGGACAAACTTTCGTCATCAATCAAAGATGCAAAAGATTCAAGCTCTGAAATGCACGGAATCGGTAACGAGCTGAACGATTCAATGGCACAGACCGCAAAAGCCGTAACGGACATCACGGCAAGCATCCAGTCAATTCAGAATCAGATGCAGGATCATGCGGCTGGCGTTGAGGAAGCACGTTCAGTCGTAGAACAGATTGTAAAGAACATCAAAAAACTCAACGAGAATATCGAAGTTCAGGCATCAAGCGTCAACGATTCATCTGCGGCAGTCGAGGAAATGACGGCAAATATCCGAAACGTAACGAACATTCTCGAAAACAACCGCCAGTCAATCACATCTTTGGAGCAGGCTTCTGAATCAGGACAGGCTCTTATCAACAACACGGCCGACCTTTCGGTAAAAATTCAGGCACGCTCAAAGAATTTGCAGGAAGCTTCCGTCGTAATCAAAAAGATTGCGAGCCAGACAAACCTTCTTGCGATGAATGCGGCAATTGAGGCTGCGCACGCCGGTGAAAGCGGACAGGGATTCGCGGTCGTAGCCGGTGAAATCCGTAAACTTGCCGAAGAATCAAGCTCACAGAGCACAAAGATTCAGAATGAGCTTATGGAAGTATCGAACCTCATCGATGAAGTCACAAAATCAACAAAGACTGTCCAGGAACAGTTCAGCAGCATCTTCGGGCTTACAAAAACCGTGAGCGAGCAGGAACATGTAATCGTCGAAGCGATGAAGGAACAGAACAAAGGCAGCGAGCAGGTTCTTGACCTTATCCACACAATCAACACCATCACAAGCAGCGTCAAGAACGACTCAGACCAAATGATGGAAGGAAGCAAACAGGTTTCTTACGAAATGGATTCAATCGCAAACATGACTACGGATGTAAATACCAACGTAAAGAACATGACCGAAAAGACCGATGCAATCAGCAACTTCTCAAAAATGGCACAGCATTGTGTAGAAATGAACGTAACAAGCATTGCAAAACTTCAGGAAGCAATGAACAAGTTCAAGGTTGAGTAGGATTTAGCGGAACAAATGGAGGCGATTTTATGAAAAAATTATTTTTTGGAATGATTATACTGGCAATTTCGGCATTTTCGGCTTTCAGTCAGGTGGATGAAGGGCTCCCAAAAGGCTCAGTCGAAGTTTTTGACGGATTCGAAAAAGGAAATTATTGGATTTGGGCAGGTTTTGACTATGATCAGTTCGGAACCCACAAGATTTCCAACGGCGCGAATCTTTCAATGGAGTGGTCTTCGGAAGGCCGGCATTCACTGGAACTCACGATGGAAGCGATGGGCAAAGACTCGTCAAAATCGGCATCATGGTTCTACGACGGCACGAACGATTTAAGCGGCACAAAATATCTCGCCGTGGACATCTACAATCCCGAAGATTACACTTACAATCTTTACGCCGTTTTGCAGGCAACAAATGAATGGAAGTGGTGTCAGGCAGCACAATCATATCAGATTGGCAAGGGCGTTCACACAGTCGTCTATGATTTCCGCGAATTCACAAGCTTTTTGGGTGACGTGCGCCGAATCTCAATCAACTGCGACAACTGGATGGAATACAACAAGGAATCGCATATCTACATCGACAATATCCGGCTTATAAAATAGAAAAACATGATTCATTTCCTTTCTTAAAAGTCAGTGAATCACGCCATTTTCGTTAAAAACCACCAAGCTCGCTCAGAAGTGAATCCAATTTAATGCCATAATCCGGGTCTGTAGCCCAGTTTTTGGCAAGGTCATGCACGGTATGAGCGAGTTTTGCTTTGTGCGGCCAGCTGTATCGCGGGTCAACAAGTTCCTGATTCAATTCAACGTCAGCTGTTGTGGCATAAGCCTGCAAATGCTGAATATGCGCACGAACTCCAATCTGCTCGCTCTCAAAATATTCTCCGGGGTGCTCGGCATCCATAGCGCCAAGACCGCAAAAATTGTTCATTTCCGGCAAGACAAGATTTCCGAAGCCTAAAAATCCAGTCTCATGGCACATCTGAACAAAAGCAACATCAGAATTAATTCCTTCGAGTGCCGCCTCTTCAATATAAAATCCTGCAAGCCGTTCAACCCTTTCCCTATCAGCATCGGGTTTATGGTTCATAAAAAATTTTACAAGTTGTTCCTGATTTTTAATTCCGGTTCCCAAAAGCTTGCGCGAACATTCCTCGCGGACAGGAGGCGTCACGCACGAAAAGAAAATTGTTGAAACGAGCAGCATTCCAACAAATACAGGCAGCACCCGTTTCAAAGATAAAAATTTGATTTCATTTTTAAAAATTGATTTTTCCATGCTCAAATTATCGGCTTTTCAAAAAATTTTGTGATTTTTTTAATTTTTTTTGCATTTTTTTTAATTCGCATTGCCGAAAACACAAAAATTTTTCCTATATATATAGTGAGGAAAAAAGATGAATGAGTTAATTAATTTTCCAGAATCCGCAGATATTGAAGCAAAACTCGAAATCCGGGAACTTACCTTAAAACACGGGCTTTCTTATCCAAGCGAGGCTGAGCTGATTATGCTGATTCTCGGAAGCGGAACAAAGGACACACCTATCAGAGAACTGTCAAAACAAGTTCTGGGAATCGTAATGTCATCAAACAACGAAAATCTGCTTGAAAATCTCATGACAATAAAAGGAATGGGAAAATCAAAAGCTCTGATGATTGCGGCGGCGTTAGAATTCGGGAAAAGATGCAACCGAAATCCACAGGTCGCGCTTCGGACTCCGGCAGAAATTGTTCCGTATATCCAGAATTATGCGATGCAGAGGCAGGAACATTTTCTGTGCATCAGCCTGAACGGAGCAAGGGAAATAATTTCAATACGCGTCGTTTGTACCGGGAGCGGAAATATGGCAGTCATCAGTCCGGCGGAAGTTTTTTCGGAAGCAATAAAAGAACACGCATCGGCCATCGTTATAAGTCACAACCATCCTTCGGAAAATCCAGCGCCATCAAAGGAGGATGTTCACACGACGATACGATTGTTCCAGGCGGCAGAAATTTTAGGAATTTCACTGCTCGACCACATAATCATAACGAAAACAAGATATTTCAGTTTTCTCGAACATGATTACATGGATGAAGAAAAGCTGTTCGATTTGTTGTGAGAAGATTTGTTTTTCGGTATTATAGAAGATATGAAAAGAAGCATTTTTATTTTCGGTCTTATTACATTTTTGTCTTTCCCTGCAGTTTTTGCACAGCAAGTAGCAGATTCTTCACAGGCAGGGAGTGATTCAGAACAGGCGTTCTCAATCATTCCAAACCTTGAGCCAGAAGAAGTCAAAGATATTGAAGTCTCTCGCACAAAAGTGATTTTCAAGACAAACATTAAAAATTGCCGTATTTATCTGAACCAGAATTTTCAGGGCTATTCAAAGCTTTCTCTTTCAAACCTGGTCGAAGGATTTTATCTTCTCCGTGCCGAAAAAGAAGGCTACGACTATCAGGAAAAATTCGTTTACGTTGAGCGCGGCAAAGAAAAAACATTCTACGTGGAACTTCAGCCAAACGAAGAGACACAGAAAAAACTAGAAGCAAGGGCAAATGCTCAGACAGAAGAAAAATCTTCTTCACAAGCAAAAGAACAAAACGTTGAGACAGAGCCAGAAGTCACAGCTCAGGCAGATTCAAGCCTCGGAGAAATAAAATGAAGCTTTATTCACGCTCGCAGCTCATAAAATCAACTCTGGCCGGAGTGGCGGCAGGTGTCGTAATTGCTCTTGCAGGGGCAGCTTATCTCACCTTCACTCCCAAATCCGAGCCGGAAGATTCTGAGTCAAAAGCAGAAAGCAATTCGGAAGTCAAAGAATCCTCGGCAGAAAAGCTTGAAATTTCAAAAGTTGAAAGTTCAGCCGTACAGGCAGATTCTTACTATCCGATTATCGAAGAAAAATCCGTTCCAGTCGCAAGCAATTCTTATTCACCATACACTCAGGACGAGCAGCAGAATATTTCGGTCTACGAAAAGTGCAACGAAGCCGTAGTCAACATCACCACGCAGGTCATGGGAATCAACTGGTTCCTGGAGCCGGTCGTTCAGGAAGGCGGCTCAGGAAGCGGCTCAATCATCGATAAACGCGGCTACGTCGTCACGAACGTCCATGTAATATCAAACGCAAGCAAAATCAACATCTCTCTTTACGATGGCTCATCTTATGAAGGAACAGTAATCGGAAAGGACGTTGAAAGCGACATCGCGGTAATCAAATTCAATCCGCCGGATAACGTAACGCTCAAAACAATCGACTTCGGAAATTCAAACAATCTCAAAGTCGGGCAAAAAGTAATCGCTATCGGAAATCCGTTCGCACTTGAACGCACCATGACCACAGGAATCATCTCAGGTCTTGGCCGCCCGATTCAAGAAAGCACAAACGTCATCATCCGAAACATGATTCAGACCGATGCGGCAATCAACCCAGGCAACTCTGGAGGTCCGTTGCTCGACACAAACGGCAAAATGGTCGGAATCAACACGATGATTATCTCAAACTCAGGCTCTTCTGCCGGAATTGGTTTCGCAGTTCCTGTAAGCACAGCCCGCCGTGTCGTTGACGATTTGATTAAATACCGAAAAGTCAATCGCGGTGTACTCAAAATCGCACCGGTTCAGATGACCTCATCAATCGCGCGCTACGCAGGTCTTTCCATCAACTACGGAATTCTTGTCAGCGAAGTCGAGCGCGGCTCTTCAACCGAAAAATCAGGTATTTTGGGCGGAACAGAGCAGGTCCAGTACGGAAGCCGCTTCAATCCAACGACAATTTATCTTGGCGGTGACATTATCACCGGCATCGACAACATCACTGTCCGAACTTACGCCGATTACACAAGCGCACTGGAATCAAAACGCCCGGGCGACACAGTTACAGTAACGGTATTCCGCGAAGGTGAATTCAAAAAGCTCAAAGTCACACTCGACGGCAAAGACAGCACGCAAACTCGCAGTTCCGCTTCTCTATCAGACATGCAGGAATCGTCTCTATAGGTAGAAACAAGGCTGCCACACAGATTCGGGATTCCTACGGAATCCCATTTTAAATATTTAAATTTTGATTTTGCGTAGCAAAATCGAATCTGTGTGGCAATAATTAAAAATATGTCACATACAAAAATACCTCGTACCTACATTTTTATTCTCCTCTTCCTCACAGTTTTTTCCGCTTTATACGCCCGCACAGTTACATTCCCTGTGAACGGACTTATGATGTCGGTAAAAGAGCCTGTTCCAGTTGATTTGGAATGGGATGAAAACATTCTTGTCAATGCAAATCCAAAAGTTTACAACCATCAGATTGCCCGGCTCTCCGCGATGCTTTCTACGATTTCTTACGTTCATGTCGAAGAAAATCCCGATTCAAATGAAATGCTCAAAAGCTACGAAGTTCTGGGTTTCAAAAAAAGTGATATTTACTGGAATTATAATCTTGATTACAACAATCACATTGACAAAAACGATCAGGCCGCCTACAGTTTTGCATTCAAGGACATTCAGACTCCTGCCGGAATCAAAAAACTCGTTTTTCTCATAATCCGCGGCACTCCTCTCAGTGCAAACGAATGGCACTCAAATCTCAACATCAGCAATTCATCAAAAGAAAACGTGATGATTCACGAGGGCTTTTTATCAACCTGTGAAATCATAAAAGCTGATTTCTACCGGTTTCTGAAGGAAAATTCAATTTCAAAAGAAGACTCATATTTCCTGATTACTGGTCACAGCCGTGGAGCCGCCATTGCAAACCTTTTGGGAGCGATTTTATACGACGAACAGGAAATTACAAGCAGCAAAATCTTCGTCTACACTTTCGCAAGCCCCAATGTAAGCCAGGATATGCGCACCTTCGACGAAAAATACAACTTCATCTGGAATATTGTAAACGCAGAGGATGCCGTTCCATCAGTTCCGCCAAACCGTGGCAACTGGCAATGGAAAAAATTCGGCCAGACACGCTACATCGTAAACTACTGGAACTGTGACTCTCAAAAATATATTTCGGATTATCTTCCTCGCATGAACGAATACTACAAAAAATTGCTTTTCCGGGAATACGCACCCTTCAAGACAGGGCCATTTTTGCCGATTCAAGCATCAAGAGTCCTTACAGGCGTTTTCAACGATATCGAGCACTATTACGGACTCGGTCTTCATTTTATGGCTGGCGTGGGTCTGGACTTTGCCTTTCCAAACGAAAAAAAAGCCAGAAAAGATTACAATGAGCCAGAAGAAAAAAAACTTCCGCTGATTCTGCGCCCGCTCCGATACAAAATAAACAAAAACTACGACAACGGATTTGAATATATCATAAACGCGGCAGTTGATATGCACGCATGTGAATCTTATCTTTCGTGGCTGCTTGCATTGAATGAGGACGAAATTTTTGCGTCACTCGGCAGCTCAGAAATTGTGATTGGCGGAGCAATTGATTGTGCGATTTACGACAATGAAGGCAAATTGCTTGCAAAAGTCATAAACGGTGCAGTCGATCCATATTCCATGAGTCCTCCGGCCTTCATAATGCCCCTTCCATACCACAATGTTCTCGGCTTTCCCGCAAACCAGGAGCTCAACGTGATAATTCACAAAGACAGTCTGGTTCGAACAGGAGCAAGCTACAAAATCGAGCAATACGATGTCAGCGGAAAACTTTTGAGCACAAGCGAAAAATCAAAATTAAAGCCATCTTCATCGCGCTCATATAAATTTGAAGTCGGTCCCAAAACGCTTGAGGCAACATCGCTCGATTGCGAAGAACTTACTCGAAAAGAAGCAAAAAGTCTCGTAAAAAAATACGGTCTCAACGAGAATTTCAAGTTCATGATTGAGCCGGAAATTTCTTTATCTTTTGACAAAATTCTTAACGGCGGATTCAGAATCGGTGCCCCGGTTTTCTACGGCACAGTTCTCGGCGAAATTCATTCAACAAAATCCTACGGTCTGGCAACTGGAATCGGGCACCAGCACATTATTTATGGAAGAGTTTTGTTCGACACAGAAATTTTCGCGCGTTATGTCTGGACAAAGGCGGACGGTCAAAAAGAATTCGACATCGTTCCAGAGGCCCGGCTTTCACTTTCGTACAAACCGCTCAGAAGAGGACATTATTTTATGGCCGTTACTTTTGACATGCACATCGATGACTACAATGACACTGCATTCACAAGCACAGCCCGCTCATCACATTTCGGCACAATCAGGCTGAACGACAAGGCTGAGCTGCAGCCGGCAATTTCAATCGGAGCAAGATATTAGAATGATAGACAAAAACAAAATCATGATTCTTTGCAAGGTCGTTGACAATTTCGGCGACATCGGCGTGGTTTACCGCCTTGCCCGCGCCCTGAGCGACCTTCGTCCCGAACTGGAACTAAGTCTTGTGGTCAGCAATCTCGAAAGCTTCCACAAAATGGCCAGTCAAATCGACCCGACAAAAAAAATCCAGAACTTCCGCTACAAAAACGCCATCTGGAAAATCATAGACTGGAATTTGGAAGTGGAAAACGGAAAGCTGAAAACGGAAAGCGAAAAACTTGAAACGGAAAACGATACGGACAAACTTTCCACTTTCCACTTTCCACTTTCCATTATCTTGGAGTGTTTCCAATGCGGACGGCCGGACTGGCTTGAAGAGCAGCTTTTTTCACCGGAATTCACGCGCTCGGTTCAGATAATTCAGATTGACTACCTCACTGCCGAAGAATATGCCGACGAGTTTCACCTTCTCAAAAGCGGCACACGCAAGGCAAATATCAAGAAGATTTTTTTTATGCCGGGCTTCACCGAAAAAACAGCAGGTCTGATTATAAATGAGCAGTTAGCAGTCAGCAATGAGCAATCGGGGGCTCCGGCTTCGCCGTCACGCTTTTCGCCCTTCCGCTTCCGCTCCATTCCTTCGCAAGACGAAGGAACGCCTGCGGCGGGGCTACAATCGTTAGCCCATCCTGCATTTAAAATTTTCTTTTTCGCTTACGAAGACGATTGTTCGGCCGCTGTCAAAGGAATCGCGGAATTTCAGAGCAAAATGCGGGAAAGCCGCGCGGATTTTACTGTTGTCGTTTATCTTGCAGAAGGAAAATCTTCCGCTCCGTTTGAGGAAAGCTGGAAAAATTTCAATTCACCGTTCAAAATTGAAAAAATTCCTTTTTTACAGCAGGAAGAATTCGATTATTTCATTACCACGATGGACTTTCTTTTTGTGCGCGGAGAGGATTCGCTTGCGCGGGCAGCCCTCACAGGTCTTCCGTTTGCATGGCAGGCTTACAAACAGGACGAAAATTACCAGCTCGTAAAAGTGAACGCGCTGCTTGACCGCATGAAGGAATATTTTGAGCCAGAGATTTTTGAGCCGATTCAGTCTTTCTGGCAGAGCTACAATGATTATGAGAACGCGACAAAATCAGCCCCGCTCACGCAGATGCTTTTGGACTCAGCAAATCAAAAAAACACCAAAGGATTTTGCAATTTTGCCCAAAAACTTCACGCAAACGGAAATCTTGCGGAACACCTTTTAAATTTTATCGACGCACTTGCATTATAGGAACTTCGAAAAACTGAAGCTTTCGAGATTCCCTTATGATATTTTTTGAAGCTCAACATTCCTGTACGGACTTGACGGGAGCGTAAAACGATACGGATTATCCTCGGCATTACCGACGTTTGAAACAGGGATATACTCGTCATTTTCTTTTTTTACGAACCAGCCGCAAGGATCTGAAAATTCAAGGACAACTAGCTTTTCACAGCCGTCAAAGGCCCTCGCACCGATTTTTTTTACGCTGGCAGGAATCGAAACGTGCTCAAGATTTTTACAACCTGCAAAAGCCTGATGATTTATAGAAGCAATATTATCAGGAAAATTTATACTGATTAGATTTTGATTATCCTTGAACGGACTGTCATATACTTTGTTCAGTTCTTTTACGGCCGAGAGATCCAAAGAAACTAAAACACCGCTTTCACGAATTATGCGGGAAATATTGTGCACAGAGATATTCCCGACAGTTCCATTTGCCACAACGCTAACTTCACTTCCTTGTGGCAGCATATGCAGGGCCGTTTCAAAGTCAGACACCTGAACAGTATTGTCACCATTTGTGACTTCTACAACAGATGCCGAAAACGCAGACGTTTCATCACCTTCATGGGAAATCACAATCATAAGCCGTGAAAATTTTCGCATAAGCAACTCTCCTCTTACACAATTTTAAAATTCATTATAGCATATATTCAGCATATTTCAAGATTATTATCTTCAGACAAGCCGATAATATAATATGCTTTTAAAACAAATCTTCTCTGCGTCTATTATTTTTCTTGCCGCAACATTCTCATTCGCATACGAAAAAGTTCAGGTCGTGCTGTCTTTTAAAAGTGGCGGGGAACTTTACACAACTTTCTATTGCTTTAATGATTTATCTGAAGGCAAAAAAATTGCAGAAGAAATTTTCCATGTAAAAAAATTTGATGAGCTTGCGAAAGGTGAAAGAGAAAAAATGATTCCGGTTCCGCTTGGAACGAATGTCGGCTACTACGATATGGCTATTTTCTGCTACGGAGCAGAATTCTGGCTCTTCGAAAACAAGAACGGATTTTTATGGGGAAGAGGCCTTCTCCTCGCTGAACCACGAAGATAAACCGCAAAATAATAATTAGCCCTAAATTCGAGTTTTGAAGTTCATTTGCTATATCAAAAAAAACGACTTCCAGTCGTGAAAACGGCTTGTCGAAAGCGCATGCTAGCATGCTACACGCGTTTTGTGTCTGAAACTATATACGTTAGCCGCTCTCGCGGCAGCACAAAACGAGTGTTTTCGCAAGCCGTTTCGCTCCTTTGCGTCGTTTTTTTGCAATATCTGAAAATTTATAAAACTCGCCATTCAGGCTAATTATCTTAATATTTTCTAAAAAAAAAGTTTAGATTTTGGAGATTTTATGATATAATCTTAATGTGTTTAAGCATAAGATTCTTTTTTTAACACTTTCTTTTTTCATTCTCATATTTTCAGCCTGTTCAAAATCAAAGAATCAAAACCAGGCACAAGATTTACTCAATTTAAAAGACCGTTTATACTGGGCCGAATGCGACAGAAACAGCACAATCGAAGACGTTGAATCACGCAGATTTCACAAATTCCGCACGGAAGGCATCGGTAACATAAAAAAAGTCATAAAACCAGGGCAAGAATATATCTGGCTCATGATGGTTTTTCCTGTCCCCGAAAATCTCAGGCACAAATCCCTTGCACTTCTAATCACATACCTTCATTTCGCGGATAAAGTCTGGGTAAACGGCACTTATGTCGGGGGGTACGGCCAGTTTCCGCCAAACGAGCGGAGCGTTCTTTGGGGCAGTCATTTTTATTCCATTCCTGATTCCATACTCAATTCCGTGGGGCGCAACGTAATATTCATCAAAGTTTATTGCAAAGGTGTCAGCGGCATTTCAGACACAATTTTACTAGGTGAGCATGACCATATTGCCACGATAAATACACTCATCAGCTTCTTTCAGTCAACAGTGTATCTCTTCGCTGAAGGCGGCATGCTTTTTACAACAATTCTTTTTCTTCTGATTTACTTGTGGCGCAAAAAGGAACGAGCTTATCTTTCATTTTCCGCACTTTGTATTGCATCAATGATTTTTACACTTCCGTTTTGTTCGCCCAACCTGCCGCTTATTTTTCCGAGCAAAATTTCATTCCTGCTTTTCATAAAATCCACGATTTGTGAAGGTCTCTACCTGATTGTATTCTTACTCGCCACGCTCACAATTCACTTCATAAAAGGTTCAGAGACAAAAATTTTCCGCATAATCAGGCTTTCAATACTTGGATTCTGTACGCTCATAACTTTCTGTGCTCCAGACTACAATTTTCTTGAACTTGTCTGCCCGCTAATGCTTATTCTTTCTGGAGTACAGCTTGTTCTCGGTTTTGGTTTTGTGCTCCATGTCAAACAATCCAAAAGCGAGCGGAAGAATTTCAGTATTCTCGTAGCGGTATTGGTTCCGCTTTCAATATCAATAGTCATCGACTTAATAATAAAACTTTTTTTCCAGAAAATTGATATTCCATATATCACCCTTTTCGGCTGGCAACTCTCAATTTTGTGCTTTCTCATTCTTCTCAGCACCAGATACAACCGGGCCGTCTCTCAGAACGAATACCTCAACATCAATCTCCGCAAAGAAATTGACAGGCAGACGATTGAGCTTTCAAAAAAGAACACAGAGCTTGAGCAGCAAATTTTCCGCTCTCAGACCGACCTCGAAATGGCATCACTGGTACAAAAAAAATTCTTTCCGTATCCGCCCAAAAAACTTCGAGGCTGGGACATTGCCGTCAGTTACAGCCCGCTGGACAAAGTTTCCGGCGATATGTACGATTTTTATGTAAAAGATGACACGCTCAACGGATTCTCTCTGTTTGACGTTTCCGGGCATGGCATTGCCGCAAGTCTCGTAACCATGCTTGCTAAGAACATAATTTTCCAGTCCTTCATGCGAAATATGCAAAAAAATGAAACTGTTTCGCGAACTCTCTACGAAATCAATGACGAGATTATCGAAGCAAAGGGCGGCATCGAAAATTACCTCACAGGCCTCATGTTCCGATTCAAGCCGTTCAACGAAAAAGACGTCTGCAAAGTCGAAATGGCAAATGCAGGTCATCCGAATCCGATTTTCTATTCATCTGAGGATGGAATTTGTGACGAAATAAAATCTGGCAGCAATGTAGATCACCACGGAGCAATCGGTCTTGACTTCATCACAGTTTCATTCCCGCAAATCAGCTTTAAAATGGCCGAAAATGATATTCTTTTATTTTATACAGACGGACTCACAGAAAGCCGCAACACCGAAAATGAAATGTTCGGCAAGGAACGTGTCAAAAAAATCATCCGTTCAAGTTACGCAAAGGATTCACAGTCTATCATGAAAGACATAATCGATGAATTCAATGAGTTCACAAAAGGCGTAAAACGTGACGATGACATTACAATAGTCGTCTTAAAACGCGAAAATTCTTATAATTTCGTAGAGGAGCTAACAGAAATATGATAACACAAAAACAATGGTTTGATGATGACGGAATTACATTCCACAGCGAGCATAAAGTTCAGTTCTCACAGAGCGATTCTAACAAACGAATGAGCCTGTACGAACTTCTAAAAGTCAGCAGCGACATGGCAGTCGAAGATTACGCCCAGCAGGGAATGGATAGGGACACTCTCACCGAACACGGCTATGCAATTCTGGTCTCACGGACTGCATTCAGATTTCACAAAATGCCCAAAGAGAACGAAAATTATGTTTTCACCACTTACGAAGAAAAGGCCGAGCCTCTTCAGCTCGTGCGTGCATACGAATTCACCACGCCGCAGGGAGAGCCGCTAATCACAGGAATCAGTTCCTGGATTCTGGTTGATCCTGTCGCACATAGAATCATTCCGACCAAAAAATTTGACATGAGGAAGCCGGTGGAATCACAAAAAGAGCACGACTGTCTCAAATATGGCAAAATTCAGATTCCAGAAGATATCGAAAAATGGGATGAACGAATAATAAAATACTCGGACATCGACGGCAACAACCACGTAAACAATGCACGTTACGGCGCATTCGTTGCAGATTCAATTCCGGCTGATTTTCGCACGGCAACATTCACTGATTTCAGGCTCAACTACGCAAAAGAAGCAAAACTTGGTCAAAAGCTTGAAATTTTTGGCAAAATCAACGAATCAGAAAAGAAGTTCACAATCGTAGGCAAAACCGAAGAAGGAGTTTCTTTTGAAAGCGAATTATTTTATTCCTGAGGATTTTAGGCATCCATGAAGAGAAAGATTTTTTTGCTGGCCCTTTTTTTGATTTTCTCTACAAGCCCTTTTTTTGCTCAACCAGGCGGAGGAAGGGGGCCTTCTGGTCATGGCGGGCCAGGCGGGCCAGGCGGCTCACATTCTCCGTCAAGTCCGGGAGCTGGTCGTGGCGGGCACAGCGCACCAATAAATCCCGGCAATCTGAACACAAGCGGCACACACTCTTTCAACGGAATGCGTTTACCCAGCAAGCACGATCCGTTTCAAGTCGTGCATATCGAAACAACCTCCGAAATCATTCTCATAACTTTCAACATTCCTATAAATCCATCGACCTGCAAACGTGAAAATATTTTTATAAATGGAAAGGAACTCGATGAATCCTCGGATTTCCGCTACAACAAAACCGGTAAAATTCTCGAAATCAAAACAAAATTATCAGTCGGAACTAAATTCACTCTGGAATTCAAAAATTTAAAGTCCTATGATCAGGAAGAGCTGAAAGTCAAAAAATTCGACTCTCTTTTACCATGGACATCAAAAGAATATTCATGCAAAACATCTGCACCATAAGGAGACTAGCGCATGAGATCCCTCGCACAAAAAACAGCCATCAAATTCTCATTCTTTCTTGCGCTTATGGAGCTGGCACTTGCCGCGCACTTTGTTTACATCGTTGATTTAAATGCACGCAGAACAAAGGATAATGAAATCCACACGGCCCTTGTTTCAATTCTGGACGCACTTAAAGGTGAAAATTCGCTTTATGCCGCCGAATCAAAACTTCCTTACTATATCACATACAGCATTTACGATGGTGAGACAAAAGAAATTCTTGCGACAAACGGGCCATTAATTCCAATTCTCCCCGAAGCAGAAGAAAAACCCAGAATTTATCAGAAAAAATCATTTTATACGGACGGTGACTTAAATGTCGTTTATCAAACCCATAAAATCAAAAAAGGAAATACAACTTACGTGATTCAAGTTTCAAATTCCATTGACCGTGACAAGATGGCAAATATTTTCAATTTTATGACACCGAAATCACTGGCACTGGGATTTATTCCGCTCCTTATAATCTCGTATTTCACTTCATTTTTTATCGCCAAACGAACGCTAAGGCCAATCGTAAAAATGACAAAGGCCGCTGCCAGCATTTCCACCTCAAATCTTGATGCCCTTCTCTCGGTCAGTTCAAAACATGACGAGCTTGATTCACTTGCACACACTTTCAATGATCTTTTCCGCCGCTTAAAGCAAGATTTTATAGCGTTAAATTCAGCAAATCAGGCAAAATCCAGTTTTTTGAGCAATATGAGTCATGAAATCCGAACTCCAATCAACGCAATTCTTGGTCTTGACGAAATGATTACACGAGAAAGCACGGAACCGCAGATTCAGTCTTATGCAAGGGACATCCAATCCAGCGGCAAATCGCTTCTTTCTATAATTAACGACATTCTTGACTTCTCCAAAATAGAAGCCGGCAAAATGGAAATTATTCCAGTCGATTATGATTTATGCACGACAATTATCGACCTGGTGAACATGGTTTCGGGAAGAGCCGAAAAAAAGGGGCTTGATTTCATCATCAACATTGACAAAACCATGCCCCACAAGCTCAACGGCGATGAAACACGAATCAAACAATGTATTCTCAATATTCTCACGAATGCAATCAAATATACGCCAAAAGGTTCGGTCACTATGAACATCGGCTTTGAAAGAGCGGGCGAAAACAAAATCAACCTTTGGGCGCAGGTAATCGACACTGGAATCGGTATCAAGCAGGAAGACATCAAAAAACTTTTTGACCCGTTCGAACGAATTGAAGAAAGACGAAACAGGACAATCGAAGGAACAGGTTTGGGCATGAATATTGTCAAAAACCTTTTGCAGGAGATGGGTTCCAGACTCGACGTTAAAAGTGAATACGGCAAGGGAAGTGATTTCTCTTTCAAAGTGACTCAGGAAGTCCTCGACTGGGATGAGATTGGCACATACGAAGAAATTAAAGAAAAAGTTGAGGAAGAAGCTGGAGCCTACAAAGAAAGCTTTCAGGCTCCGGATGCAAGGATTCTCGTTGTTGACGATACACCGCTCAATCTTACTGTAATAAAAGGGCTTTTACGCAGCACAAGGATTCAAGTTGAAACTGCAGAAAGTGGATTCGATGCGCTCAAAATGGCACGAGGAAAGCAATACGACATAATTTTGATAGACCACCGAATGCCCAAAATGGACGGAATTGAAATGCTGCATGTTCTCCGGGGCGAAGAAACAAGCATAAACCAAAAGACAACGTGCATCGCTCTCACAGCAAACGCAATTTCCGGTGCGCGGGAAATGTATCTGGAATCAGGTTTTGAAGACTATCTTTCAAAGCCGGTTGAAGCGAGCAAACTCGAAGAAATGCTCGTGCGTTACCTTCCCCCATCAAAAATCCTTCATGCAGGGCAAGAAGGCTACATCGAAAAAGAAAGTTCTTGGAACGGGCTCGAACGTCGTAAAAATGTGACCGTGAGCAAAGAAATTCATTTCGCACTTACCCTCTGGCAAGAACTTTTCGGTCTGGACATTTATTCAGCGATTCACAATTGCAGCTCAGGTGAAATATTCATGGAAGCCTGCAAGAATTTCTATAATTCAATCGAAGAAAAATCCGAGCTGATTGAACAATACAAGAACGCAGAAAACTGGAATGACTACACGGTTCTGGTTCATGCACTGAAAAGCAGCGCAAGGCTCATAGGTGCTATGGAACTTTCTGAACAGGCGGCCTTTCTAGAACAATGCGGCGATGAGGCTAAAATTGGCGATCAGGAAGCCCTGACTTTAATAAACGAAAAGACGGGTCCGCTTCTCACACTTTACAAGAGCTACAGTCAGAAACTTGCCTCACTTTTGGGGATTCCGGCTGCCCCGCAAGAAGATAGTCGCCCCCAAATTGAGCAGGCAAAACTCAATGACGCCCTTTCTGCATTAAAAGAAGTCGTAAGTGTATTTGATTTTGACAGTGCGGACTCAATCATGGCAGAACTGGAAAAATATTCCATGCCAAAAGATTTTGAAGAAAAGTACAAGAAAATAAAAAAAGCAGTGCAATCCGTTGATCAGAACGAAATAATGACACTGCTTGCATAAAGAAATACCACACAAAATGGATTTTGCGTAGCAAAATCGAATCTGTGTGGCAATATAAAAATTCTGTTCGAATTAGTCCTTTGCGCGCTCTACGAATGAACCGTCGCGTGTATCAATTACGATGCGGTCATCTGTGTTACAGAACAATGGAACTTTAACTTCCATACCTGTGTCGAGGGTAGCAGGTTTTGTTGATTTTCCTGATGTATCACCCTTAACGCCTGGCTCACAGTATGTGATTGTGCGAGTTACCTGGATTGGCAAGCGAACACCAACCGGCTTCTCGTTGTAGTATGTGATTTTTACTTCGTAGTCATCATCCGGAGAGATGTAACCAGCGTTGTCGCCGAGGTAGTCCTTCTCCAAAGTGATGTCATCGTATGTTTCCTGATCCATGAAGTGATAGTCGTTTCCATCGATGTAAGAAAGTTTTACGTTCTTCTCAACAAGCTCAACTTCCTCGAATTTCTCACCAGCATCAAGACCCAAGTCCTGAGTTCCGCCAGTAACGATGTTTGCAACACGGAGTTTTGTAACCATGCCCTGGCGACCAGACTTCTGACCGAGCATCTTCTGAACGATGAGCGGAGCACCTTCATACATGAAAGCTGTTCCGACTTTGATTTCGTTTGTCATCAACATAATATGTTACCTCAAAAAAATAGAATAAAGTTTAATGATTTATTCTAATGTATTTTCTGGAGATATTCAACAGTTGGGCAGGAGGGGCGAAGAGGTCCCTCAAAACAAATCCCGGTTTTAGATTTTTGGAACTCATAAGACAGATTAATGAGTAAAAACTTAGTTAAGGGGGTAATATTCGGAATTATATGAAATAATACCCCCTTAACTTGCATTTATCTCAAGATTTGAATACAATAAAATATCGAAGGTAGAAATATGAAGTATTACAAACGCGAATCCTACTTAAAGAAGATACGAGGATTTTACAACGATACGGAAATCATCAAGGTTATTACCGGGATCCGACGCTGCGGAAAATCAAGCCTTATGCAGACAATCGCGAAGGAGCTTGAGGGAAATGGCGTTTCAGAAGAATACATAATCTACTTCGATCTTGACAAGCGTGGTTACAGAAATATTAAAACTCCAGACCAGCTGGAAAAACTCATAGAAGACAACATAAAAGTAAAAGGTCTCAAGTATCTTTTTATTGATGAAGTTCAGAATGTAACAGACTTTGAAGAAGTTCTTAACGGATTTCGAGATGAAGGCGACATTTCAATTTTTATAACAGGCTCAAATTCCTATCTTTTGAGCGGGGAGCTTATCACAAAGCTTACGGGCCGTTATCTTGAATTTGAAATTTTTCCTCTGAACTTCCAGGAATATCTTGGAATGAAAGCTTTTTTCAAAAAGGACATCAGTCAGAATCTTGTACAGGAATTTGACAATTATCTCATTGAAGGAGGATTTCCCAAGGCCGTTCAGTATGATTCTCTTCAGGATAAAAAAACTTATGTCACAGGCGTAATATCTGAGATTTTTCAGAAGGATATCAAACGACGGGTAAAAATCAGAAATGTTTCTGTCTTTCAGAAAATCCAGCAGTACCTCATAAATAATTTTGGAGCCACTACAAGCCTCACAAACATGCTTGAAGCTCTTGAGAAGGACGGCACAAAAATCAAAAGAGAGACTCTGAATAACTATATCAAGATTCTTTGTAATGCAAAAATCCTTTACGAATGCAGCCGCTTTGACTTAAAGTCTAAGAAATCCATAGCAGGAGAAAAGAAATATTATCTTTCTGACCTGGGATTTTACTACTCAACAAATACTGACAACCGCATAAATTACGGCCCGGTAATGGAAAATATTGCCTATATTTATGCCCGCTCAAACGATTATTCAGTAGTGACTTCATACTCCGCAAGGATATTGATTACGCGTATCTTCAAATCTGCATGACAATTATGTCCAGTCAGGAAACTGAAGAGCGCGAATACAGGCCTCTTGAATCAATAAAGGATAACTATCCAAAATATGTCCTTACCAGAAGCGACCCCATCCAGCACCGTAACGGAATCATTCACAAGAATATGCCTGACCTTATGCAAAATGGAGAATTGTTTTAAAAGCTATTGAGCTAATCAACCGGCTGCACGGCGGGACGGAAAATTATTTGCTAAATCCATAATATTGATACCAGATATCATCTAAAATGCTCTCGAAAGTCGGAAGATTGTATTTGTTGAGCTCATCTTTTATGAACTGCCCCTTATCAAGAAACTGGAAATCCCTAAAAAATGCCATAATACCAGCTGCAGTGGACTGAGTTTCGATTCGATTTTTCGTTCTTTCAATTCCTTCTTTAACATCTTTTGACAAAATATCATTTTTCCATTCGTCAGAATTCATAGTAATGTAAGTCGAATGGTTAAAAATAAACTCTGCTAAATCATCTTTTTCCTTTTCGTGAATTTCACAGAGCTTCTTTCCAAGGCAAAAGCCCAGTTTTTCCGCCGCAACATCCATAACTTCATCCCACTTTTTTGTACTTATTGAATTTATCATCTTCACTTTTGTGATAATATTTTTCCAGCGGCTCCATATTCTCAGGATGAGCGACTTTGTTTCTTATCTGAAGAATCGAAAACTCATTGTCACTGTCAACAAAAAGACTGTAATTTTCTTCATTGAAAAACTCGTCGCCAAAAGAAGCTTTTAGCCCACTCCATGAAGATTTTAGGATTTGAAGCAAAAGATACAAATCCAACTCACAGAAATTCGTCCATTCACGCTTGTGCCATGAGGGTAGAGAATCAAGAATCGAATCACAATAAGACTTCCAGTCGTCGTTTCCTTTCCATTTTGGAAAAACATCCTGCATCATGTTTGAGATATAAGGTGTAAGAACATACAATTTTTCGTATGTGTCCTGTAAAATTCTGATTGATTCCATAAGTTTTTCCTTTTTATTTTGCGCCAATCAACCAGCTACCGCCCTTTCGCCCTTCGCTCACGCTCATTACCGCAAGCGGTAACTTCGGGGCTACACGGCGGGGCGGTGATTTGTGGGATATAGGGGGGATTTATTTGCTGTTAAGGCAATAAATCATAAAAAAGTCTGGTCAAAACATTTGATTTTTGGTTTTTTATGACTCCAAAAATTTTACTGTTATGTCAATCCGTTTTATCAAGTCGTCATACGACAGAATTTCAGCAATATTCTTATAACGACGTTGTATGATTTCAAAATCCTCTTGTTGTTCTTTGTTTAGTTTATTACTACGTCCCATAATAATAAGAGCATTTGGATTTACAATTTTTAGTTCAAGACCATTCTTTATAGAAAGTTTTGAGTTTAATTTCTTTTCGTTTTCTTTTGCATTCTTCATTAAATGATAAATGTACTTTTCAGACTGTTGAATTGCACCTTCTAATTCTGAGGACGGAACATAATTATTTCTATAATTGTTCTTTTTAAGCAAATCAAATATTGGTTTCTTAATCTCTACAATATCAATAAACCCATTGTAATCAGCCAACAGAATATCTATGAATTTGTTTTTTCCAAAGATAGTCTTGATATGTACATTTGCATTCACATATACATATTTCGGATAAAGTACCTGAATAAAATTCAAAATTTCATTTTGATAATCTTTTTCCGAGGTAGTTAAATTTTCAAGCATTGCTGAAAGTCTTTGTCGAAACGCTTTCAAGCGATAGATATCAACTGTTTTATAATCGATTAAATTGTTTACTTTTATACCAGATTCATGCTTTTGCAAGAATTCCTGATATTTTTGCTCATAGTCATTTTTCAAGGCAAAAAATTTACTTAGCATTAGATAAATGCGACTTTCTGTATACTTTTTCAGTTCCGTTTGATTTGGAAAAGATTTTAATACAGAACGGAAGTCTTTTTCAGATATCGCATTTTTTGCATTTCCACCAATAATCATCGGTTCTGACACACCAAGCGCATTTATTTTTTCAAAGAGAGAAAAATTACGTGGTGTAATAAACCACTTTTCATCTATTTTACAATTCTTGTGAATATAAACATCGAAACTAATACGGAATATCTTTTTATCAAGTTTGAAATAGAAATCATCTTCCAGATTAAAAAGTTCTGCAATCTGGAAAGAAAAATTGTTTTCACCATTACGCTCGGAATGCTTTGTATCTCTTGAAACAAGGAACTTATTTTTCAAGAGATAACTTCCAGAGGATTCTAATTCATCTAGAATCCAATCTGTTGTCTTTTTTAATTCAGATACGGGATTTTCATATACTTGAAAAACGAGCAATAATGCTGTATCAGTTCGCTTTACAGAAAACATACTTTTCTTTACTTACTCCGCATTACGGGCAACACGAATTCCAAGTTCATTTTCGAGCCAATAATCACTTATCCCCACATAACTGCTTGTATTATATTTGCGCTGAGATCCCCTTTTATAAATTTCCATTGAAGTATGTGTATATACACTTCCACCTCGAACGACATTAGCAGAAGCAAAATCAGTATTATGAACAGGGTTTGTTAGCTCACCTATGCCCCAATCTGAAAAACGATCATAACATAATTCAGCGACATTTCCTGTCATGTCATATATCGAAAGTTTATTTGCTTTTTTTGTCCCTACGGAAGAAAATTCTTTTACATTTGTATTTCCTGTAGTATTATCATAATACCACGCTACATCATCGAGATTGTTGCTTCCTGCATATTTATACTTATCGTGCTCGTCTGAAGAACCGCCACTAGCGGCAAATTCCCATTCACAGTCCGTTGGTAAGCGGTATCCATTTTGTGCTTTCTTCCAAACAAAATCTCCACTTATATTTGTATCATCACGCCACACTTTATTTCCACGATAATATACTGGAGTAAAACCTTTGTATTCACTGTAGGCATTAAGCCATACGCATGCCATTTTCCAATTGATGTTTGTTGCGGGAACAAAGTTTTTGTACTGGTCATTTGAGGCATAACCTTTGTTAGCAGAACTCAGGTTGTACCCATTATCCTTCGCCCATGTATACACTTCAAGCCACAATTCATAAGTCAGTTCATATTGTGCAATTTGGAAACTAGAAAGCGTGATTTTTGGTCTTTCAGAACTTGAATTCGGGTCGCCCAAATAGAAACTTCCACCAGGAACTGAAATCATTGCTGCATAGTCTTTTCCCCATTGTGCATACAACGCTAAATCTCCAGTCACGGTAATCGAGCTTCCCGCACTATAGCCCAGTCCATTTCCGTCTGCCTTTGTGTTCCATTTCGTAAAAGCGTAGCCAAGTTTTTCCAAGTTACCTGTGTTTCCTAAAACTGTATAATTACTTCCTTTATTCACTGTTACGCTTGAAGGGACTTCGCCTCCACTTGCTCCGTTGGGATAATATGTGATAGTACATTGAACAGGCTGCCATTTTGCGTAAAGAGTGATATCACCTGTAACAGTATATGGGAAATTAACTTTTGTTTCTGGAGTAAAGTTCTCTGTGGTATACCACCCTTCAAGGCTTGCATCTGTTTTCGATGTTGCAGGTTCAGTCTCAATGTAACCTGTTTGCTGTGGCGAAATTGTTGTTCCGCCATCTGTAACGAATGTAACAGAAAAAAATTGCAGCCATTTCGCATATAGTATTGTATCTTCTGTTAAGACCATAGGAAAGTCAACTTTCTGAGTAAGGCCTAAATCTTTGAACCAACCAGCAAAAGTATAACCATCAAGCATTGTTTCAGGAGAAGCTTCTATTTTAGTTGTTCTGAATGAAGCTACTTCGCTTCCACCATTTGCCTCAAATGACACCTGATAAGTCGGAAGCCATTTTGCATAGAACGTTGTTGGCTTGGTCAGTGTGTACGGGAAATTTACAGGTTCACCTGAAAAATCAGATTGTACATACCATCCTGCAAAAATATAATTCGTTCTACTCGAATTCGGTGCAGTTTCAATTATACCTGTTTTGTAAGATTCAATCGCATCACCACCATTGGTTTCAAAAGTTACTGTAAATTTCTGATACCATCTAGCATAAAGAGTTGTGTCTTCTTTGATCTCAAGGGGAAATGTAAGTACAGAATCGGAAAAATCTGATTTTTTATGCCAGCCAGCAAACGTAAAATCAGTACGAGAAGTAACAGGACAAACTTTTATTTCGTTAGTACGGTAAGAATCCACAGAACTTCCACCATTGGTTGTAAAATCAACCTTATATAATCCTGTTGCATCAATAAAAAAAGGATTTTCACATGAAATGAGCAAAGTAGAAATTACAATTTGAAAAATAAGAAATATAGATTTGAATAATTGTCTCATAAGAATCTCCTAAAATCTGAAACCTGCGCTAATTCCTGCGCCAAACATATAAGGATATCCACCGCGTAAAAAAGGCTCACAATAAAAATTTTCTGTTGGGATTCTAAATCCCAAAGTAAGTCCTGTACTACCAGCTGTTTTGAAGTCGGAGTTTACAAACAGGAGTTCCGCTCCCCCCTGTCCTTCCACAAAAAGTCCCGAACTCGGCTCACCGCTTGGCGATACTACATACCATCGCAAAAATCCTAATGGTTCAACTGCATAAATCGTATTGTTTTTTTCAAGAAAATCATAACTTACAATAGCTTTTACACCGACAGAAAAACATCTAGTTACACTGTAGTCAAAAGTTATACCACCGGCAGGGGATAGCAACAGAACAGAATTTTTGTTTGCTTCAACAATAAAACCAAGTGAAGATTTATAAGTCGCAGAAGAATGATGCATAAGTTGCTCAGTCTTTGCAGAATGGGAAACTTCATATTTTTTGAAAAGAGAATAAGCTCCAGTTTCTACATTGAGCATTTTCACTTGAAGAATATAAACATTGTTAAGTTCATCAATCTGCCCAAAAACAATTTCCTGAGCACCAAGCCTTTGACATAGAGAAAGGGCAGTCTCGTCGCTCACATAGCCCGAATACTGATAATCAAGTTCTTTCTCCACTTTGTCCATATTCTGCCGCGTAACAATTCTGATGTTTGGATTTTCAGAAAAAACAGAAATAAGAGAATCTCGGATATACTCTCCCATATTTTTGGATTTTGAGTCAAAGTCAAGTACGCAAACTATTGTCTTGTCTGAAACACGAACGGAAACATCATCTGCAACTTTTTGTAAAGTCATATCCAAATTTTCCTTTGCCAAAACAGGTAAGAAATAGAAAGACAAAAAGAATATGATAAAGAAAATTTTTTTAATCAAAATGTTGCTCCTGAAAAATTAAATTTAATTTTCTTTTAATATATTATATACTATTTTTAATCCACTTCAACTTCTTGAGGATTAAATTTAATTACAATCTAAAATATGGGATTCAAGGAGAATTTTAAGGCAGAACTCGAATATCAAGGAAGTCAACTAAAAAAGTTGGCTGCAAAATGCGGCATTAGCCCGCTTACTTTATCACAATCCATCGACCGTCTTTTGTAGCCCCCTGTCGCTCGATGTATCTTTTTTCACGCAAATTTTTTATCGCATTCTCTATTGTTCTTGAAGAAACTCCCAGCTCAGAGGCAATTTGAACGGCTGTTATGTCCGGGTTTTCCTTCATAATTGCGATAATTTTCTGCTCCCGCTCGCTGATGTCAGACCTTGTAGTTTTCGGTGTTGGCACATTTATCTGATAATCGGCGGAATAGTTCTCATCCAACGGAACAGACAGAGTGAACATAGTGTCCTCTATCATCACGGGCTTTTTCCCTGAATAAAGCTGCGAATATTTAAAGAGATTTCTAGTTCCTGAGCCAAGTTCGTCTGCATACCCGATATTTGAGAAAAATCTTGCGATTATCGGATTTTTTGAAATTGGTGTAAAATGCTCAGGGGTTATTTCAATGTGATTTTGCGCGCGGCAAGGATTTTCGGTGTAAATCTGCTCTTTTTCGATGATAAATTTCGAGACATAGGCACTTGAAAATTCACGGTGCATAAGAAGATTTGAAACCATTTCACGGACGATTTTGTCACGCAAGCTTACAGTCTGTATTCCTTCCATAAAAAATTTGTCGGGCAGATGTTTTTGAGCAAACTGCATCAGTAGGTCATAGCTTTCAACAAGATTCTTATAGATTGTAATTCTGTCATCGTACCTGTCGAGATTCACACGCCTCAAAAGGGCATCGGTTTTGTAAGTCGGGCAGACAGACATTATCACATCTTCTTTTCCCAACAGCAAAAGCCCCGCAAGAGTCATTCCTTCATCTCCAGTTTGCCAGTCTTTCCCATATAAATGAGCACTTTTTATAAGTTGTTCATCATTAAGATTTTTCCACGGATGTTCATTGTTTTTGAGAATCGCAAGATTCCGGCACTTTTCAATTATTCCCGGCTCCAATTCATTTATAGTCGCATATTTGAAGACTTTTTTTTCTGTAAAGACATTTTGTTTTCGGATATACATTTCTGCAATTTGAGCAGTTGCCGTCACTTTTACATCAGACTCAAAAACACGGTCATAAATCACTTTTTTATAAGTATGAACTTCGGAACTCGAAGGAACCTGAATACAGAGGATTGTCTTTCCGTCAATTTTCACAGATTTCGGCTCAATCATTAGAGTCGGAGAAAACATCGATGGATTTGAAATTACGCTAATAAAATTCTTTTTTAAAGATGCTATGGCTTTTTCAGATATTCCTTGAATTGAACCGTCATCAAGGACGCCGCACAATATTGTTCCGCCAAAGTGATTTGAAAAAGAGCAGACTGTTTCATAAACATCGCTTTCAATTCCGTTTCCGCATCTTTTGAACTCAATCCAAGAATTTTCACCTTCCAGGATCAGTGCCCGAATCATGTTTTCTGTCATATTCTAAATATCGACAAATTCAAAGAATTTCGGAAGAAATTTCGGAACAATTTCGGAAGAAATTTCGGAACAAATTTCGGAAGAATTTCGGAAGAAAACGCAAAGCGGTTGGAGCGAGTGCGTTCTCACAGTGGAGAGCGTGGACTGGAACTGCGCGAGCTTTGAAGTGAATTAACGTAAAAATTGAGATTACAGACAAATGCCCGAAAGTGCCCTTTCAGTTTTCTTTATTCAATTTGTTTATTCTATCAGCCAGATACAGCGGGACATTTATCATATCTTCCTGTTCTTTGTATTCCAGTTGTGAAAGTCTTATTGCAAGTTCGGGCTGTTGTTCTCTGCGGTAGCGTTTAAAACTTGCAGATGTTACATTTCCGCCTGACTTACATTCAACTGGAATTATCTGCATTTCAGTCTGTAAAAGAAAATCTACTTCGTAATTTTGAACAGGGGAATAATAATGAATGTCGTTTTCAAGATTTGCATGAAACTGCTGCAAACAATAATTTTCTGTAAGAGCACCTTTGAACTGAAAATCAGAATCCAGGACAATCTGTTTATTCTCAACCTGAGCTGCACATTTTGCCAACCCGACATCAAAAAAGAAAAGCTTGAAACTTGAAAAATCTTCAAACGCTTTTAATGGGTGCTCTGACTTTTTTACATCATAAATCCGAAGAACAAGGCCTGCGCTTACAAGCCATTCAATCGCCACTTCAAATTCACGCGCACGGGCACCTTTTTTTACACAGCCATAAATAAATTTTTCATTTTCTTTTGAAAGTTGAGTCACAAGACTTTTGAAGACCAGAAGAATACGCCCTGCATCAATTTTTTTATTATGTTTTGCAATATCATTTTCATACAAAGAAAGAAGCTCTTTTTGAATCTGCAAAACAGTTCCAGAATTTTGATCTTCTGCCCAGCTTGCTACACATTCAGGAAGTCCACCCACAATCAGATAGTCATGATACTGTTCTATAAGTTTTGAATGCTGAATTGAGATGATTTCATGAGGCGGTGTTTCTTCAAGATATTTTAAAAGCGGTGGATTTACGGCTCCCAAAAATTCTTCAAAATCCATTGGATAAACATCAAGAAGATTTACTTTTCCGACCGGATAGCTCATTGGCTCTGCCAACAATGTTCCCAAAAGACTTCCTGCGGCAACCACATGATATTCATTGGCATCTTCACAAAAATATTTTAGAGAATTAAGCGCATCCGGACATTCCTGAATTTCATCAAAAATTATCAGATGCTTTTCTTTTTCAATTTTATCATTCTTAACAGCTCCCAAGAGAGAAACTATTCTGTATGGATCTTTATTAGTGGCAAAAATCTTTGCAAGTTCGGCATCTTTTTCAAAAGAAAAATAAAAGGTTTTTTCGTAATTCTGCCTGCCAAATTCTTTCATAAGCCAGGTTTTTCCAACCTGACGGGCCCCCTTCAATATCAGAGGTTTTCTTCTGGAAGAGGCTTTCCATTCTGCAAGTTTTACAAATGCTTTCCTGTACATACTTGGATATTATAGAATTTTTACACAAAATTAAAGCGTTTTTATGACATTTTTACACATTTTTATTGCTTTTTACACTGATTTTTACACATTTTTATACAAGATTAAACCGTGACTTCCCCCCTTCGTACATGCTACACTGTCCTCATGCGTAAATTCCAAGTCGTAAGCCCATACCAGCCTTCGGGCGATCAGGGGCAGGCAATCGAAAAACTTTCTGCGGGGTTCCTGAAGGGCGACCGTTTTCAGACTCTCAAAGGCGTTACCGGCTCAGGCAAGACCTTCACGATGGCAAAGATTATCGAGAAGGTTCAGAGGCCCACTCTCATTATCAGCCACAACAAGACCCTTTCGGCACAGCTTTACCGCGAGTTCAAGTCATTTTTTCCTCACAATGCGGTCGAGTATTTTGTCTCTTATTACGACTACTACCAGCCGGAAGCTTATGTTCCTGCGCGCGATTTGTATATCGAAAAAGATGCCGATGTAAACGACGAGATTGACAAGCTCCGCCTTGCCGCCACTTATTCTTTGATGGAACGGCGTGATGTAATCGTCGTGGCAACCGTGAGCTGCATTTACGGTTTGGGTATGCCGGACTTGTACAAGGACATGCGCGTCCACATCGAAAAGGGTGATATTCTGGATTTACGAAAATTCGAGCGGGATCTGGCTTCGATTCAATATCAGCGCAACGACATGGTTCTGGACAGGGGCAATTTCCGTGTGCGCGGGGATGTTATCGAAGTCTATCCGCCTTACATGGAGACCGACACTGCCTACAGGATTGAGCTTGATTTTGACGAGATTGCGAGCATCAAACGATTCAATGTTCTGAACCGTGCCACCGAAGAAGAGCTGGACGAATTGCAGCTTTACCCGGCAAAGCACTTCGTTGTTCCGCATGACGCGCTTGTTTCTGCCACGGAGCGGATTCAAAAAGAACTTGAAGAGCGTGTCGAGACTTTGCAGGCAGCGGGCAAAATGATTGAAGCAGAACGACTCAAAACCCGAACGACTTATGACATCGAGATGATGAAGGAAATGGGGTACTGCTCAGGAATCGAAAATTACTCAGGTCCTATTTCCGGCCGAAAAACTGGCGAGCCGCCAGCTACCCTTCTCCACTACTTCCCGGATGATTTTTTGTGTCTTATTGACGAGGCCCACGTCACGGTTCCGCAGATTGGAGCGATGTACGAGGGCGACCGAAGCCGAAAGCAGAATCTTGTTGATTTTGGATTCCGTCTGCCAAGTGCCCTTGATAACCGCCCGCTTAAATCCGATGAATTCTGGAAGAAAATTAACCAGGTGATTTATGTCACGGCCACTCCCCGCCCGGAAGAAATCAAGCAGAGCACTCAGATTGTCGAGCAGATTATCCGTCCGACGGGTCTTTTGGATCCGCTTATCGACATCCGGCCGAGCGAAGGCCAGATGGAAGACATTTATAAGGAAGTAAAAGCACGGATCGAAAAAGGCGAGCGAAGCCTGATTCTTACTCTGACCAAAAAGATGGCGGAAGATTTGACGGACTATCTTCTGGGGCTAAACCTCAAAGTAAAATACATTCACTCAGAAATCGATACTTTTGAGCGAGTTGAGATTTTGAAGTCTCTGCGAGTCGGTGAAATCGATGTTTTGATTGGAATCAACCTTTTGCGAGAGGGAATCGACTTGCCGGAAGTCAGCTTCATCGCAATCCTTGACGCGGACAAAATCGGATTCTTGCGCTCAACCACGAGCTTGATTCAGATTGTAGGCCGAGCCGCCCGAAACGAAAACGGCATGGTCGTAATGTACGCCGACAATATCACGCCAGCAATCAAAGAGACCGTAGCCGAAACCAAACGCCGCCGGGAAATCCAGCAGAAGTACAACGAAGAGCACGGAATCACGCCGCACACAGTTTCAAAAGCCGTTCAGGACATTCTCGTTCGCCAGCAAGCCGATGCCGAAGAAGAAGCCGAAATCGAGCTTGGCGTTCTCAAAAAGAGCGCGAACCTCTTCGACCCAAAGCAGCGTAAAAAAGTTATTGAAGCATTGAAAAAGCAGATGAGCGACTTCGCAGACAGACTTGAGTATGAGCAGGCCGCAGCCGTGCGCGATCAGATTCAGGAAATTGAACGCACATATGGCGGAAAATAGACGCAAATTCGATTTTCTTCGGAAAATTAAAATATTAACTCTGAAATTGCGTAGCAATTTCGAATCTGTGTGGCACCCCTAAAAATAAAATCCCTCATCGGGAAATTCCCGCCCCAAAATCGTGAGGTATTTTTCGATGTCGGTTTTTGCTGCCTTTGCATCGCGCCAGATAAGGGCAGCGTTCGGAACAGACTGCTTCACAACACCCTCTGAAAGTCCGATATTATGCTTTTCGGCCAGAATCGCGGCTTTTGCAGGATTTTTAACCGTCCATTGAACGGCGCTTTTATACACTTCACCAGTTTTTCGCACAAGCTCCCGGTTTTCTTTGACAAAATCCGTGCGAGCGACAAGCAGCATTGCAGGAAACGAACTCCACTCCTCATTTTCGTTATAGATTTTCTGGAAATTTTCGGCACGACGAAGTTCTTTTGAATTTTTGAGCGCAACCGTGGCATAAGGCTCAGTCAGAATCGCATAATCGGATTTTTTTGTAATAAGATTGTTCGCAATATTTGCGGGCGGAACAGAAAAATCAAGCAAGACAGGATTTTCACCTTCGTCCACAGGAATTTCTTTTTTGGAAAGAAGATGTTTGAAAATCAAGGAATCGGACTTTTCACCAGCAGCAAGGATTTTTTTGCCCCGCAAATCCTGCAAAGAAGAATAAGATTCATCAGAAGTCAAAAGGCAAAGACTGCCGTTCTGAACGACACCCACACAAATTAAAGCCCCTTTCCCTTTTGAAAAGACTTTGGCCGCATCTTCGGGTGCAAGAAAGCCCATGTCAATTTCGCCCTTCAGAAGTGCCGGAAGCTCACTCTGTTCAGAATCAAAAACCTTAAAAGCCATGTTCTGCACAGAAAGTTTTTCTTTGTTCGCAATAAGATAAGCACATGGAGAGCAAGAAATGCCTTTAAGCACCCCCAGTCGAACAGATGGAGTTTGCGCGAAAAGAAAGAATCTGCAAAACAAAGCAAAAACTACCCACGCAAATTTTCTGTTCATCAAAATCTCCAAAAATTACCACACAGATTCGGGATTCCTACGGAATCCCATTTTTCGTGAGTTTGCGTAGCAAACTCGAATCCAAACAGCCACGTCAAGAAATGTGGCTGGTGTGGCATTCTATTTATTTCTCATTTTTAATGACTTCATCCATATCGCACTTTGGCGGGATTCCGTCCACAAGCTCTTTTGAGCCTGCGTTTGCATACATATTGAGCAATACTGTGCCAACTTTTGGGTTCATGATTACGCTTGGACCCGCGATACAACCGCCCTCACATGCCATAACCTCAATGAGATTTGGACAATCTGGCGGTGTCGGAACAGTGCCCGCATTGATTTTGCCATAGTTCTGCAAAGCCTTTACGCCGTTCTTATCGAGGCCGTTGATAACGACCGGGCGGAGAATCGATGCATCCTTGAGACGGATTTTAACGCTCTCGGCAACACCACCAGTCTTTGCGAAATTGCGCGCAGAAACCGTTGGATTGTATTTGCCTGGTTTTGCTTCCATCTTTGAAACGTCGATTTCTTTTGCTGTCAAAAGCGCGTTGACTTCCTCGACAGAGAGAACATAATCAACCAGCTCATTATCATATCCCTCGCGTTTTTTTGCAAGACAAGGGCCTACAAAAACCGTGATACAGTCAGGATCTGCTTTTTTGGCAAGCTCGGCAGTATAAATCATCGGAGATTTTGTCTCTGAGACACAATTTTTAAGCTCTGGTGCGTGAATCTGAACGGCACGGACATAAGCAGGACAACAGCTCGTCGTCATCATTTTGTCACCGCGTTCCATTCGCTCGGCAAACTCTGCGGCCTCACGGTCAGCAGTGATGTCAGCACCGATTGCGACTTCCCAAACACGGCTGAAACCGGCCTGGAGCAAAGCAGTTTCAAGCTGGCCGACTTTTGCGCCCTTGAACTGAGCTCCGATTGCAGGAGCGTACATTGCGACGACTTTTTTGCCGCTCATAATGTGCTTGATAACATCAACAAGCTGAGACTTTTCCATAACGGCGCCGAACGGGCAGCTGCTCATACATTTTCCGCAGAAAATACACTTGTCGTAATCAATCTGCTCATGACCAGTCTCTTCGTTGCGGGTGATTGCTCCAACCGGGCAAGCCTCTTCACAAGGAATCGGGATTTTTACGATTGCGTGATAAGGACAGTTCTGGGCACAGAGGCCGCATTTGATACACTTTTCAGGGTCGATGTGAGCGCGATGATCGTAAATTTCGATGGCCTGCTTTGGACAGTTGACCTTACAAGGGCGTGCAAGACAAGCCTGACAAGCGTTGGTTGGCACGAACTGAGTTTTTACACAGCCGTTACAAGCATCGTTGATAAAAGTGAGGATTGGCCATGTTGGTTTTTCGCGGTTCAGAGCCTCTTTTGCGAAGTCCGAAAGGCGTTTTTCTTCATCGACATTTTCTACAGAAAAACCAAGGCGAGCCATAACACGGTCACGGACAATCTCACGGTCGTGATAGACACAACAGCGGATTGACGGGCTTCCTTTTGGAACCATTTCTTTTGGAATGGAGTGGACGCCTTCTTCAAGCTTTCCTTCCAGCTGCAATTTTGCGATTCGGACAAGGATTTCCTGCTTCCGAAGGGCAGCATTGTTGTTGATATTAAGCATTTAGTACCTCGTAATGCGTTTGATTTGACATTCCTTTTAATTCTAACACAGTTTTGGTAAAATTGCATTATGATTTCCGAGATTAAGAAAGATTTACGAAAAAAGATGCGGGAAATACAAAAGTCTTACCTCGCAAACCTCACATACAAAGAAAAACATTCGCTCGCCGAAAATCTGTGCGAAAAAGTCACGGCCATTCCCGAATACAAGGCGGCAGATTTGGTTCTGGCATATATTCCGGATACACTCGAAGCCGACTGCACGCCAGTCATTCTGGATGCGCTTGAAAAAGGCAAAAAAGTCTGCGTTCCAAAAGTTGATTTTACGGCGATGAAGGCCGGTCAAAGCAAGATGGATTTTTATTTTCTTGACGACTCAAAGCCTATTGAAGAACAGCTGGAAACAGGCACATACGGAATCCGTGAGCCAAAGGCGGGGCTGGAAAAGTTTGTTCGTGAAAAAGATTGTCGGGTCAAGCCCGGTCATGACACGGCAATTTTTGTCCTCGTTCCTGGCGTTGCGTTCACAAAAGACGGAAAGAGGCTCGGACACGGCAAAGGATTTTACGACATTTATATAGAAAGAATGAAAAAAGCAGGCATGAATCCTTTTTTATGCGGAATTTGCCTGCCATGCCAGGTTTTAGAAGACCTCCCTGCCGATGAACACGATGTTCTGATGGACGTAATTCTTTCTTGAGGGAGACTCGGATTTCTTTACCTATACAAAATCCGGCGGATTGAATCCGTGGAAAGGACAAATTCATCGGCAAGTTCTGCGAGCAACTCATCGGGAAAAATATCGCTTGCGTTTCGATATTTCACGGTCGCTCCTAGCCTCTTTTAGACAAAAAATCTTCCTGAAGATAGTAGGCATCAACATAGGCCTTTTCCACCATCTTGTTCTCACAAAAATAGCGGATTCGCCGCCATGTCAAACTCATTTTCTGATACCATTCTGCAAGTCCGTGAAAATCGATTTCTGATTTTTTCTCGCTTTCATCAGCGGGTTTTCGCTCAAGGATAAAGGTTCTGGTTGTTTTTAGAAGCGCGAACACAGTTTCCCTTATAACCTGAACGTCACGAACCTCAAGAAGTTTCCTTGCATTTGCAAAAAATCCGTCCAGCACGATTTTCATTTCCAGTCCGCTTCGGAACGAACGCGATAAAGTTTTTCTTCAAAAATCATCGTGCGCCAAATTTCCAAAGCCTTGTCCATACATTCCAGAGCTTTTGCGTAAACGAAAGAATCATTGTTCAGGTTCTTCCACATTCGGTTTTTGCAGTCTTCAAAACGCTTTACGTCCTCTTCGCTTCTGGAATAAAGAATTGTTGCCTTATCCAAAAGCAGCGACATATGTCATTCTGAACGTTCATTGACTATATAATAATGATGGAGAGAGAATACGGAAAGTGTCATAATTGATTTAAACTGATTTTTCACTTCGCCGTATCGTCAATCGGGCTTGGAAAATACCAGTCTTCCTTTTTTAACAGATTTCCATTTTCATCAAAATTGTTGTTGTAAACTATATTTTTGCTTTCATTTATACCACGAAGCCATTTTAGTTTTTGCAGATGATTGTCCGTCGCAAGAATTTTAATGTCACAATTGTACAGACGGATAAAATGTTTGTTGCGCATCGTGCAGTTGGGCGCATTTATAGTGTTTTTGCTCAAGATTACGCTGTAAGTATCGCTGGAAGGATTGTTCCACCAGCTTGCAAATGTAAAGCCTTCACGTCCGCTGTGATAATATGTTTTTCCAGGCGAGTAATTCCATACGCTTTCATCGGTGTCGTCCAAATACATATTAAGCGTATTTCCTTCGATTGTAACATTCCGAGAAAGCGTTGTACCTGAATTATAAATGTTCTTGATTCTTCCCTGAATGTTAAAGGTGTTGTTCCGCATTTCGTTCGCACCGTTAACAAGAGTGCCGTTTGCATTTCCTTTGATATTGACGATGTTTCCGTTTACGATTCCGTTTGTTTTTCCGGCTGAGTTATATTCCAGACTACCATTGTAGTCACATTTCACATTCACAGTATTATTTATGAACTTAGGTTCTATATTTTCTTCGTAGCCATACACAGCAAGAATTGAGCCCCCGATGCTGCCGCTCTCTGAATCCATGTTAAAAGTATTTCCTCTTATTTCAACATAAGGCCGGGTCTCAAACATATAAACACCGCCTGAGTTCTTCAATTCAATCGTGTTGTTCTGAACGATGATATTCTTTCTTCCGTCCCAGGAAAATCCGCCGAAAGTAAAGAGCTTGCTCGGAAGATTTTTCGCATAAATATAGTTTCCGTTGATGTCAACATTCATGATGTCAGGGCTTCCGTCATAACCGATTGTAAACACCATTACGCGTGTCTTGATTTTGTCAACATGCTCGTCGCGCATCGCGTAAACCCTGTTGTTAGTAAAATGAACTCCGTTTATGTATTCTCCGTCTTTGTAACAGGCAGACTTTTTTGTCGGCGTAAACACGCCAATCTGCTCGTCATGACAGTTGTGGTACATCGTACAGTTGTTTACGGTTCCGTTCTCGCACTTCTCGCCGTAGAAATCAAGGAAACCAACGCTCGCGCCCCTAAAAACTCCACTCATATTGTACAAAAGACAGTTGTCGACACGTGCATTTTTCCAGCCTGAATAGAAAGAAAGTGTCGTAAACTGCTTGTCAGTGTGAAGGTCGCAGCTTTCAACATAAGGATTTGCCTGATACTTCCATACACTTCCGTCTGAAGTCGGATATTCGCCATAAGCTCCGCCAAAATCGTAAAGGTCGCCCGGATTTTCCCTGTTTGCGGGATACACGGCCATGTCGCGGATATGACTTGTGATTATGAACTCGCAGTCTCTGATTTTGACATTCTGGCACTGTGAGATATTAATCTGCCGGCTGAACCACTGTTCGTCCGCCATAGATTTATCGCTTGTTCCGCGACCGACATAGTTTATATCAAGATAGTTTCCGTTTTCATCACGGGCATAATTTCCTGTGGAATCCCGCTCAGTAGAATGCCAGTAAGTTCGCTTGCTGTCGATTTCGCGGCTTTCGATTGTAATTCCTTCTATTAGAACATTGTCGCTCGGTCCCCAGACCGTGAGGGTCGCACTTCCACCGTTGTCTCCATACAAAACTGTTCCGCCACTCAAAGCAGAGCCACTTTCGTCTCCCGCTGCAAATGTGCTTTCAAACGAATCCAGCTGGTCAGGAGTTAAATGCCGTGGAACAGTTTCGCCACGCAGAACATAATTTTTGATTCCGATTCCAATGTGAGATGCGACTCGGTAATTTCCACGCGGAATGAAAAGCGTAATTGTCTCGCTTTCGCTCTGCCTGTATTTCTGCAAGATTTTATTCGCTTCATCGATTCGCTCACCGTCGTTATTGTACTTGTAGCTTTCCCACTTTGAATCCAGCGCAGTCTTGTTGCTTTCTGCGAGTTTTTTTTCTTTCTGATACTCACGCCATGAAGGATATTTTTCCCAAGTCACCTGAAAGCACTTTCCCGCCCCTAGCGAAACAAGATTCATAAAATTATTCTGCGGAACGATATTGCACCACTGCCCCGTTGCCGTTTTTACCGAACCGTAAGTGTATTTCGCGCGACCAGAAACTTCGTAAACCGCATCGCCTCCGTCGCCTTCCTCAAAATAGCCCTTAGTCTTAATTTTTGTTCCATTGTAAAAGGCATTTGTCTCATTTTTTAGGGCAACAGCCGTCGAAACTTCATATTCTGTCGTTTCAAGCTGCTCACAGTTTTCAAGAGCCGTTTTTACAACCTGACCGACAATCTCAACATGATAGCCGCTTCGTGTCATCGTAAACCATTTTATTTCTTCGCCATCTTCAAGATTTGCTTTCTTTTTTAGAAAATCTTCGTCTTCAAGATAACCGCTGTCTTCCATAAGTTTTGTAACAGTTTTCGGATTATTGAAAATGTTCGGCAAACGGTAAATTTCCTGAGAATCCTTTATGCTTGCCGTAAAACCACCCGTATTAGCCATAAAAGCTGAATCGCTGTAGCTTTTTGCCATGTAATGCTCTTCATAATCAGGCCTCAAAACAAATACCCACGCTCCAAGATGTGCGACCTTTCCATCTTCATCGTAACTGTATTCAAAACTTTCTGGAGCTGGTGTCGCCTGAGCATATTTTTTTTCAAGCTCGTTTCCGGCCTTGTCTTTGAGAATGAGCGTGTATGTATAAATTGGAGTTTTTTGCGAATTAGAAACCTCAGAATTAATCAGCCCCTCAAAAGTTTTTTCACGCTCGCCACTTTCAATCAAAATTTCTTTACGAGACTGCTCAACATTTTGCGTAATTTCCGTACCGTCATCTTTTTTTGGAATCTCATCCCAGCCGTCAATAAGAATCAGAGAATAATCAGTGCTGAAGTTTGAAACAGCCCATTTTGCAGTAACCGTTGTATCTCCGCCTTCCGCGACAAATTTCAGAATTGAAGGCACGGTAGTTTTTTTTGGTTTTTCTGACGAATCACTGTTTGAAAAATCAAAACTACATGAAAAAAAACTTGCCAAAACAGCGACAAGAACAAACCGAAAACCCAATTTAAAACAATTTTTCATATTGCGCCCCCAATAGATTAAATTGCTTTAAGTATAATATTACTTTTTGCGGAATTCTTGCATTTTTCTACTTAAAAATTGGACAAAACTATTATATTACGGCGAGTTTCTTGTATTTCAGCGGCGAGAGCTTGATATATTGCTTAAACGAGCGGATAAAATACGAAATGTCTTCAAAGCCGCATTCATCCGCAATCTGCTGAACCGACTTGTCCGAGCTTAAGAGCATCACGCGGGCGTTTTCAAGGCGAATCATTTTCACATAATTTGTAAAACTTGTTCCCGAGACTTTTTTGAAAATGTTCATGAAATGGCTTTCCGAAAAATGAACGAGCTGTGCCGCATCAGAAACCGAAATCGGATTTTTGTAATTCTCGCTCACATATTTAAAGACCGGGATGAGTTTATTCGCATAGAGTTCAGAATTATTCAATTTCACTTCCCTGGCAGAAACAATTTCCTGAAGATAATGAAAAATCCTAAACAAATCCGACTTCACCAAAAAAGGCTTTAAGACCGCTTCGTGACGATTTTCAAACAGCGAAATCACGCTTTCAATAATCTCTGTGTTAAAAAGCGTTTCTTTTTTGTGAAAATACGGAACGGTAATCTGGTCATTCTCGTAAGGCTGCAGCAGTTTCTTAAAAATCTCGGAATCAGGCGACTCCAGAAGCGAAAGTGAAAAGACAATGTTCGTGTAATGACAGGGCGTGTTTTTGTACTGAAAAAATCCGTGAATTTTCTGCGGCGGAATAATCAGTATGTCGCCCGCCGAACATTCAAAACGCTGTGCATGAATGATTGCGTCCAATGTTCCTTCAAGAACATAAACAATTTCAAAATCATCATGATAATGAAGCGGAAAAAACGGAAAAGTTTCAGGAATCCGGCAACGGTACACTTCATAGGGAAAATTTGTGAACCCGCGTTTTTTTGTCTCTTTTATCGCTTTTTCCTGCATATTTTTATCCACCCCTATTTCTTGCTGTCCTTGCTGTAGAGCCTGAGTGGCGCTTTCTGATCAAAATAACTTTCCGCAATCAAAAAATAATCCTCTGGCTTTGCCTTTGAAACCGCCTGATACTGGTTCAGGTAGAGCTTGGGATTTTTCTGCACTTCCCCGCCCTGCATGAGCCGAGCCGTTCCTGCCTGACTTGCAGCCCCGGAAATTACCGCCATGAGCCAGTTGTTTTCAAGCCGGGCAAGCAGGTCACTCTTTTCAAGGTCGATTACGCCCTCGGTCTTTATTTCGATTTCACGGGAAATATCCTTTTTAATAGAAGAAACTGCTTCAGAATAGGCAGAATCAACCTGAGCCGTATGCTCCACGCTGGTAACGACAATCCGCGCAAAAGGCAGGTCGTTGTCCGGGAGCTGGGCTTTAACCTTAGTCTCCGGGTATTTTTGAGTAAGCCTTGCTTCCATTCGGGCGACCGTTTCAATCAGAATGGCATCAAAAAGAGCAAGGTCTGTTGAGGCAAGGTCTGGCGAGGGAAGACAGTAAAGGGCCGGATCAAGGAATTTGGTCGTCGGAATCAGAACTGCCGGACGGGGGCCAGCCTCTTCCTTGGAAATGTCGGTCAAAAAAAGATGGCGGAGGGCCAGCTTCTTTTCGCCGGTTTTCAGTTTTGCAAAGTCAGGAGAAGGAACGCGCAAATCAGTCGAGCGGGTCTGCTGAATGCTTGTAAGCATGGCAAATGTTGACTCAAGGCCTTTCTGAAGTTTTTCCTGCTCCGGTAAGCCGCCCGAAAGAATCAGGGAAAATCTCGTTGAATCAAGAAGAAGCGGATAGGCTTCAAGGATTTTCGTAAAGTCCAGGCTTTTTGCAGGCTTGTCCTCGCCGTCGCGGTAAAGTTTGGGATAATCCGTGCCGCCGTACAAAAGACGAACAGCCTCGCACAAAAGCTGGAATTCCGTGCTGCCGCTTTTGAGCCTCCACTGAGTCCGCTCGTCGTAAGTCACGCCGTCAGCCGTCGCTGGTGTTATGTCGCAGTAAACAAGGGCCGTGTAAGCCGCCTGAATCGCAAAGTCAAATTCTCCCGAAAGGCAGGTCACGGTGATAATCGAATGAGTGGAAAGAGTTTTTGAGGAAACTTCGTAAAAGCCTGAAATCGCGCCGTTGGATGCAAACAAATCCAGCTGGCGGTTGATGTTGACCGCAATCGAATCGCTTAAAACACTGGCAAGCCCCGGAACCTTGTCGGCAAAAAGAAGCTCGCCGCCTGCAATCGTGAGCGAAAGAACTGACGTTTTTGAATTTTCACTCCGCTTTACCGTGACAGGGATTCCGTTTGAAAGCGTGAAGGATGAAAATTCATCGAGATTTTTGGAAATGAAGCGGTCTGCAGACGAAGCGATTTCCTCAAGAAGATTTTTGTCGCTTTCTGCCTTGCTTCCGTCCTCTTTCAAAAGATTTTTGTAGGCGGTCTGATTGTACCAGGCGCTTTCTTTCTGCAAGATCAGCTCAAAGCCAGCCTTTTTGAATTCAGCCTCGTACTTTTGATAGACAGCCTGATTCACAAAGACGAAGACAAAGGGCTCTTCTGCAAGAACTTTTTTCTGCAGGTCCTTCATGTCGATTTTTGAAAGACGGTCATTTTTTTCGAAGAAGGATTCAAGGGCAAAGGCAGGATTTTTTGAAGATGCAAGGGAGCGCGAAAAGTTTTCCATCGTGGCATCGCTGCTTTCTGAAAGACGGGTAAATTCCGTGGAAGCCTTTTTGAGCGACTTCTGCAATTCCTTTTCAGAAAAAACATCTTCGTCACGGCTCATAGAAAGGAAAAGCCCGGCCTGAACAACCGGAGAAACCTTAGACTTTCCCAGAAGTGACTGAATTATGAGCCTTGAGGCATTTTTTTCCTGAGCCGAAGAAACGTCGATGTATTCGTCGCCTAGGATTTTGAGGTTTTTCTGCTTCAATAAAAGTTTTTTGAAGGCAGATCCGTCCTGATTCCATGATGAAGCAAGGGCATCCGCTCCGTCAGAAGGAAGATTCGCGTACTGAAGGACAATCTGAGTCATTTCGTCAGAAAAATCCTTGTGGAAAAGAACGAACTTTCGCCCCCAGCTGAATTTTTTGTCACCGGATTCGATTGCAGCACGGATTTTTTCGGCTCCCTCGTCAACCGGGCTTAAGAAAGAACCTGCCGGAAACTGAAGGAAGTATTTTTTGACCAGGGCAAGGGCCGCCCCCTCGGTGATGTTTCCGCTTACAAAAAGATGAGAATTGGACGGAATGTAGTAATTTTCTGAAATCTGAGCCAGGGCTGAGCGGATTATTTCCTTGCGGCGTGCAGAAAAAGATCCGGGCACTACTCCGCTTTCACGGCTCCAGGGATTTTGAGCAAAGACTTTTGAGTCAATCGCAGAATTTATGAATCCTGCCGCGCTCTCAGAATATTCGGCGTTTTCAGCAGACATGGTGTTTATAATAGAAGAAAGTTCAAAATCAGAAATGTTCAGGGGCTTGAGTTTTGAAGAAAGAGCAATCACTGCCTTTTCTGCCGCACTCGGAGCCGCCTTTGAGACAAAGCGGACGGCATCATTTGAAATCTCTCCGCCGCAAAGACGGGCATACATGGTAAAAAGTCCGCCATTATCCCGCCCCTGATTTGTAAATCCCGCGTTCACGCAAAGTTCCAGCCTCACAGTCGGCGAAGAAGAGTCCTCAAGGAAATAGACTTTGAGGCCGTTTTCAAGCGTAAAGAGCTTTATGTCCGAGGCTGTAAAAGCAAAAAGCGAGAATGAAAGAAAAAAAATCGTAAGGGAAAGAATAAATCGCCGCATGACGGATTGAGATTATATCACACAGGCTTTAACTTTTCCATGTTTAGTTTATATGACGGATTGAGATTATATCACACAGGCTTTAACTTTTCCATGTTTAGTTTATAATTGGATTTATGAAGCGTTTTGCAGGCTGGATTTTTATCCTTTTGATTTTTTCCACGGTCTTTTCCTTTTCACTTTCCGCAGAAACTTTTCAGAGCGTAAAAAGCTCGTACGGAGAATGGATTTTCACTACCAAAAGCACTGACGGAGCAGATTACGAAAACCTGTACGCTCAAAAAACAGGCAGCTCAGAAAAACCCACGCTAATTCTTGAAAATCCCGCAAAGTTCCCGGGGCTTTTTTCAAACCTCTGCTATGTCCCGGAAACAGAGTCACTTTATTTTTCAATCCACAACGGCGGAGAATTCGTAAACGGAGTCCAGCTCTTCCGTGGCGAAGGAATCTACGTCCTCAAAAAAGATGCAGACGGAAACTACTCGTCAAAGGGCTTACGGCGTTACACAAAGCTTGAGCCCTGGCTTGTTGAGCGGGCAAAAAAGGCTTATTTTGACAACCTTCCATCCCCGGATTACCAAGGATTTCTGGACTATCTTTTCGGCTTTGCTGATTTTGACGTTAAGCCCTGTCTTTTCTGCAAAAGTGAATCAGGCGAAAATCTTCTGAACGAAGAAGCCCTCCGCTATCTGCACCAGTCTTCACTTCTGGACCAGCTTGTCTCAAAAGAAAAAGAAAACTATCACTCAGGCATCGAGGACTTTCTTTTCTGCCTCGATGAAAGCGGCAGGGTGACTGAAAAAGCAGCCGTAACCGCAAATCACAGCCAGCTTTTTTACCGGGACGGATCCTCTTTCGCAAATTTTCATTATTTTCTTTCCTACAAAGGACATATCTTCATGCTCGACAGCCGGGGTTCCATGAGGGGCAGTGAGTGGGTTCTTGATTTTTCAAAGATTTACGCGATTTCTGACAGCGGCAGGGATTTTTCAGTCTACCAGCCCTACGATTTTAACGGAATTATGGCGGAAGTTTTTGAAACGCCCTTTCCCAAACGCCTTGATTCGGCTCCGCTTTTTATTCAGGACGGGAAACTCTATCTCCGCGACATAAACCACACTGACTTTTACGTCTTCGAAAACGATTCCTTCAAGAAAGTCGCTTCCATCGAAAAGAGAAAGTCACTTTCAGGCCTGGTCCTTCCCCTTCTTTTTGCCCTCTGCCTTATTCTCCTTGTCCTTTCAGCATTTTTCTTTTTCAGGCTCAGGAAAATCAATTCACCCCGCTTTGTTTTTGCCCTGCAGCAACAGGTCCGCTCGGAAATTTCTTCGGCTATCCATGATTCAGTCGTTCAGGACATCCGGGCCCTCAGGCTGGACGTGGAAAGGCTCAAGGTTCAGGAAGAAAGCGAAGACTTGCAGAAGGAAGCGGTCAAAAATCTTACCGAATGCATAAAAAGAATGAGGGACATCTGCTACGGCCTCAATCCGGCTGAAATTGCCGTTGCCGAGCTCAGGGATTCAAAAGTCGACATAATTTCCGTCGTTCAGACTCTCTGCGAGCAGTTTTCTCTCCGCACCAAGATTCAGTTTCAATTTGATATCGAAGAAAATTTTCCGCAAATCAGCATCAGAAATGAAAATGCAAAATACATCACCAGAATCGTCATGGAAATTCTTTCCAACACCGAAAAACATTCCTTTGCATCAAACCTCACCCTTTTAGTCCGCGAAAAGGAAATTCCCCGCGAAGGAAAATCAGTCACCTTTATTTTCATCGACGATGGCGTGGGCTGTGAAATGAAGTCAATCAGCAGAAAAACTCACTTCGGAATCCGCAACATGATGCAGTACGCAAGGCTGGCAGGACTTAAAATCGAATTTCTCACCGAAAAGAACGAGGGAATGCAGGTCAAACTGACCATGAAGGAAGAGGAATAATGGAAGAGTCACTTTTTATCGTTGATGACCACAAGATGCTTTTAAACGGACTCAAAAACTGGCTGGAAGAAAATTCTGAGTGGAAGGTGGCCCAGGTCTTTACGTCGCCGGAAGACTGTCTTTCCTGCCTTTCAAAACTTTCTGATTCAAAAGATTTCCCCAAAATCATTATCGTTGACGTGCAGCTGAAGGACAAATCAGGTTTCGAACTGGTTGAAAAAATCAGCAGCAGGTGGCCGGATTCAAAATGCCTGATTTACTCGATGTACGACACTCCGGGCTACATCCTTCAGGCAAAGGAAAGCGGGGCAAAGGGCTATATCTCAAAGGTCGCAAGTGAGGAAGAACTGCTCATGGCCCTCGAAACCGTGAAAAATGGCGGCGAATACATCGAAAAACGCATGGAACAGGCTCAGAAAAAGCTTGATTCGGCACTCTCACTCTTTTCACGCCAGGAAAAAATCATCTTCGAGAAAATTCTCCAGGGAAAGACCAATAAGGAAATCGCAGGAGACCTTTATATTTCGCTACATTCCGTTGAAAACTACGTCAGCTTCATCTACGACAAGGCCTGCGTCAAAAACCGGGCAGAACTGATTCAAAAATTCCAGCAAAATTAGGAGTTTTTCTCCCAATACAAAGCAGAATTCATCTCATAAAATATTCCTCAGTAAAAAAATAATCTATGGAGGATTTTATGAAAAAATTACTTTTGTCACTTTGCGCTGCCCTCTGTCTGGGCCTGGGATTTTCAGCCTGCAGCAGCGATTCTGATTCAGGTTCAGGTTCTGATCCAAAGCCGAATGCAGCAAATGATTACCTTTTTGAACAGGGATATGTCAGTAATGACGTTCGTGACACAGCATATGCCATGCAGGGAACGACTTTCGATGACATAAAGGCAATCCGCAACTATCTTTTTAGCAATACAAGTTTAGAATATTACAGTAAATCCGTATCAGAAAATGAGATTTACGCATTACTGCAGGCAGCCGGTCTTCAGTCAGCTCAGGCTACAACAGAAGTCAATAAACTTAAATCGCGCGGCAATTACCTGACTTTCTATCCGGCAACTGGGGGATACGTCTGGTTCTACGCAGAAAAGAAAAACTCAAGCGCGGGCTCAGGCACAAGCCAAAAAATAGACCTCCAGCTTACACTCTCAGGCGACAAAAAGCTCGATGACACTTCATGGGGAAAAAGCTGCACGGTTTCTTCTTCCCAGCTCGCAGGCATCAGCCAGACTTCCGTCCTCAAAATTTCAGTCAAAAAAATCACGGGAGCCGGCTACAGCAAGCTTAGAATCTGCCCGAAAGGTCAGTGGGAATCACTCGGAATGGTAAAGGTAGAATTTGAAGCAGCCGACTCAGCAGAAGTCACAGAGGCCACCGATGACGCAGGCAGCAAGGGAAAAGAAGTCACTTTGAAAGCAGACTCGGCAACAGTCCTCTACACACTGAGCTACTCTGACTGTACAAAAATCAGCAATGCTGAAGGAATCGAATTCCACGGCTACGGACTGGAGATTGTCTCTGCCTCTTTAAGCAAATAATCCTTTTAAAAGCTCCTTTTCTTTATCTTGACTAAAAGAGTCCTTTTTGCAACCATGAAAAGATACAAGTAAAGGAGCTAAAACTATGAAAAAACTTATCGCATTGGCAGCAGCAATTCTGCTCTCTTCTTCGGCACTTTTTGCTGAAAATG